>WRKI01000335.1 GCA_009778155.1 Spirochaetota bacterium
CCCCCCGTGCGATGCGGGTTGGGAAGAGGCCTGGCGGGGCCTGGCGAGGCCTAACACAATACACTACACAAAAAGCATACTCACAAAAACCTTGCTCTAAAGGAGCAACTTCAGCAGTTTCGCCGAAAGCCCGGCGGCAATGGCGATAAAAAACGACTAAGGAGGCAATGACATGAACGAAGAACAAAAAAGTTGGCTTATGAAAATAAAACAGGGGCAGAGTTTTAAGAAAATCCCAGAAGCTCTGCTAACGGCTGAAATGTGCCTAGCGGCAGTTCAGCAAAACGGCATGACGCTTGAATTCATACCCGGCAAGCTTATAACGGCGGAAATGTGCATGGCGGCGGTTCGGCAAAACGGCATGGCACTTCAACTCATACCCGGCAACCTTATAACGGCCGAAATTTGCATGGCGGCACTTCAGGACGACGGCAGATATAAAGATGATTTTTATCACTATTGGCATTCTTCCCCGCTTCGATATGTGCCGGACAATCTAAAAACCGCTGAAATGTGCCTAACGGCGATTCAGCAATCAAGCGGGGCGTTTGAATATGTGCCGGACAATTTTAAGACTGCCGAAATGTGCCTAGCGGCGGTTCAGCAGTATGGCTGGGCGCTTAAACACGTGCCGGCAAACTTTATAACCGCAGAAATATGTTTTACGGCAGTTAAGCAAGATGGTTCGGCACTTAAGTATGTGCCGGAGAGCCTTAAAACCGCAGAAATATGTTTTACGGCAGTTAAACAAGATGATTCAGCACTTGAGTATGTGCCGGCAAGCCTTCTGTCTGCCGAAATATGCTTGGCGGCTGTCCAACAAAATGGCGCGGTGCTTAAACTCGTGCCGGACAATCTTAAAAACGCCCAAATATGTCTTGCGGCTGTCCAACAAAATGGCGCGGCACTTAGGCGCGTGCCGGACATCCTTAAAACCGCCGAAATGTATCTGGCGGCGGTTCAAAATGACGGCTGGCAGCTTGAAGTTGTGCCGGATAATCTTAAAACCTCTGAAATATGCCTTGCCGCGATTCAACAAAATGGCTCGGCACTTAAATTTGTTCCAGATAGCCTGAAAGTCGAAATGTGCCTTGTTGCAATTCAGAACGACATCAGGGCGATTAAATATGTACCGGACGGTTTGAAAGCCGAAATGTGCCTTACGGCAGTTCGGAACGATGGCAAGGCACTTAAACTTGTGCCGGATAATCTGAAAACTGCCGAAATGTGCCTTGCGGCGGTTCAGAAAGATGGCAGGGCACTGGAATTCGTGCCGGATAATCTGAAAACTGCCGAAATATGTCTTGCGGCGGTTGGGAAAGGCGGCAAGACTCTTAAATATGTGCCGGACAGCCTGAAAAACGAAATGTACCTTGCGGCAGTTCAAAACGATGGCAAATCGCTTTTATATGTGCCGGAGAATCTGAAAACCGCCGAAATATGCCTTGCGGCGGTTCAACAAAATGTCAAGGCACTTGGTTATGTGCCCCACAACCTAAAAACCGCCGAAGTGTGCCTTGCGGCTGTCCAGAAAGATGGCTCGGCGTTTAAGTATGTGCCGGAAAACCTGAAAACTGCTGAAATGTGCCTTGCGGCTGTCAAGAGCGATGGCTCGGCGGTTAAGTATGTGCCGGACAACCTGAAAACTGCCGAAATATGCCTAGCAGCAGTTCGGCAAAATGTTACGGCACTTGAATATGTGCCAAGAATTCTAAAAACCGCCGAAATGTGTCTTGCGGCGGTTAAGAGCGATGGCGATGCGCTTCAATATGTGCCGGACAACCTAAAAACCGCCGAAGTGTGTCTTACGGCGGTTCAGAACGGTAGAGATGCGCTTCAATATGTGCCGGATAATATAAAAACCGTTAAAATGTGCCTTGCGGCAGTTCAGAACGCTAGCGGTGCGCTTCAATATGTGCCGGATAACCTGAAAACTGCCGAAATGTGCCTTGCGGCGGTTAAGAGCGATGGCAGTGCGCTTCAGTATGTGCCGGATAATCTTAAAACTGCGAAAATGTGTCTAGAGGCAGTTGAGCGATATGGCGGCTGGGCATTTCAATATGTGCCAGACAGCCTGAAAACCGCCGAAATGTGTACTGTGGCGGTTCAGCAATCAGGCAGGGCGTTTCAATATGTGCCGGATAATCTCAAAACTGCGGAAATGTGTCTAGAAGCAGTTAAGAGATATGGCGGCTGGGTGCTTCAATATGTGCCAGAAAATCTTAAAACCGAAGAATTGCGCGCTGTGGCACTTGAGCGGAACAGCGAGGATTACTATTACTATTGATAGTTGCCCGGAAAGCCAGTGAATGACGCTTTGGTGGCGGTTGCAGGGGTGGCCTGTGCGCCGAGCGGCTGAAGCCAGCGAATTTTTTGGGAAAATTGCTGGAGGAACCGAAAAAACGCTTGGCAAAGGCTTGACAAGGCCGCCAAAAACGGGATACACTCTTGAATATATGCCGTTGAACTGGCTTGCCGGGTGGCATTAAAGTTGAAACGGCTCAATTTTACATAAAGGGGAGGAAAAACTCTGTCCGCGGGTGTTGCCCCAAAATACTTTTCAGTTGATATAGGAGGATTTTGATGGCTGGTTTTTCAATCGAAGAAAAAGAGATTTTTGACAAGGAGTATAACAAAGTGCGTTCTCCCCGCCCCACGGTGCTTGTTTGCGGATGGTCTGGTTCCGGTAAAAGCTCGCTTATAAGCGCAATGTTGGATGTGGATGCACCTATAAGCCACGGCCAGCCGGGAACACAAAATTTCGACATTTACGAAAACGATTTGATCCGGGTTTATGATTCAAAAGGGATGGAAAAGGATGAAACCGTCCAGCAATTTGTTCAAAGAATATCGAATTTTGTACAAGCACGCCGGACAATATCTGACATTGAAAGCAACATTCATCTTGTTTGGTATGCGGTCGATGTCCCCGCCGACAGGTTTGACAGCGGCGACATTGAGATTGTAAAAGAGCTGTACAATTTGGTTGGCAAAAGAAATGTTGTTTTTGCCTTGACAAAGGCCGATGTTGGCAGGCAGGCTCAAATGGACGCTCTGCGTGGTCGCATTAAAGAAGCTGTCGGTGTAACTGACAGGGATATTATCGCCGTTTGCGACGAAGAGGGGATGAACAGCGATAGAACGCCCAAAGAAGTTAGAGACGGTGCTTCCGAGTTGATGAATCATTCCCGTTATATTTTGCCAGATGCTCTTCGCGATGCCTGGGATATGGCTCAAAAGGTTGATATTGAAAGAAAGCTTGAAATAATAAAGGGGAAAAAATCAAGGGCTACTGCAATAATAGCTGGAGCAACGACAGCATCTGCTGGCGCGGCGGCGGTTCCTATTCCTATCGGTAACACTGTAGCGATTACCGGCATTCAAGTAAGCATGGTGGCGAGTTTGGCCGCTTTGTATACTATTGGTATTCCAAAGGAATCGATTTTGCCGTTTATTGCATCTGTTGTAGGCAGGCAGGCGGCGGCATCGTTGGTAACTTTAATTCCAGGGGTTGGCTCTGTTATAAATGCAGGTGTTGCCGCATCTTTTACCGGCGGAATTGGCGCATATTGCTCTGCGGTTTTTGAAAAAGCGGCCACGGCAAAAGCAAAGGGCGAAAAAATCCCCGCTATCGCATTTGATGCAAAACAGGCATTGGAATATATAAAAAATGTCGTTGTAAAATAACAGCCGTTGGCAACCTATACATGATACACTTCCCCCAAGCCTTTGCAAGGGGCTTGGGTGGCAGGTGCTACAAGCCGGGAAGCCCAGCTTAAAGGGCATGAAGAGGAGGCGCGCCGGGGAAAAAGCAGGGCTGCTTGCAAAGGAGGCGACCCCAAGAAGCCGGGGCCTGCCTTGCCCTTTCCACTTTATTTTGTTATATTCAACCCATGACCATCTGCTCCTCAACGGCCTTCCACACGCGGGTCGAAAGGTCGCCCCGCTTGCGGAACTGGTACTCAAGCGGCAGGTCGCTCCACACCACGCGCCCGGTGGCCGGGTCGCGGGTGTAGGCGGCGGCTCCGGCGGAACGCCAGGCGTAGTCGCTCCCGCGAAAGCCCATGCCGTGCCGCGTCTCCGTCATGAACGACTGGCGGCCTGCTCCGGAAGCCCGCTCGTCTTGATATTCTTTCTCGAAGAGCCGCCACTGCGCTTCGGTTATCTCGCCGGCGACGAACTTTTTCCGCATTTCCTTCCAGTCCGCGTCCGTGTGCCGGCGGGTGTTTTCCCGCCGCCGGGCGACATATCCCGGCGAGGTTGCCATAAAAAAGAGGGAAATTAACAACGTTCTTTGCGGAGAGGAGCCCCCGATGCGTACTCTTGTTTTTCCATGTTTCGCTCCTTATTTGTTGCTTAATGTCTTTAACATGGTCTTTTTAAGCATTATATCAGGTTCTTTTTCTATGGCTAATACTAAGCTATCTAAAGCGATAGTAGAAGAATTATTTTTTATAACCCAGCAAAAAGCTCCATATCTATAATGTTCAGAACCTTCGCCATATTTTCCCTTTAAAAGTTTTTCTTTTAATTCTTGTTCAGATAAATTTTTCAACATATTTTCTTTTTGAATAGCAAATAATTCATCTGAATATAAATCACATTCAAACCATTCAATAGAAAAATCGAGAAAAAAAAGAAAATCTCTTTTATTCATAGCTACGCTCCACGTTATCTTCCCAGAAATTCGCACCTTAAAAACGCCTGCTTTAATCATACCCTTCCCGGCAGAGTATGTCAAGGGTTTAGCTGGCTATTTTTACCATTTTCTATTTCCTCATACCATTTTAGAAAGCCTCTTGTTGTATTTTCAAATATATCTTTATCCAATTCATTGCAAATTATTTCATCGTTTTCAGAGTCGCCGATATTTTGATACATAATATGTATTTTTTTATTCTTGCTCATGTATATAAACGATTTTGTCCTATCAAATGTTTCTCCAGCGTTTGTCATAAAATCAAACTTTAAATATGGATTCATGTCATTACAAATTTGCTCATATGTTCTTTCATCCTCTTCGTGCAAATTGTATAATTTATCATCAAGAAAATTAAATATATCAAAATCATTATTTAAATTAAAATCATATTTCAACTCAAGCAAATTACTAATCTTATTTTTTAGAGTATCGTATGCTGGATATAAATGACAATACTCATTATCAATGTCTCCAAATGGTTTAGCGTATAGATATATACACATTTTGCCACACATAAAAAATGTGGAACTATCAAGAGGCTGATGATAAACTTCTATTGCATATATATTTCTATTCCCAAACATCATATATTTTTCAGCTCCATTATTCTATTTCCTTATGGTTTATTTAAGTTTATGCTTTCTTTTACTTTTTTGTATGAGGCATTTTTAAATACTTTTTCCCATTCTTGTTTTATTTCCTTGATTTTTTCTATAGTTTCTTTTGCGCGGTTTTCTTTAAATGCTTCTTTTTTTTCAGTTATTGTTAAATCATCATCAATTATTTTTTGAAGAATTTCCTCTGAAAAACCATCATGTTTTATTCTGAACTGCGTATAATTATTTAATAGAATAATTTGCTGGCGTAAAAAACCTATTTCGCTTTCAAATTCATGGCTTACACTTGTTAATAAACCTTCGTACTTGCTTATAATTTCATCTTTGTTACTGAGGTTTGATAGTCCGATTTTATCAATCAAATTATCAAGTAAATTTTCCGAATCTTTATAGAGTAAATTTAACTCTTTTTCAATTTTCATGAGATTCTTTATAAATATTTCAAAATCATTATCCACAATACATTCCTCCATTGTGCCTCTATAAATTTGAATCTATCACTATTATATCTGCCCATTTAAGCTCTTTTTCGATCCATTCTAAAAAATTATTATAAAATTCTTTTTCCAATTTTGACGGCCGATTATTGCTTTTTTGCAGTTTTTCTTTTATTTTACTTGTTATTTTATTCCAATCATCTTTTCCTATCCAGTTTTCGCCAGTATTGTCGAAGCACATTTGAACATCATCACTTGGGGCTTCTGATGGATAAGGGGGATGCAGGTTTTTGGTTGGGTATATTTCTTCGATATAATCCAATAATAATTTTTCATAATCGGTCGCAAAAATAACCAGATGTGCCGTTTTGTTTAAATCTGTTCTTGTATAATTTTCAATAGGACTTTTGAATGGATGAAGAGTCCAACATATTTTTTCTTTAATATCGCTATAACATCTAAAAACCATATTAGCCTCCCATATTGCCAAGTTCTTCATATTCATTCATAAGTTTTTCCATAACTTTATAAAATTCTTTGTAGTTAAAATCCTTTGGTTTTCGTTTCATGTGTTCAATTCTCTCAATGGCATTCAATATACCTTTATGCAAGTATTTTAATTGCGCGCTTTTTGTTTCCATGTAAAATATTTTACTGTCATACTGTTCTGTTATTATTAAATCTTTTTGTTTCCCGTAGCTATATTCTTTTTCCTCATCGATGTATTGTTGATGCGCTTTATTGTCAAAATCAAAAATATCATAATAAAAGAAAACCTCTTTTATTGATTTTCCAAAATTGTATTTATGAAGATTATTATTCAAATATTTTTCTATGTCATTTGTGTCAAACAATATGTGTTTTTCTTTTAAGCCATAAAAATAATTTTTCATAAACATAAATCTAAATGGATTCATTAATTTGATATAGTTTTTTGCAATGTCGGCATCGTACATATTGTCTTCAATAAGCTTGTTTTGAAAATCTTTAATTATTTCTTTCAATGGAGTGTTTTTTAGGATTTTTAAGTTATCGTTCCAATGGCATAATAAATAAAAAATACCGTTTAATGTCATCGCATACTTTATTTCGCAAGAAGCATTTACAAAAAAATCATGTTCAAAATGAAGATTTAATCTGGCATTTTTTGGCACGCCAAAATATGAGGCCGTCGAAATGTTATCATCCTGTTTATCATAATCGACTTCTTTTTCCACAAAAAAGTTAAAGGACATGGAGATTACATCGTCGCCATAGTTTTTTTCATTGAGAAATCCAATAAAATACTGTTGGGCTTTTCCCGATATTTCATCCCATTCGGTATGCTGCAAAAACGGGTTAAAATGTACAGAAAAAGCATGATATTTTAATGTGGTGTCATATTCCTTCATAGTTTATATTCCCCAAAAGCTCCTATTCTAAGTATAACCCTCTTTGTGTCCTCTGTCAAGGGCTAATTTTGCTCAAAAGTGTCTCGTTCAGAAACATTTGTTACATTGCCTTCAATTACGGTTAAGACAATATAGCTTTCAAATATCGGCGTGAAGCCCCGCCATTCCCCGGTGAATGCCCCGTTGGGCAGGCTTATTTCGCCGGAGAATGTACTTACGTTAAATCTTCTGCCAAAATGCCAGCTTATTACCCGTCGCCAACGAACACCATCGCTTCTCATTGTTTCCAATCTTACTAAAATCAGTTCGTTGTTTATAATTTCAAAATGCGCCCTGTAGCCTCTCTGCAAATGGCTGAACCAATACCTGGCACGCGGCCTTCTGTTCGGGTTTTTTGCAAAATATGATTCCATTGGGAAAGAAAATATTTCATGAGTATTTCCATTAAAGCGTATAACATCAGGCACTTGCCCGGTAGCAAATGCATTTTGAGAAAGAATAACAAAAAGCCCAATAAATATCAGTAGTTTCATTCCAATTTCCTTTTATTTTGCCTGCCCTAATTTCATTTGCAGCTTAGCTATCGCTTTTTCATAGTAGTCATTTCCAACTTCCCCAAGCCACGCTTTATTTTTTTTCAAAAATTCGTCCAGTACTTTTAAGACAACATTTATAAAAACATCCGGCATATCCTTGACATTCACTATATTTTCCCTGTCCAAGTTTACCCAAATCATTAATGTCTCTATAGATTCTTTTTTAGGGGGAATTTTAGAGATTGAAGCCATATATTCCCATCTGTTGTTATAGTTTTTAAACTGCGGGTAGAGCCAAATAAACCTTCTAATTTGCTTTTTCAGATCGTTATCGGTATTGTTTATAGTGCTTAAAATAAATTGATAATACCTTTCGTCATATTCTTCAAACCGCTTGGCCGTCATGCCCATTATTATAATTAAATTTCTTAACACATAATTATTTATGCAATGATTGGTGCTAAAATCGACGATTGCACTTTTCAATTTTTCTGATACGAAAAAAGCCCGGTGCGGGACTCCCGATTCGGCGCAGATTCCGTTTACGGTATCCCAAGACAATTTGTTTATCTCTTCTTCGGGTAATTTTTCTATGTTTTGCAAACGGGTCAGCAGGGTTTCAAGGTCGATGTGTTTTATAGCCATTTTTTTCCTCCTATTAAACAAGCACTTTTTAGGGACTTTCCTCTAAAAACCCCCTCTCTTAATCATACCCCTTCCCGGTGAGCCATGTCAAGAGGCAATTCCCATAAAATTTCTTCCAGAACCGCTTTAAGGGGCTAATTCTCGCAAAAATCTGCCCTGTTAGTACCTTCGCGCAAGCCCCTGCAACGGAATGCATCGGTTTCAATTTTATTCGTGCTGAAGGGTTTAATACCTCGCCCTTTAGGGCGGGGTTGTTGATTGTAAGGGCGGATTGGTTTGCCCGGCAAGCGACTGGTGCTTATTCCACAGTTCCCGGACAAAGGGGGTTATTTTCCAGAGAGCATCTTCTGCATAATTGTTCGTGGGGGATTGAAAACAGCACCAGTACCATATTGTGTATTCGTGTATCCAAAAATCTTTTTCGAGCATTTTTTGGATTATGTCCCAGTATTTGTCGAAAGAGGCATCTGTTTGTTCTTCGATCGCTTGAATTAACATTTCCATTAGCACAAACTTTTCATCATCGTCTTTTGCTGCATTGTAACATTCTATGTATTTTTCTATGTCGGCGGCTTGTGCAACTTCATAAGGCCAATCTTGCATACGCTCGTCAAACGGCAAATTTAACTTTACGGATAACTCGCGCATAACCTTCCCGGTGCCGTATCTGGCTTTTGGTTCGTGGGAAAATTCTTTTGTTATTTTCAGCATCTTCAAGCAAGCCACTCGCTGGGAATTCTCCGCACCCCCAACATTATTTCATTCTTAAATGTTTTTGTTACATTTTCATAATGTTTCAATATTATCATTTTCTTTAATTTTTCCTTCTTGTATCTTTTCTATTATATCAAAATCTATTTCAATAAAATAATCGATATTTTCTAATAGTTTAAATTCATATTGTTCATAATCTGCCGTCCATTTATGTTGCTTCGTATATTCCCTCTTGTATTGATGATACCAAAAATACTCACTGTAAAGTATGCTTTTTATATCAACGTTTAATTTACTTACTAGTATTTCATAATTATTTTGTATGAAATTTTCTCTTTTAAATATTAATACTATTTCGCGTATTTTTTCAATATTATTAGCAAATACTTTTTCTTCAATAAGCTCCATTAATTCTTTTTCTGAAACTATACGCATATGTTATTCCTTAAAAAAGTCTGTTGAAAAAACCATCATGCCATAACCATAAGGTGATAAATCACCGAGTCGAATTTTGTCAAGCGCTAATTCCCGAAGGCAATCGCTCGCCGGGCTTCTCCCCAAGCCCCCAAACAGGGCAACCGTTTGCCGGACTTTTCTCGCAAAGCTTCCAATTTCACGTAATGTTACTCTATGTACTTCAATAAATCTGATGATTCATTGAACAAAGTTTCATCAACAATGTTGAACAAAGACCAGCAATTTTTTTCAAAATTATAAACAATAAAATTATTGTCGCCAATATCAAATAACGGCAATAATTTTAATGCAACAAAATCCAACTCTAAATTATCGGATGCATTTAAAATCTCATCAGAAGATAAGCCTCGCAACAAATCTCTATCGTCATAAAAGGTTGTTTCTTTACTTAAAGAGATTATCTTTTTAAGGTCATCAGGTAATTCTGTTTTATAAAGATTTTCGATTTTATCCACAATCAAGTTGTCTATTTGCACTTGACTAAGCCCTTTCAGTAATTCTTTTAATTCCATATCGTTTCCCCCATTGTTTTCTGGCGTATCCATCGCGCCAAACGCCATCCAAAAAGCTTACTTCAATCATATTACTTCCTGCGAACAATGTCAAGCACTCTCCGTAAGAAAAACGCCTCGGCAAGCCCTCTCATTGGGCAAAAACCCCTAAAAAACGTCCCGGCGAAGAACCTCTTGGGCAAAATGCCCTCGAAAACGCCTGCCCTAATCATACTTCTCCCAGCGAATCGTGTCAAGGGGCAATTTCCGCAAAAATCTGCCCCGTGAGACCTCTCGGATAACTCGCGCACAGCCTTCCCGGTGCCGTATCTGGCTTTTGGTTCGTGAAAAAATTCTTTTGCCATTTTCAGCGTGGCCTATTCGTCAATACGTTCAAGCTTAAATATAACAGGGCGTGTCCCGTCATTACAGCAAGTAATCATTATTTTTTCATCATTTGTCCAGCCTTTCATTATGGAACCGCCCTGCAACGCGGCATAGACATATCTGCTAATGCAATCCCAAGCCTCTGCACAAAATTCGCCGTTAAGCATACGGAAAAAATCTTTCCCGTCTACAAGCCATTCCTGGCCTTCTTCAAAAAATTCACACTTCCCTGATTTTGGATTATCCAAATACTGCTGTTGTAAATCTTCGTACAGTTCTTTTTTCAAGACAGTAATTTTGCACTTATGCTTCATTCGTTCCTCCTTTTCGTCAAGTTTCCGAACAACTTTAATTAAATATACATCAATCTGTATAAAAAAGAAAGCCCCCAAACAAGGCAGTCGCTCGCCGGGCTTCCCCCGCAAAGCCTTCAAACATGGCAGTCGCTCCGTAAGCCTTCAAACAGCGCAGTTCCCCCAAGCCCGCAAACATCGCCCCCACTCGCTGGGCTTACCCCGCAAAGCCCTCAAACAAGGCAACTGCCCGCTGATTTTCCTCCGTAAGCCTTCAAACAAGGCAGTCGCTCGCCGGGCTTACCCGGCAAAGCCCGCAAACATGGCAGCCGCTCGCAGGGCTTTCCTCCGTAAGCCCTCAAACAGGGCACCCGCTCGCCTGGCTTCCGTCGCAAAGCCTTCAAACATGGCAGTCGCTCCGTAAGCCTACAAACAGCGCAGTTCTCCCAAGCCCCCAAACAAGGCAACCGCTCGCAGGGCTTTCGATTCCATTATGGCGCACACGTTTCCTCATCCTCGAACAAGTCCACTATCTCATTATACCCCCCCCTAAGAACAATGTCAAGGCACTCCCCGCAAAAAAACGCCCCCGTCAAACCCTCGCGTAGAGCCAGGCCCGGCCTTTTTTCCCGGCCCGCTTCCCAAGCCCCCAAACAAAGAGCCGCCCGCTTTAACAAAAGGCGGTTTCCCGCTAGAATGTACCAATGGAAAGCAATCAAAAAAAGGCTGGTGAAACAACGGTGTCGTAGTCCGGCATTAAAACCGCGTGGATGCCCGCCGGGGAAACGCAAGGAAGGCGGCCAGTGGAGAAAGTAAGCTGGTATGACGCGCTTGTCTTTGCCAACCGCTTGAGCATTCTGGAAGGGTTAAGCCCGGCGTGCAGCATAAAAGGGAAAACAAACCCCGGTGGTTGGGGCGATGCGGATGAAGACGTTGATAACATCTGGGATACCGTGGAAATAGAAGAAGGTTCAACCGGGTGGAGGCTGCCGACCGAGGCGCAGTGGGAGTATGCCGCCCGCTGCCTGCACCATGAAATGAAAGACGGGCAGACGCTGCATTTCCTGTTCATCTGCAAGCCCGGCAGCCGCAAATGGCTGCGCGAATCGATAGACGAAAGCTGCGTGGAGCGTAAAACGGTCAGGGCGCGGAACGACCGGGCGACCGATCTTGAAGTAAACGAAGAGAACGCGGTTGAGCTGTGCGAGTGCGCCCGCGCGCGGATGTAGTGAAATTTTGAAATTTGACAACGGCGGCGGCTTGTGGTATAGTGGTTTTATAAGGCCGCCGCCGAGGTTGGCGGAAATGTGGGAGGTAAAATTATGAAAAAAACTTTGTTAAATCCAGCGGAATTTGAGATTGACATGGATTTAGAAGATCTCGAAGACGGCGAAAAAGCCCTAGCGGCTTGCAAGCGCCTTATTGAAAGCTGGTCGGTGGAACTGGAAACCGAGATGTTACAGGCATTTATCACGCTTTACTATGACGAAATGTATCAGCAATGGGGGCCAGACGAGGGCGAGGAAGACGAGGAATCGGAGAAATACTGGCAGGAAATCCAGTCGCCGCAAGATTTGGTGGACATCGTTGGAACGGACGTTTTCATGTACGCATTGGAGGACGGTGTTTACGCAAAAAGCAAGAGCAATCCGAGCAAGTACGAATCTCAAAACGTGGAAATATGTGTGATATTGTCGCTTAACTGCCCTTGGGACGAGGACCACGGCTGGGCGGCGGCTTTTGCGGACGGACGTTTGCTAAAAGTTGCGAGAGATGTGGTTGATGTCGTGTATTTGGATTAAAAATTTGACAAAGGCGGCGGCTTGTGGTATAGTGAGTTTATAAAGTCGCCTTCAACCGGTACCTGTTCGAGAGCTGGGAGGCGTTTGCCGGCTTTGTCGGGCAAGATGATGACCCCAGCGGGTAAATGTAGAATTGCTGGCAAAAACCCGCCTGCCGCCGCCCGGCGGTTAGCCCTGGCAAACCACCTCGTCGCCAGCCCCGCTAGACGCTTCCCGCTGGGCTTTTCCCACCAAACCCCAAACAGGGCAGCCGCTCGCTGGGCTTCCTCCGGAAGCTTCCAAACAGGGCAGTTGCCTGCTGGCTTTCCCCCCAAGGCACCGTTCACTAGACTTTCCCTAACAATTCTTCGGCTTTTTCTTTTGCTGTTATTCTCTCATTCCAATAATAGTTGTTTTTGTCCTTTGCCAACTGTATCGGCAATCCCAGTTCTACATCTTTTTCCATTATTTCAAAAGTTTCAGCATCCGCTTCTTTAATCGCCCGATTTAAATAATATATCGTTTTCCTGTCTTTTGAATAATGATACAAACCCTTTAACTTTCCCCAAGTCTTTGGATCCGCTTTCGGCAGTTTGTTTATGCCGCAGTAAACATTTTTATCGTCGTAACCAAAATATCCGTCATCCAATGAAACAAATGTTTTTGGCGAAGCGTTTTTAACAATATTAGGTTTTCCGCTAGAATCAAAATAATATACATTGTTTGCATCTTTACCAAAACCATAAGGTACGAATAATTCATACCATCTTACGTTTTCATCACGATTTTTCCCTAACGAATACTTGCCGTTATCGCATACTTCAAATGTTTTTGCGTCTGCGTCTTTTATTTTTCCGGCGAAAGTCCAAACATTTGCATTGTCTTTGGCATAAGTGAAATTCAATGCTTTGAACGAACCAACATCTGCATTTTTTAATTTTGTGCCTGCGGAATAACAGTGGTTTTTGTCTTTGCCCCAACCGCCGGGATATTGTTCAAATGTTTCTATGTCTAGCCCTTTTATTTCATAGCCGCTAAAATATGCTTTTTGGCCGTCTGTCCAATATTCATAAATCCTGTCATGTTCCTTTAGTATTTTTTTCCCTTCCATGATAAGTTCCTCCGAATTTTTTATGGGGAATGCCTCCAAAACACCCGCTATGACTATACCACTCCCAGTGCTTCTTGTCAAGGCACCCCCGCAAAAAAACGCCCCGGCAAGCCCCTCTTTGGGCAAAAGCCCGCCAGCCGCCGCCCGGCGGTTAGCCCCGTCAAACCACCCCGCCGCCAGCCCCACTAGACGCTTCCCGCTGGGCTTGCCCGGCAAAGCTTGGAAACAGGGCAAAGCTCGCAAGCCTTCAAAACCTCAACCGCTGTAATGCGCCATATCATAGGGGTAATACTTCAAACTTTCCCAGCCCGTATCATCCAGTTTTAGGATTTTGGCGATTGCTCCGCTTTCGTAACTCCAATAGCCGCTGTAGAAGTTTGCGTTTGCATTTTTGTGGCTGTTGTACCATCCTTCGCCCTTATGACCTTTGTACCATTCTTTTTCCAAGTATTCCTTTAGCAAACGGGCGGATTCCTCTTTTGTTTCCGCTCCAATAACGGACGATAAAAATTTGTAAGGCTTGGCGAATTTGAAAGTGTCATGCTGCTTATTCCATGACGGGTCAACTCCACGGAATAAAAAATCCAGTATGTAATCGTTGTAATCATTTTCAATCGTCAAACGCTGAAATTCCTGTATCATTTCAAGAGGAACGCCAAGCATAATTCCGATGGAAACGGCACGAATAAAATAGAGATACCCCGATTCTTTAGTCCACGATTTGCTGAATGTTTCCACAACGGATGGGTAAAGTGTTTTTATTTCGCTTATTGGCGCGCCCGATGAATACAGGGAATTAAGCAAAGACATATAGTTAGACTTTTTTCTGATGTATCCACGTTTCACGCCTATAAAATCCTCGCCTTTTTCTGCCGCTATTTTCGCAATTCTAATGTTTGATCTTTCAATTTCTTCATTCATATATCGAATCATATTATCCCAATGCTCTTTTGTCGCTAAAACATCCCGCATAATCGCCCTCTCCTTTCGCCGCCAAAATGAAATTACCTTATGCTCTTATTATACCCCTCACTAAGAACAATGTCAAGTCCTCCCCGCAAAAAAACGCCCCGGCAAGCCCCTCTTTGGGCAAAAGCCCGCCAGCCGCCGTCCGGCGGTTAGCTCCGGCAAACCACCCCGTCGCCAGCCCCGCTAGACGGTTCCCGCTGGGCTTTTTCTCCCCAAGCCCCCAAACAAGCCAACCGCTCGCTGGGCTTGCCCCCGCAAGCCCCCAAATAGGGCAGTTACTCGCTGGCTTTCCTCCGTAAGCCTGGAAACAGGGCAATCGCTCGCCGGGCTTTCTCCTCCAAGCCCTCAAACAGGGCAACCAGTCGCTGGCTTTTTCTCCCGAAGCCCGACTGCGGGGCTTGCCCCCGCCGGAGCGTGCTCCATTAATTTTTTATCATTGGACTTGTTCGAGAACCCGATGGTTCTCGAACAAGTCTCGCATTTTTTAGGGCAAAAGCCCTAAAAAAGTGCTTTTTTAAGCTGAAGTTATTCGGAAACTGAAGTTTCCGAATAACTCTATTATCTATGCCTAAAACTAATTTCATTATCTTTGTCATATATTGCAGGAATACCAATACTGATTATTTCTGATCCATTTTTTAAATTCCAATTATTTTCTTCAAATAATTCTTCATCAAATTTTTGTTCATCTCCATCAATACTATCTTCTGAAACAATAAATTCAAAAAAATCCTTATATCTTTCATATTCTGCATATTTGGTAAAAGTGCCATAAGTCCAGGGAAAATCATATCCTGTTATGGTGATATTTCCAATAGGCACTTCCTTAAACATTAAATCCATAAGCTCCTCTATAAATTATACTTGCAAGTATATTTCTATATTTTCCAACCACTTTAGCCTCCATCTGGCTTCCTCCAAGCCCTCAAACAGGGCAGCCGGTCGCCGGCTTTTTCTCCCGAAGCCTGACTGCGGGGGCTTGCCCCCGCTTTTTTGCATATTTTATTTCTATTTAATCATATTCCCCTAATTCAACTCCTGTCAACCTTTCAATTTTACCATCAATGATTTTAAAACCATCAAGAAAAGGCTTGTGCAAAAATATAAAACATCGTCTAAATGTTTTAAAAACAAAATGATAACCATTTTCATTTATCATATATTTAAACCATCCAATTCCAATACTTATATCATTTTTGATAACATTTATAGAACCAGAATCTTGAAGGTGCATTAGCGTTTCAATCGGCTGTAAAATGAATTTGTCTACTTCGTTTCTTAAAACGTCTTCATAAATTTTATCTTTTGAATTCATCTCTTGTTCCTAGCAACCGATCGCCGCGGACGTTTTTAACCGGCGAACCGTGCCAAGGGGCAATCCCCGCAAGAACCTGCCCCTTGAATCTCCTCAATCAAGCCGCCCTGTCAAGAGCCTTCCAGTTTTTGCAAGGCCCTGTTCACCCTTTCCGCAGAGCGAGCCACGCCAAGAATGCGCAGGGAGCCAAACAGCGGGGGGCTTACCCGGCTGCCGGTAATTGCAACACGCAGTGGCATCATTAAGTCGCCAAGCTTCACCTCTCTTTTTTCGGCCTCTGCCTTGATAAAGTTTTCGGCGGCTTCATCGCTGGGGGAATCGGCCAGGGGTTGCACCAAATCGAGACAAATCTTAAGAAGATCGACAGTGCGGGCAAGGTCGAGCTTTTTGGGAATAAACTCTTCCGCCGGGGGAACCTCCGGATCGGCAAAAAGGTAGGCGATTTTTTGCGGAACCTCGTTAAGGAAAGAAAGCCGCTCCTTAACCAAAGGCATGGCCGCAGTGAACACGCGCATCTGCTCCGGCGAAGGGCTACCCGACCCCTCCCCCCCCGTGCCGAAAAGCCCGGCGGCCTTGGCAAAAGGCAGGCAGAGTGCGGCAAGCTCCTCATCAGTTTTCATCCTGATATATTGGCCGTTGTACCACTCCAACTTTTTGTAGTCAAAAATTGCCGGGGCCTTGTTCAGCTTGTCAAGACTAAAACGCTCGGCAAGCTCCTTCAAAGTGTAAATATCCCTGCCCTCTTCGTAGGAGGCTCCCAAAAATGCGACATAGTTCAACAGAGCCTCCGGCAAATAGCCATTGTTGCGAAACTCGTCAATGCTTGTCGCGCCGTGCCGTTTGGAAAGTTTTTTCCCGTCCTGCCCCATAACCATTGGAAGGTGGCAGAACTCCGGCGGTGTCCAGCCAAAATTACCGTACATGATAACGTGCATAGGTGTCGAAGAAAGCCACTCCTGCGCACGCATAACATGGGTAACTTCCATTAGGTGATCATCCACAATGTTCGCAAGATGATACGTTGGAAAACCGTCGGACTTTAGCAACACCGGGTCGGGGTTTACATCCTCGTTTTTCCATTCAATGTGCCCCAGCAGGTGGTCGTAAAAACGAGTCGTTTCACCTAACGGAATCTTCAGCCTGATAACGTAAGGCTCGCCAGCGGCAACCCTTTTCCCGGCCTCCGCCGCCGGAATGCCCCGGCAAAAGCGGTCGTACCCGGATTGCGAAACCTGCTCCGCGCCTTCAGAACGAGCGCTCTCCTGATCCTGCCGGATTTTGTCAAGCCTTTCTGTCGAGCAAAAACAGTAATACCCGCCGTCGGAATCGATTAAATCTTGCGCGTGCTTTTTGTATAAATCCAGCCGCTCGGATTGAATGTAGGGGGCGCAACGCCCGCCGGTATCAGGCCCTTCGTCCCATTTTATTCCCAGCCAATTGAAGGTGTCGTAAAGATTTTGGACATATCGTTCTTCAAAACGCAAGCGGTCGGTATCTTCCAGCCTTAGTATGAACTGGCCGTTTTTACTGCGGGCAAAAAGATAATTGAACAAAGCGGTTCTTATTCCGCCTATATGTTGCAACCCCGTCGGGGATGGCGCATAGCGATCTCGTATACTCATGTTTTTTAGTGTATCATAAGATTAAACATAATGCTAGACCCGGCGGCAGGGCCGGGCAACGGAGGAATTACGAATGTCAGACGAAAGTAAAAGCGCGGGGCAAAAACTGGCGGACGAGCTTTTTTTTAACCCCAAAAATTGCTGGGAAACTATCGAGGCTCAAGAAGAAAAAAAGATTGAGGACTTTGCCAAGCCCTACATCGATTTTTTAAACAACGGAAAGACGGAGCGGGAATGCGTAGCCTTTGCCGTGGAACTGCTGGAAAAGCACGGTTTTGTCAACATCGAGCAGGCCGCCCAAGGCCAGCTTAAAAGCGGGGCGAAGGTTTATCAGAATATTCGCGGCAAGGCTTTGGTTGCGGCGGTAATCGGCAAACAGCCCGGCGAAGGTTTTAACATTATCGGGGCGCACATCGATTCTCCCCGGCTCGACTTAAAACCGAACCCCGTTTACGAAGAAAGCGGCTTTGTTCTTTTGGACACCCACTACTATGGCGGCGTAAAAAAGTACCAGTGGACTGCCGTTCCGCTTGCCATGCACGGCGTGTTTGTAAAAGAAAACGGCGAAAAAATCAATGTAAAAATCGGGGAGTCCCCCGACGACCCAGTTTTTACAATTACCGATTTACTGCCGCATCTTGGCAAAGCCCAAATGGAAAAAAAAGCATCGGAGCTGATAGAGGGCGAAGCTTTGGACATTCTCGCCGGCTCGCGGCCTTACAACGACAAAGAGGCCAAGGAAAAAGTCAAGCTGATGATGCTCTCCATTTTGCACGAAAAATACGGAATTAAAGAAAAAGATTTTGCCGGCGCGGAAATTGAGTTTGTCCCGGCTCACCCCGCTAGAGAGGTCGGTTTTGACCGGAGCATGATTGGCGCTTACGGCCACGACGATCGTTGTTGCGCCTGGCCTGCTCTTATGGCACTGCTGTCTTTCGCCACAGCCCCCGGCGAAAAAACGGCGGTCTGCTATCTTTCCGACAAAGAGGAAACAGGCTCCGGGGGAAACACGGGGGCAAACTCCTACGGGTTCAAGCACTTCCTTTCGCAATTGTGCGCCGCCAGTGGCAGAGCCGGCGAAGCCGAATTGCGGGCTTGCCTTGCCCGCTCGTCCATGCTTTCCGCCGATGTTTGTGCCGCCTACGACCCGGCGTTCTCGGATGTTTTTGACAAGAAAAACTCATCGTTTATGGGAAAGGGCTTGGTGCTTACCAAGTACAACGGAGTGGGCGGCAAGTACAGCACAAGCGATGCCAATGCAGAGTTCTGCGTAAAGGTTCAAGGGATTATGGACAGGAATAACATAAACTGGCAGATAGGGCTAATGGGAAAGGTTGACAAGGGAGGCAGCGGAACGATTGCCCTTTTTGCCGCCAATCTTGGCATCGAAGTTCTGGATTGCGGCATGGCCGTGCTTTCCATGCACTCGCCCTTTGAAGTAATCAGCAAAATCGATCTTTACACAACTTACAAGGGGTACACGGCCTTTTTCCGTGACGCATAAGCTCCACAAAAAAAAGCTTGTTAGGAAAACCGGTGGCTTTCCTAACAAGCCCACTGGTCAAACCCCCCGGTAAGGCGGCTTGGCCACTTTTTTGTTAGGCAAATACGTTAATATTTTGCCCCAAAAGAGGATCCGTGATGGCCTGAGCCGGCGCGATCGCTTGTTCAATCGCCGCTCCCTGCTCCTGCATCCTGTCAAGGCTCATCGCCATAGCTTGAACCTGGACACTCGCTGCTTCCTGGACTCTGGACTGCGCCAAAGACATTGACAATGATTGTATATCCATGCTTTAAATATTACCGATTTTTGAAAAAAAGTCAAGCCCTGCCGGGGAATCATCGAGTGCCGAAAAAGCCCATTGACCAACCGCGCATCTTCAGCTTATCATATTATATGGAAGAAAAAGCAAAAATCGACCAGTTGGTCAAGCTGATAAAAGAAGCGAAGAACATGGTCGCGCTTACCGGGGCGGGGGTCAGCACGCTTTCGGGGATACGCGATTTTCGGGGCAAAGACGGCCTTTACAAAGAAATGGATGCGGAAAAAATCTTCTCGCTGGACTTTTTTCTAAGAGACCCTTCCTTTTACTACAACAACGCCGGCACCTTCATCTACAACATAGACGAAAAAGAAGCCTCGATAGTCCACACAACGCTGGGCGAGCTTGAACAGAAAGGGCGGCTAAAAGCGCTAATCACGCAAAACATCGATCTTTTGCACCAAAAAGGCGGAAGCAAAAACGTAATCGAAATTCACGGCTCGCCCACAATCCACTATTGCCTGTACTGCACCGATGTAGAAATGAGTTTTGCAGAAGCCGCCGCCATTGTCCGCGCTGGCAATTTGCCGGAATGCCCCAAGTGCGGCAAAGTGTTAAAACCCGCCATAACATTTTTTGGCGAAAACCTGCCGGCAAATGCCTTGGTGGATGCAATGCGCATATCAGAAAGAGCCGACCTAATGCTGGTGCTTGGAACCACGCTCACCGTATACCCGGCGGCCTC
Source organism: Spirochaetota bacterium (assembly GCA_009778155.1). Taxonomy (GTDB): domain Bacteria; phylum Spirochaetota; class Spirochaetia; order Treponematales; family Breznakiellaceae; genus WQXQ01. The sequence goes on from WRKI01000335.1 coordinate 19,997, forward strand.
CATGCCGGAGTACACCTTGCACGGCGGCGGCAAGCTCGTTATCGTAAACAATATGCCAACACCAATGGACAGATACGCCACGCTCCTGTTCGACGACCTTGAAGAGGTTTTTAGCGAACTAAAGAGCCGGCTTAATTCCTTCGATAATTTATAGATATGAAAAAAAACTTTACCTTGGCATTTTTGCTAACCTGCACCGTAGCGTTTGCGCCATCAATCGACGCTCAAATTTTTCCAAGCGGCCAAAGCCTGAATGGTTCCACCGGGCTTTTTTCCATTCCCACCGCGCGTGTCGGTTGGGAAGATACAGCCAACGTCGGATTGGATTTTGGTTTTAGGTCAATCATAAACGATGCCGGCATTACGCACATTCCTTCGTTTACGGCAACTTTTTTCGGGCTGATAGAACTGTCGGCGGCGTTTGACTTCCAGCCCGATGTATATCGATGGGCGGGGCGAGACCGAAGCAACGAAGATTTGCTCTTTGGAATGAAAATTCAGTTGCCAACCGCCACGGGAACGCCAAGAAACCCGGCGATTGCCTTGGGTGTGAACGCGCAATTGCTAAACTTTGCAAACGATCATTACGATTATAATGCGATTCAGCCTTACATTGCCTTTACCAGCCAAGGCGTAGTTTTAAGAATGCCGGCAGAAACTACGATTGTGTTTGGCAAAACATTTTACCCCGGCAGCCAGCCGAACAACAGCAACATTGATTTTGGCATTGGCATAAATTTTATTTTGTTCCCCGATGTTTTTGGAAACTTTGTAAACTGGATTATCGATTTTTCCAACTTTGATTACAGTTCCAACGCATGGCCTAACCGATTGGTTTTTGGCACAAACCCTGCATGGTATCGCGGGAATGTAAGCACCGGCTTTAGACTGAACTTTTCCACATTGTCTGTTTTTAGCAGTATAAAGTTTCTGGTTGACATTGTTTTCAACGATCTTTTTGACGACGGCAGCCGGTCATTCACAATAGGCACAGTTTTGGGTGTCCCCATTAGGTGATAATAAGTGATAAGGAGGAGATAATGACAGAAGATGCAAACCTTGATTTTTGGGAAAAACTTTTCGACAGCGATTGTAAAATCTACAATAAAAACCCGCCCATGACGGCCGACGAAATAAATGCCGAGTTAAAGTTCTGCGAAGAAGTTTTGGCCGGCAAAACTTTCCCGCCAAGCTACATAAACTTTAAAAAGTTCTGCAACATTGATGAAATGGAAAACGGGGAACGCTACTTCCAGTTTTTTTCGCTAAAAGAAATCTGCGAAGGCATAACGGCCTATGAGTTCCCGGTGTACATGAACGGGGCAATTTCCTTTGCCATGAACGGCGGCGGCGTGCATTATGTTTTTGACACAAGGGAAAAAAGCCCTGGCGGGGAATACAATATTTACGCTGTTTCTTCCGGCAACCTTGGCTGGGATAAAGACCAGGCATTTTTCCTGGGCAATTCTTTTGTGGAAGTTATAACGGCAAAAACAAACATCGAAGAGTTAATGTTTTAAGGCCGGGCAAACATGACAAGTGCGTTTAAGTATGTAAAATTAGAGCGCGACGTTATAAACTGGCTTGTGCACGATTCCGGCCTGCAATTATTTGAAGAAGGCCTGGTGGTTGCAAACTGGAAAGAAGAGTTGCTTAGGTTTGTAATGCTTAGTTTTATGTTTAAGGTTAGCGACACAAGCATTCCGCTAGAAATAAAAAACTGGCTAGACGGAGCCGCCAGCTACGAATTCCGCTCTGAATGGAGGTCCTCCGACAGCCTTAATGTTTGGGAACCGGGGCAAACTATCCGGTTGTTTTTTTCGATGAATTCCTGCGGCAATTTTACCTACAATTTTAAGATTGAGTTTGCAAATTTGGTACGAAAGGGCATTTGTAATTATCCGGTAAAAATACTGGCGGTAAACAATCAATCTATGGAAAAAAATGTTTTCAAGTTTCACCCCAACCCTAGCGGGTACAAAAACTTGGAAGAAGCAATAAAATATATCAAAGCCGTGTTGCAAGACAAGGCAATTCTAGATGAAAAAATTCGCATGGAAAAGTTGTTAGTGCATGATGTTACTTACAGTGAAACAATGCGAGAAACCTTGAGCAAAATTCTCTACGAAGCGTTTTACAACGAGATTCCAAGCGAGTGCAGAATAGAATCTTATGAAGCAAGTATGCGAACAATTGGTTATATTCAAAGGTAGCGGCACTTGGAGCTTACAAACAAAAACATTGTACTTTTGACAATCAACGCAAAATGGATACACCCTTCCCTTGCCCTGCGGCTTCTAAAGGCAAACCTGGGGGCAATCGAAACGGAAATAGAAATGTCTTGCGAAATAATCGAGCTAAACCTACGGCAAAGTTTGCCGGAAAAGCTGGAAGCCCTTGTTGCGGCAAAGCCGGGAATCCTTGGTATTAGCGTTTCTATTTGGAACCACAGCGAAACGGTAAACTTGCTAAAAGCACTGGAAGAAAAAAAACTTGCGGAAAAACCCGTCGTTATACTTGGCGGCGCAGAAGTTTCGCACCTGCCGCCGCAGTCCGAAATTTTCGCCTTTGCAGATTATGTCGTATGCGGCGAGGGGGAAGCCGCCTTTGCAGAACTTTGCGGGGAAATCTTGAAAAACGGCGTTATGCGAAAAAACAGCCCCCCGGTTTTTATCCACGCCCAGCCGGTTGCCACGGAAAAAATTAAACCGGCATATCACCTTTACACAGATGAAGACCTGGCAAAAAAGCTAATCTACGTCGAGGCAAGCCGTGGCTGCCCCTTTAGTTGCGCCTTTTGTTTAAGCGCGGTAAAAAACACCCCTAGTGGTGCCGGCGGAACCACACGCGAATTCCCCGTGGAAACATTCCTAGCGCAAATGGACGAACTTGTTATGCGCGGGGCAAAAACATTTAAGTTCCTTGACCGCACTTTTAACTCTAACACAAAACGCGCCTTGCAAATAATCGATTTTTTTCTGCAAAAAATCGATGAAAGAAAAGAGCCGCCCTTGGTGGTTCACTTTGAAATGGTTCCCTTTCTTTTTTCCAGCGAACTTTTGAACGCCCTTGCCCGCTTCCCCCCCGGCACATTGCGTCTGGAAATAGGCTTGCAAACATTCAAGGCGCAAACCGCCGCGCTAATTGGCCGGGCGTGCAAACCGGCGCAAGAACTGGAAACCCTGCGCCTGTTACGCGAAAAAACCAACGCAATAATACACGCCGATCTTATTGCAGGACTCCCCGGCGAGGACATCAATTCTTTCGCCCAAGGTTTCGATCGCCTTTGGGACGCGCTTTTTGCAAACAGGCCGCAATCTTCCATAGAAATACAGGTCGGCATTCTAAAACTTTTGCCCGGCGCGCCCATTGCAAAATACAACGAATCGCACGGAATGCGCTACAACCCCGCCCCGCCCTACGAGGTTCTTGAAACCGCCGCTGTGTCAACCCTCGACATTGACCGGCTAAAAAACTTCGGACGTTTTTGGGAGATGATTGTCAACCGCAACCTTGCGCTTTCGCTTGTGCGAAACAATGTTAGCGGTTCTGTCTTTTGGCGTTTCATGGCCTTGTCGGATTTTCTTGCCGGGCGTTTTGGACGAAACTGGGGCATAGACAAAAACGAACTGAAAAAAGCCATAGAAGAATTTGAAAAGGAGTAACCCGTGGAATTTGTAACACCGCAAATAATCGCAATCTTAATACTCTTCGCTGTTTTTTGCCTTATGTTTTTGCTAGCGGGAAGAAAAATCGGGCTGGATCAAGGCCGCCGGCAAGAGCGGCTTGAATGGGAAGGCCACCGCATGGAAGAAATCGTTAAAAGCCGGCTAAAACAATCCAGAGCCGTTCTTGGCGGGCTTGTGTCCGAGCAAATGGCACCGCTTTTACCCGGCTTCCCCTTCGACCCCGGCGACTGCCGCTTTGTAGGCAAACCCGTGGACTTTATCGTTTTCAAGGGCATGAACGAAAAAAACATCAGCGAGGTGTTTTTCTTGGAGGTAAAAAGCGGCCAAAGCCGTCAATTGAACGAACAAGAGAAAAAGCTCAAAGAGGTTATTCAAGCGGGAAAAGTCCGCTGGGTGGAATTTCATGTGTAGGGAAGCGCGAAAAAGCCCCGCCGGGCGGGCAGGGCTTTTTCGGCTAACAACCTCCCATAATAAATTTATTGTACAGCAAAAATTGCCTTGCTGTACAGGTATATATGGCAGACAGATGCGGCACGCTTTAGTCCGTGGAGAAAAAATCGCAAAAAAAAGCCCCGCCCGGAAGGGGCGGGGCGTGCAACGAGCTAGCTTGGGTTAATCAGCGGGCAGTCTGGAAAAAGTCGAAAAACGGATAGTGCCGGGGAGTACGATCCTGCCTTGAAATTGGGGATCGCCCTGGTCGCGGCCGTTGTCGTGCATACCGCCCGTCCATGTGTATTCTATGCGCCAGCCCATGCGATCGACGGTGGCCGCCCCCTCCACAAAGTTGAAGGTGTGAGTAGGCGGGGTGAAGCCGGCGGGGAACCATGCTGTGTTAAAACCGGGAACCGGCACGTCCACCGTGCCGCTTCCGGTCTGATCGGCGTAACCGCGTACGAAAGTACGCGTAACCACCGGTAGCCCGTTGACGATAGTCGTGGTCTGCTCCATCCGCTCCGCAGTTAAGAAAGCTTGCACAAAGCTGTCAAACTCACGCTGGTTGCTGTGATGTACCCAATTATTTGTGCTCCAACTCCCCTCGTCGATATTATTTAGAATCGTAGCCGTAATAAAACCAGACCAAGGGAAACTGGCCTGCCAGGGGTTGGGTTCCCCGTAGGGTATGGGGTCGATGCCGTTGGAGCAGGAGGCTAACGCCAGCACAAAGGCCAGCGCAAATGCCGGCACCGCAATTTTCATTTTTCTTGTCATAATTTTCCGTTCCTTTTATTTTGCAAATTTTTCCGGCGGCAAACGCCGCCAGGGAACCGCCGCCCGGCGGCCTCCCTAGAAATTAAAGCGCATATGCACGCCAATATCCGTCTGGCTGCGGGCGTTGCCAAAGTGGTCGTTCTCGTGTCGGTAGCGCACCCCTGGGATAAGGCTGAAACCGCCCCCAAGCGGGATCGTTACCTGCGCGGCAACCTGCTGTCCCAAAAGCTCGGTGTCGCCGTCAAAGGGCAAAAGCACGCCGTAGGAAAACGCCGCCGTCCCAAAGTCGAAGGGGAAGGTGGCGTTCACCATCGCTTCCAGCATCATCCAGGGGGAGGCGCTTACGCCGCGCGCGACCTGCTGCAAGTGGGTGGCGGCTCCGCTGTGGGCTACCGCGAAGAACCCGTACATCGGATCGCCGTAGATTGCCACGTTCACGCCAATCTGCTCCGTGGGGCCTATTCCCAAAAGCCTGCCATAGACGCTGGCCATCCATGCGAAAATCCCGTCCGCGCCACCCGTCGTGCTGGTGGGCACGCCTGCCAATGCAAGGCCGGCCACAAAATCGGGTTCCGTCATTTCAAAGCCGGCAAAGAAGCCAGGGGTGGGGCTTGACCATGTAACGTCGTCGTCGGGCGAAGACATATTCCACACCCCGCCGATTCCCGCGCCGGCTCCGGCAACCCCGGCGGTCGCGCCTGTGCGTCCTGCCTCGGAAAGGCCTGCGTAAACGGTCATGCCCGGTGCTACGGCGAAGTGGCCTATTACAAAGGGGTTTACCGTGCTGGCCGCCGCGCCTACGCCGGCATTGTTGTCGCCGTCAAAGGTGATCGGACTCCACTGCACCCAGGGCAGTTCGGTAAAGCCTATGCCCAGTTCATGCCCGCCCACCAAGTTTACATAGAAGTAACCCCGGAACATTCCCGCCGCGTTGAAAGGCCCGGTTCTTACCCGCAGGAAGCCGCCGGCGACCTCGCCCGCCACGTTTACCTCAAAGTGCGTGTTAGGCCCCAGAAAGGTAAAGTCCCACTGGGCAGGCCTTGCGAATTCGTGGAAGGTCTGCAAAGTGTTTCCCTGCATGAATATGCCATCCCCGCCGCGAAAACGCACCCCCAAGTTCGTGTGAATCTGGCCGCTTACGCCGATCTGGGCCTGCGCCCCCGCCGTTACTGCCAGAGCCAAAAGTACCAAAAGCGATTTTTTCATTAAAAATCCCTCCTTTAGAAGTATTCCAAGCCTGTACAGGCCTGTTTTGAATAAAAAACCCCACAAAAGCAAGCCGAATCCCTTGCGGAATACTTGTTTCCCGGCCTTGCCTCTATGGGGACTGTTCCCATGTTTTGAGAAAAAATGCGATGTGTTTTTTACATTGTTTTTTACGTTATGTGAATGGGGGG
>WRKI01000336.1 GCA_009778155.1 Spirochaetota bacterium
GGGGGGGGTATAAACCATTATGCTGTATAGACTTACGGCACTTGGCTGTTTTTGCGTTCCAAACATTGTTTTCCCCTCCTTAATTCACGTTAAAGATTTTGTCCACAGCCCTTCAAGGCCGGGAGTTGTTTTTGCCCAAAATCATCGGTTTTACCGCCCACTTAACAGAAAAACCAACTTTAGAATAAGACTACCAGTTTTTGCAAAAATTGTCAAGTGGAATTTTGTTTTTTTTGCAAAAAAATCGAAAACAGCCTCGGCAACGGTTAGTCGCCGCTAACGTTCTGCCGGGCAATGCGCCCGCTGGCAGTTTTCCCAAGCCCAGCCCTCATGAGCGACCCCCCAAAAGCCGCTCCACTTCCATTTCGGCGATGAATTTGCCGTAGTCCGCGTCAAGGGCGGCCATACTTTGCCGGCTTTGCAGGGAGTCGTCGTCAAAACGGAGCATGGCCAGGATTTGCCCCTCGTTTACAGGCGATGTTTCCGACATAATTTGGGAAGTTTGCAGGGAAACCATCTTTAGCTTTAAATCCCTTATCTTGCCGCTGTAGCCTTCCAGAAAGCCGGCCGCCTCGCTGTTACCTTGCCCTTTTTTAACCATTGTGCGCAAATTCCGTTGCAGACTTTCCATGTTTTTAATAGAGGCATCAATGTCTTTGAAAATATGTTCCATTTCGATCTTGGAAACATCCCTTCTGGCAACTTGCCGCGCCATCTTTTGGAACTCCATCTTTATTAAAATGGCGCAGTAGCTGTCGTAGTATTTGTACAACCCGGCAAGAAACTGGTGCAACTTCTCCAACGTGCTGAAAACTGTTGCGTCTGCAACCGCATCTGCGGCCGCGCCTGAACCCATACGTTCCAATGAAACAATGCTGGAATGTATAAAGTTTATCCTTTGCGCCAGCTTGTCAATCTTTGCGCGAACTTCCAGTTGTTTTTCTTCGGCGGCCGCCTGCTCCCGGTTGAATTGGGCTTGTTCAATGTCGCGGCGTTTTTGCGCGCGTATTTTATCCCTGTTGCCAATGTAATACACCAACAGAGGAATCAATATGGGCGCGACAAGACCGACGGCAAAACCTGCCAATGTGCCGGAGACACCGCCAAGTATTCGAATGCCGGCGGCCGCGCCAATTATGCCGCCCAAACCTATTAGAATTTTCCCGTCGATTAAAGCCCCTAGAGATGCGGTTAAAAAGAAGCCCATGCCAAACCAGCGGAAAAAGCCCAGCCAAAAACTTGTGCCGGTTATAAAAATGCCGCTTATCGTGCCGCCAATTACACCCGACACAATCCCAACTGCCAAACCCAAAAGAGCAACAGTATACAACATTTCCAGCAAATCTTCTTTGTGGAATTTATCTTTTATCGACATGACATTTTCTCCTTCCTGTGCCCAAGGCAATCGCAACAACCCGCTGTTAAAGTGCCGTGCCTTTAGTCGGGGCAAACAGGCCGGACATATCCGTGCCTTCCAGTTCCAGCAGTTTGATTTTCCGATCGATGCCGCTGGCAAAGCCGGTCAAACTGCCGTTAGACGCTACAACCCTGTGGCAAGGAATAATAACAGCAATCGGATTGTGGCCGACAGCCCCGCCAACTGCTTGGCTGGACATACTGTCCCGGTTCATTTTTGCCGCAACCTTTTTCGCAATGTCGCCATACGAAACAACCTTGCCGTAAGGTATTTCGCGTAATGCGCCCCATACATATTGTCGAAAGTCGCCGCCGATGGGAGCCAGCGGCAGTTCTGCAATGTCGGGGTTTTGGCCGGCAAAGTATTTGTCCAGCCAATTTTTCGCGACAGCAAACACCGGCATATCATCATTTCGTTGCATGGCTTTTCCATCAGCCTGCGGGATAGTCCCCCCGTAATACTTTTGCCCCTCTACCCACAACCCGACAAGATTGTCGCCGTTACAGGCAAGCGTTAGTGCGCCTATCGGCGACAAATACTCCGTTGAATAATACATTCGTTCCTCCATTGTTCTAACATTGTAAAATTGATTTTCCCGATTCACCCGTTGCCCGAGGTTATTTTTAGAACCCACCGGGTTCTAAAACTAGTCCAATGTCCTTGCGGTAATCCATGCCGTCGAAAGTTACGGCGGCAAGCCCGGCGTATGCTTTTGCCCGTGCCTGCTCCGCGTTTTCGCCAAAGGCGGCGGCGGAAAAAACACGGCCGCCGTTGGCCGCCAGCACAGCCCCGTCCAAGGACGCACCGGCAAAAAATATTTTCGCGCCGCTTTTTTCAAGAGCGGCCTTGTCAATGTTTATCGCCGCGCCTTTTTGCACATCGCCGGGGTAGCCACGCTCTACGGCAACCGGGGCGCAGACCGCGCCGCTCTTCCAGCGCGGGAAAAAATCGCGGCCGGCAAAAAGCGCGTCGCAAAGTTCTGTCATGTCAAAATCGGCAAGGGGCAAAACCGCTTGCGTCTCCGGGTCGCCAAGACGGGCGTTGTACTCCAGCAGGTAGCACTTCCCCCCCCTCACCATAAGCCCGAAAAAAATAAAACCCCTGTAATCGAAACCTTCAGCCTTTATGCCGTCCAACGTGGGCGCGACAATCGATTTTGCAAAATCATCCTGCTCATCGCTGGAAAAGTCCGGGACAGGCGCGATAGCACCCATGCCGCCAGTGTTAGGCCCCTCCCCCCCGTCAAAGCGGCGCTTGTGGTCGCGGGCGGCGACAAAGGGCATAATCGCCCCCTTGCCGGAAAAAACGCTAACGGCGGCCAGAACGGAAACTTCTTTGCCGGCGATAAACTCTTCTATAAGAACATTCGCGCCGGCCTCGCCCAGGCTTTTGTCCTTCATGAACGCGCCCACCGCCGCCTCCGCCTGGGGCAAGTCCTGCGCGAGAACGACCCCCTTGCCGGCCGCAAGCCCGTCCGCCTTGATTACCAAGGGAGACGAAGCCCTTTGCCGGCCGGCCGCCCGCCCGGAAAAATGCTCGCGGGCAAAGTCCAGGGCCTCCGCCGGGTTGGAAAAACTGCCGCTGGAGGCCGTGCGAACCCCGTATTTTGCCATGAAGGACTTGGCATAGATTTTGCTGGCCTCCAGCCGGGCGGCTTTTTTTTCGGGGCCGATAATTTTAAGGCCGGCGGCGCGAAATTTATCGACAATGCCGGCTTCCAGCGGATTTTCCGCGCCGACAAGGGTAAAATCGATTTTTTCGCCCAGCGCGAACTGCAAAAGGGCCTCTTGCCCTTGGCTGGAAGCGGGATCGTGGCCCAGGGGGACATTTTCGCACTTGTTTTCAAGGGCTGTCCCGCCGTTTCCCGGGGCGACAAAGACTTTCCGGGTTTGCTCAGACTGGGCAAACTTCCACGCAAGGGCGTGTTCGCGCCCGCCAGACCCGACAATCAGAATTTTCATGCCTAATTCTAGCATTTTTAGGGCAAAAAGTTAAGTGATTCGATCACGGTCGGTTGACTTTTTCTTCAAAATACGCGATAATAAGGGTAGTGGGCAAGGAAGCGGTCAAAGAACGAAAGCATTTCTCTGGTTTTATATGGAAGAATACGGTGTGCTAATGAAACGATGATTAAATCCCATCGAGGATGCGGATTAAAATCCGAATCATCGTTCTTACCCGCATTTTGCGCAATGAAATGAGCAAAATGCATCGGACTAAAGTCCGCGGGAATCACTGATTAGCTTCGAGTTAATCAGTGATTCCCTAAAACACAGCGGGTTACGGGAAAAAGGAGCGGTCTAACTTTATACAACATCATAGCTTATCCCCCCCCCTCCCCCCCATAAGTTCGTCTAGAAATTGGAGTTTCGAATATTCGGAAACTGGCTTCCGGTAAAGGCCAAGAACTTGTTTTTCACAGGAGAAAAAAAATGAAATTGCGATTGAAATTGCCCTTGCTTATAGGGCTGGTTGTGGTGTTTTCAACTGCCATAACCGTTTTGATGACAGAGAGGGCGGCTTCTTCTCAGATTACCAACCTTATTTATTACGATATGCACACTTTGGCAAGGCTTAACGCTCAGGTGATCAGTTTGACGATAAATAACCGTCTTGTGCAGCTTGTCGAAGTTGCCAACCAGCCGGAAGTCCGCACGCTGGACTGGGAGGGCTATGTCTACGAAAGTCTGTCGGCGGCCGTGGCGCGTACCGAAAGCCAAGACCTTGGACTGGTTTTGCCTAACGGCCACGCGGTTTTTACCAATGGCGATGTTATTAACATTGCCGCCCAAGGCGTTTTTAATATTGCCATGACCGGCCAGCCCAGCGCCCATGTGGGAATAAGCATTGCTACCGGCGAAATGGTAGGGATTTTTATTGTTCCCGTGTTTGCACACGACGGGGCTAACGCACCCGTTATCGCCGGGGTTGTTTCGCGCCGGGACGTTGAAGACGTGCAGAACATTATAACCGACATGGAGTTTGCCCAGCAAAGTGCCTACGCCGTTCTTATTAATCCAGTGGGAACGGTTATTGGGCATCCTAACATAAACATTGTGCTGAGTGAGTTCAACGCTATCACCGCAAGCCAGGCAGACCCCACGCTTATACCGCTGGCGGAAATGATGGGAAGGGCTTTGGTAGAACCTGCCGGCTATGGCCGCTTTGTCATGGGCGGTCAAAATATGCTTTCTACTTTTTCCCAAGTTCCCGACCTGCCTTGGAGTCTTTTGATCGTAATAGAAGAATCTGACGCGCTGGCTTACGTTTTGTATATTCGCGTTATCATGCTTATAATCGGGGCTATAACCGGTGTGGTTGGTATCACTATCGCTATCTTTCTTGGGCTTTCCATTGCAAAGCCGGTTGTTACCATTGCAAACACTCTGGAAGGTTTGGGCGACGGGGACTTTACCAAGCGCATAAAGATCAATTCCAAGGATGAAATCGGGGCTTTGGCTAACGGTTTCAATACAACGCTGGATAAAATTTGCGAGCTGATTAAAAACGTAAAAGAGGAAGCCAAGATTTTATCTGACATTGGCGATAATCTTGCTGCCAACATGAACGAAACTGCGGCGGCGGTAAACGAAATTACTGCTACCATTTCCAGCATTAAGGGCAGGGTTATGAATCAGAGTTCCAGCGTTATGCAAACTAGCTCCACTATGGAAGAACTTGTGCGAAACATCAACAATCTTAACGATCATGTGGAAAGCCAGAGCAACAATATATCAAAGGCATCTTCGTCTATCGAGCAAATGGTTGCGAATGTCAATTCTGTTACCAACACCCTTGTCAATAATTCCTCCAGCGTAAAAACCTTAAAGGATGCTTCCGAGGTTGGGCGCACGGGTTTGCAGGAGGTTGCCGAAAATATCAAGGAGATTTCCAGCGAGTCCGAAGGTTTGCTGGAGATTAACGCCGTAATGGAAAACATTGCAAGCCAGACGAATCTTCTTTCAATGAACGCCGCAATAGAGGCCGCACACGCTGGCGATGCCGGCAAGGGTTTTGCCGTTGTTGCCGACGAAATTCGCAAGCTGGCGGAAAGTTCCAGCGAGCAGTCAAAAATTATCTCGACGGTGCTTAAAAAAATCAAGGAGTCGATCGACAAGATTACCCGGTCTACGGACAACGTGCTTGACAAGTTCGAGGCTATCGATTCCAATGTTCAGACTGTTGCGATGCAGGGCGAAAACATCCGTTATGCGATGGAAGAGCAGGGGCAGGGGAGCAGGCAGGTTTTGGACAGTATTTCCGGCATAACGGAAATTACGTACTCGGTAAAAAAAGGCTCCAACGAAATGCAGCAAAGTGCCAGCGGGGTTCAGCGCGAAGGCGAAAAGCTGGAAAAAGCCACGCAGGAGATTACTTCCGGCATGAACGAAATGGCCAACGGCGCAGAGCAGATTAACATTGCCGTAAACCATGTCAACGATTTGAGCGGCCAAAACAGCCAAGCGATTGATGTTTTGATCAAGGAAGTCGCCCGGTTTAAGGTCGAGTAGGTTCGGGGGCGGGGGCTGGGCTGGTGGGCTACCGGCCTCCGCTATCTTAATAGCCGGTAGCCCGCCCCCCAGACTGTTTCTATCCGTGTGGGTTCCGCAGGGTTTTTCTCGATTTTTTCGCGTAACCGGCTTATGTGTACTTTTACGGTTTTTATGTCGCCGTACATATCTTCGCCCCAGACGCGGTCGTACAGGGTTTCCTTGCTAAAAACGGTTTCCGGGTTCGATGCCAAAAAATAAAGCAGTTCGTATTCCTTGGGGTTAAGCGGCGTTTCAACATCGTTTACATAAACCCGGTGGGTGCTGTTGTTTATTTGCAGCCAGCCAAAGTCTATTTCGCCAAGGCCTGAGCTTTGGCTTTGCGCCTGTTTTTGCGTGAGCCTTTCGTAGCGGGCTATGTGCGATTTTACACGCGCTACAAGTTCGGTTTGGGAAAATGGTTTTACGATGTAGTCGTCCGCGCCAAAGCCCAGGCCTTTTATTTTGTCGGTGTCTTCCATTTTTGCGCTAACCATGATTATCGGAATGTCTATTTTTTCGCGTATGTCGCGGCATATTGTTATGCCGTCTTTCCCCGGCAGCATAAGGTCAAGGATTACCAGCGAAAAGTTGCCCGTCAAGGCTAGTTCCTGGCCCTTTATGCCGTCGTGTTCGATAACGGCATCGAAACCGCTTGCTTCCAAAAAATCTTTTTCGATTGTGGCGATCACCTTGTCGTCTTCGATTATCAGTATCGCTTTTTTTACGTTTGACATCAGTTTGCCCCTCCTTGTTCCGGCGCTATGGGCAGTCGTATGACAATCACCAATCCGTGGCCGCCATCGCCGCCGTTAGGCGACTCGGCGTGAATATCCCCGCCCATGCCTTGAATGATTTTCGCGCTTATGGCAAGCCCAAGGCCGGAACCTTTTTTGTTACGCGAAGGATCAGCCCGGTAAAACACATCCATTATTTTTGGTAGCGACTGCGCGTCCACGCCGGGGCCGTCATCTGCAAAGCGCAAAAAAATATTGCCGGCAGTGCAATACGCGCTTATATCCATGCGCCCCTGGTCGCTTGTTTTGTACTTTATGCTGTTTTCCAAAATGTTGACAACAACGTTGCGAAACAGGCTTACATCGGCATTGACAAACACGGCTTGGGGCATTTCGGCAAAATGCACGGAAAGCCCCCGGCTTTCATACATGGCCAGCGAATCTTCTATCATTTCGCATAACATGGCGGAGACATCTACCCGGTGCAGGTTAAGGGGGAACTCGTCCATGTCCAGCTTGGAAAAAAGAAACAGTTGGTCGATCATGTGCTTCATGTGTGCTGTCTCGTTTTTGATAAACCCAAGGTAGCGTTCCTGCATTGCGGGCGTGGAAGCGATGCCGGTGTCCAGCCCTTCGACACAGCCGCTTATCGATGTAAGCGGGGTGCGCAGGTCGTGTGAAATTCCGGCGATTAGCTCGCGCCGGCTTGCCTCGTCTTTTTTCTGCTGGGCGTTTGAGGCCTCCAACCTTGCGGCCATTTCGTCAAAGGCCTGGCAGATTGGCAGGAACTCGTCATCGCCGGTGTAGTCGATTCGGTGGGCAAGGTTGCCGGCTTGTATCTGCCGCACGCCTTCGCCCAGGGGTTCCAGCGGTTTTACAATTCGCTTTGTCATACGGTGCGTAAAAAAATTGCTTAACAGGCTGGCAGCTATTGTAAAAAGGGCAAGGAACAACAAGAACGATGCAAGGCGGGTGTCCAAGGCGGCGAGCCGTTCCATAAATCCTTGGCCGTACACAATAAACACCACCACGCGGCCGATTAGCGACAAGGCCACTAGCCCTATAAAAATCATGCGTAAGTTGGAAAAAAAAAGCCGTCGTTTTATCGTCATACTTTCTATCATACTGGTTCCTCCTTGATTGGGCAATCCACCGCTAGCCATGCTAGCGCCTATTCCGGCGATGACAGTGTCCCAAAGGGTACGCCGATCAAGTATTCCAGATCGAGCAGGCCGTTCAAATAGTTGAATTGCTGTTCCAGCAGGGATACTTGCGCCTGCCGCAGTTCCAACTGAGCGTTTTGCACTTGCAAGAGGTCTTGCAACCCGGCGGCAAAGGCTTGCTCGGTTAGCAAGAAAACGCGCTCGGCGAGTGCGAGTGTTTGCGCCTGCGCGTCGGCGGTTCGGCGTATTCTGTCCAGCGAAAGCATGATGTTATGGATTTCCAGTTCGGTTCCCTGTATCATTTGCGCGAGTCCTATGCTTGCTGTGGTTATTTGGTCGTCGGTGTTTCTTATGGCCTGCGTGTCTTGGCTAAAGGGAAAGAGGCTGTGCAGGCGTAGGCCGAGTGTTACGGAAAATGCTCCCTGCTGGTCTGTCCAGTTGTCCCGGGCTAGCCACGAATTGTTCCACGGGTCGGTGTTCATGGGGCTGTATGCCCAGCTTAATGACAGGGTTGGGAAAAGCGCTCTTGTTTGCATTGTGCGTGCGCTTTCCAACTGCAAAATCCCTTGGCGTATTTCCTGCACTTCCGGCCGGGCGACGGCGGCTCGGGCGGCCATTTGGCTTGCATCCAGCGGGGTAAACTGGGTAAAGGTTCCGTTTGCCGGCAGGGGGAGGGGGACTAGCTCAAAGTCTGTATCGTAGGGCAGGCCTAGGAGCATGGCAAAGCTGGCTTTGGATAGCCGAAAGACGTACTCGACTTGTTCCACGGCGGGGCGCATATTTTCCATTGCAACTTGCGCCTGCAAAAAGGGGAGTTCGGGAGCGAGTCCGGCGAGGAAGTTCGCATAAGCAAAGTTCATTGCCCGTTCTGTGGCTTCAAAGCTTTCGCGTAACATTTCGATATTTTCCTGAAACAGTAGCATATTGTTATATGCCTGTCGTATGTCGCGCTCTAGTTGTTGCCTTGCTCTGTTATACGAAACGAGTCCTGCCTGATAATCTAGTCTGAGTCTGTTTGTGTTTTCGATCATGGCGACGCTTAAATTGATTGATGTTTGTATTGTCCCGATTGCTGTCCACTGGGAAATGCCGGGGATTGTCATCAATTGCTGGTTTTGCCGGTTTAGTGTTCCTAACAAATTTATGTCCGGCACAAACTGGTTCCACGAAAGATCAGATGCCCGCCGTCTTGTGCCGGTGTCCACTCGCGCGGCTTGCAGGCCCAGGTTGTTCCTGATCGCTATTTCCACGGCTTCGTCCGGGCTAAGGGTTCGCGCGGGCGGCTCGGCTGGTTGCGCTTGCGCTTGCACTTGCAACGATGTGCCAAGCAGTAAAATCGTAATTAACAGGCCTAGTTTTATTTTCATCTTTTTCTCCATGTTTTAAGCATACGCGGAACGGGTAAACTGAGGGTAAACACGGGGTTAAATTTTGGTAAAATTTTCACGCCGGGGGAAGGGGAGGCTCACACGAAGGCGCGAAGGTTGATTTTAGGGAGCAAGCCCTTGCCGGGCAACTTTGCGAGCACTGGCCAGCGAGAAAGCTTTGCCGGGCTACCCTGTTTACGGCAGGAAGAGGAGGCTCACACGGGGGAGAGAAAGTTCAGGCGGAGCTAGCCCTGTATGTCGATTATCGAGGCCGATATGCCGCCGCTAGTGCCGGAGGATTTGGATGTAAAAGGGCTGTTTGCCAGGGATTTTATTTCCATGCGAAGCTCCGTTATACGGCTGGCGAGCAACTCCTTGTTTTTATTGGTGCGGACGATTGCCTCGTTTTTTAAGTCTTCCAGAGCGGCTTTAAGTTTTGGCACATCGTCTTGGCTTTTTGGGAAGCCCCCGGCGCTGGCCACCGAGCGGTACATCTCATCCAGCGGCTCAATGACCCGTTGAATGGAAACAATGTCGGCGACTATTTTTTCTTCGATTTCGACGTATGCAAGCAGATCATCGGCACTGCCCGACTCTATAGAGCCTTGCTGCTTTTCCAGAACTTGCAGGTAAGAGTTAAACCGCTCTCTTTGTTGAGACATAAGAACCTTAAACCGCCGCAAAATTGCAAGACGGCGATCTAATTCCGCCTGGGTCAGCCCCGCACTCTTGCCGGCCGACCCTAAATTCGTCTCTTTCTTTACCAAAACACTCAAATTCCCTTAGCCGGCAATATTTATGCCCTGCACTTCACGGACTTCCGCCTCTTGCGCATTTTTGCTGAAAAGCTCGTACCAGCTATCCCTAAGCTCGACAATCATATTTCTAACCTTTGCCAGCCGTACCTTGTCTTGGGATATATTGGCCTCCAAAAGCTCCCTGTTAAACCAGCCGTAAAGAGAAAAAAGGTTCTGTGAAATCTCCCCGCCCCTCTCAAAGTCCAAAGAAGCCATCAGTTCGGCAATTATTGCCTCCGTCTTCATAATCGCTTTGCCAATCATCTCGATCCGGCTAGGCTCTTTCTTCCCGCTGGAATTTAATTCCGCCAACTCAACCGCCCGTCCAAGCTGTTTTATCGCTTCATCATAAAGCATGATTATAAGCTGCCCTTGGCTTGCCGTCTTTATCTTCGTTTCTTTATAGGTAGACATCGCGCTGTTATACGCCAAAATAACCCTCCATTCTTGGGTACATTATACCGATTTATTATCGGCAATGTCAAATACAATCTTGAGTATTTTTGCCAATTTCGCGTACAATAGTTTATCGTCATGAAAGAAGAAACGCGCCGTATTATAGAAATTATCCGCCGCCTGCCCAAGGGCAAGGTTTCCTGCTACAGGGACATTGCCGCCGCCGCAGGCTTGCCAAATGGCGCAAGGCAGGTTGCCCGGCTGCTCCACTCTATGTCGGAAAAACACGGGCTGCCGTGGCACCGCGTCGTCCGCGCCGACGGCTCGGTGGCCTTGGAGGCCGGCCAAGGCAAGGAGTTGCAGATTGAGCTTCTGCGCTCCGAGGGCGTGGCGGTCTCGGACGCCGGGCGGCTTGACCCCAAGATTTTCTTTGTTACCAAGTTTTCCGGCTAGGGCTGGGACACTCCCCAAGTTCAACTAGAAAATCTCGCTTCACTCTTGCTTCAAATTTTCTTTTTTTCGCCAAAGCCCTCTTGACATTCCGGCGAAACTCGTATATAGTTGATACTGAAGTCTTTGATAAAACGTTTTAGCAAAATTGAGGAAAGCTATGGCAGTTACCATAAAAGACGTGGCGGAGTACGCAAAAGTTTCAGTCTCGACGGTCTCGATGGCCTTAAACGGAAAGGATTATCGCATTTCCCAAGCGACGGTCGAAAAAGTAAAGTATGCCGTAAAACATTTGAACTACCGGCCAAACAGAACTGCGGTGAGCCTTGTAACGAAAAAATCGCAGGCTGTGGGCTTGATTGTGCCGGACATTACAAACAGCTTTTTTTCCGAGCTTGTGGCGGCTGTCGAAGCGAAGTGCGCCAAGGAAGGCTACAGCGTTATCATTTGCAATACAAACGAAGAGCCGTCTCAAGATGTACGATACGTCAACTTTTTGCTTGACCAAAATGTTGACGGCGTGCTTTTTGTAATGTCGGTAAACGAAAAAAACATTTGCGCAGAGGAATGTTTGAAGCTGTTGCAAGAGGCGCGTGTCCCCACGATTCTTTTGGACAGGGAATGGCAGAGCGATTATGCCGTAAGTGTTGTGTCGGATAACGAGTTGGGCGGCTATCTTGCGTGCAGTCATCTTTTGGATTTGGGGCACAGGAAAATCGGCTGTATTTCTGGCCCAATGGGAACGCAATCGGCGCGGCGAAGGTTCGACGGATACATTCGCGCATTAAAGGAGCGGGGCATTGACTTTGACCCGGCTATCACTGCGGAGGGGGATTATCACACGCAATCGGGTTACAGTCTTTGCGACAAACTTTTGGAACGCGGCATAAGCGCGATGTTCGTCTGCAATGATATGATGACACTGGGTGTGTACAAAAGATTGCGCGAGCGCGGGCTAAAAATTCCGCAAGACATTTCCATTGTCGGTTTTGACAATTTGAATTTCACAGAGTTTTTGGATGTGCCTTTGACAACAATTTATCAGCCTGTAAGGGAAATGGGGGCGGCAGCCGCGCTCAAGCTTCTTAATATGCTCCAATACGGAAGCAAGGGGTTTGGCCAAATGTTTACTCCAGAGCTTATACGCCGGGACTCTTCTGCAAAACCCAAGGAGGGGTTGTAACATGGCAAAAATACTGAACATTGGCTCGATTAATATCGATTATGTGTATGCGGTTTCGCATTTTGTAAAAGCGGGTGAAACAATTGCGTCTAACACGCGCCAAATTTTTGCCGGCGGCAAGGGGCTGAACCAGTCAATCGCGATCGCCCGCTGTGGCGGGGATGTCGCCCATGCCGGCGCTGTCGGGGACGACGGGGAAGATTTTGTCAAAATGCTTGCGGCGGAAGGCGTTGATACAAGTTTTATCGACACTGTTAAAGCTCCCACGGGGCACACGATAATTCAGGTAACCGGCGACGGGCAAAACTGCATTCTGCTGTATCCCGGAGCGAACCGGGAACTGAGCGAAAGTTTTATCGACAGAATTTTTGCGCCTTTTGGCAAAGACGATATTGTTGTTATGCAAAATGAAACAAACTGTGTCCCCTACGCCATGCGGCGTGCCAGCGATAAAGGTATGCGGATTGCCTTTAACCCGTCGCCTTTCGAGCCGGGAATTGGCGGCTATCCTTTGGAGTGTGTAAGCTGGTTTATACTGAACGAAATCGAAGGCGGCTCTCTTACGGGGAAAGAGCGCCCCGATGACATTTTAACAACAATGGGAGAAAAATATCCGAATGCCGTAACCGTGCTTACCCTGGGGGAAGACGGCGTTATGTGCAACGCAAACGGTAAAATAATTCGCCACGGCGCATACAAAGTGCAGGTGGCGGACACAACTGCCGCAGGCGACACTTTTACGGGTTATTTTTTAAGCTCGATTGCCGGCGGCATGGAAATAGAGGAAAGTCTTATGCTGGCAAGCAAGGCGGCGGCGGTTTCGGTTTCGCGCAAAGGGGCGGCGGCTTCGATTCCGTCCATTAACGAAGTTAGATCGGCTCATTTGGTTGAAGGCTGAAGGGTGCGTATGCAAATTGACATGACGGGAATTAGCAAAAACTTCGCCGGGGTGCAGGTTCTGCAAGATGTAAGTTTTAACTTATGCACGGGCGAAATACACGCGCTTATGGGGGAAAACGGCGCGGGTAAATCTACTCTAATGAAAATCCTTACAGGGTTGTATCCGCGTGATGCTGGTGAAATAACTATCGACGGAAGCCCCGTGAATTTTAAGCACCCGAAAGAAGCCGAGGGGAAAGGCATTGTGTTTATTCACCAAGAGCTAAATGTTATGCCGGATTTAACGGTAGAAGAAAATATGTTCATGGGTAAAGACATAAAAAACAAGTGGGGGTTACTTGACAAAAAGGAAATGCGAAAAGAAGTTATGCGCGTTGTCGAGCTTTTAGGCCTGCGTATCTCGCCCACCGCGATAATGCGGCAGCTTTCCGTGGGGCAGCAACAGCTTGTGGAGATCGCCAAGGCTCTTATGAGCGATGCCCGGGTTATCATTATGGATGAGCCTACTGCGGCTCTTACCCAAGTGGAAACAGAAACGCTTTTCCGGATAGCGCGAGACTTGAAAACAAGGGGTGTCTCAATCGTGTACATTAGCCACCGCATGGAAGAAATTTTTGCGTTATGCGATCGCATAACTGTATTAAGAGACGGCCAGTATGTCGATACAAAAAATGTTTCCAACACTGACATTAACGATATTATCCGCATGATGATAGGGCGCGAACTGGGCGAGCGTTATCCCACCCGCAATGTCGAAAAAGGCGATATTGCAATAGAGGTTTGCGCCCTTACCAAAAAACCTTATTTTGAAAATGTCAGTTTTTCTGTGCGCTCTGGGGAGGTTCTTGGCGTTGCAGGTCTTATGGGAGCCGGCAGAACGGAAATAATGCGAGCGGTTTTTGGCGCGTTAAAAATTGACAGCGGCCATGTCAAGCTAAAGGGCAAAGAGGTGCGGATTAAAAACCCGGCAGGGGCAAAAAAAGCGGGTATTGGTTTTGTTACCGAAGATCGCAAAATCGAAGGTTTAATGCTGGAAGAAAGCATTAAAAGCAACATTTCCCTGAATAATCTGGACAAAATATCGATGGCGGGTGTTGTGTTGCATGGAACCAAGGAACGTTCGCTTTCGAATCAGGCGGTCGAAAAACTTGCCGTGCGGACTAGCGGCATCGAGCAAACTTGCCGCACTTTAAGCGGGGGGAACCAGCAAAAGATTGTGTTTGCAAAATGGATGTACGGCGACCCCGATGTATTAATTTTAGACGAGCCTACAAGGGGTGTTGATGTAGGCGCGAAAAAAGAAATCTACAGTCTTATATGCAGGCTTGCCGAGCGCGGTGTGGCAATAATAATGGTGTCTTCCGACTTGCCGGAAGTGCTGGGTATGAGCGACAGAATAATGGTTGTACACGAGGGAAAAATTAGCGGAATTATCGAAGCGGCACAAGCAAATCAGGAAAAAATAATGATATTAGCTACAGGAGGCGACTTAAAATGAACGTAACGAAATCTGGCGCGGTTGTTCAGGACTCACTTTCCAAAAAGAAGTTTGGGTTGGCTGAATATTTTCAAAGCAGGCAAAATATTTTTCAAAACTTTGGCTCTCTATTTGCGCTTATAATTTTGGTGGTGGTGATAAGCCTTATACGGCCGGAGTTTATGACAACGTGGAACTTTCTTTCAATTTTACGCCAAGCATCTGTGAACGGCTTAATCGCATTCGGCATGACAGGCGTTATTTTGGTGGGAGCCATAGATTTGTCTGTCGGCAGTGTGTTGGCTTTAAGTTCTATCTTATGCGCGGCTATGATTGCCGCCGGCGTAGATGTTCCGGTAGCTTTTGCGCTGGCTCTATTGCTGGGGACTGCAATGGGCTTTATAAGCGGGATGTTGGTTACGGCCGGCAGGCTACAGCCCTTTATCGCAACCTTGGTAACAATGGTTGTTTTTCGGGGCTTAACCTTAATTGCATCGCAGGGCAGGCCTATTTCAAATTTGGGCGATCATGCTTTGCTTGTCGGTTTGGGAAGGGGCGACTTTCTTAGCGTTCCTATTCCTGTATGGATTTTGGGTATTACTTTTGCGATATATTTTTTTATTTTGCACAAAACTACTTTGGGTCGCCAAATTTATGGCACTGGCAGCAATATTGCCGCCGCCGCTATAGCGGGTGTGCGTGTAAATCGTATTAAAATAATCGTGTACTGTATCTCCGGCTTTTTTGCTTCTTTAGCCGGGCTTGTGCTTTTATCGCGTTTAGGTTCTGCCCAGCCTACGCTCGGCACAGGGTTCGAGTTAGACGCAATCGCCGCCGTCGTCTTGGGCGGCACGAGTATGTCAGGCGGGCGCGGCAGAATTTACGGGACGCTGATAGGCGTTTTAATTATTGCAGTCCTTAACAGCGGCATGAATATTATCGGCGTGCAATCTTTTTCCCAAAATGTCGTAAAGGGTCTTGTCATTTTAATTGCGGTTCTACTGGATCGCAATAGATAGAAAAGCACTGATTAACTCGACGCTAATCAGTGCTTTCCGCGGACTAAAGTCCGATGCATCTTGCTCATTTCATTGCGCAAAATGCGGTTAAGAACGATACTTAAATCCTCGATGGGATTTAAGTATCGTTTCCATAGTATATCATGCGGAGGCACCCGCATTTTATAGCTGTCAAATTTTTTAGAAGAGAGGTTATGTCGTATGAAAAAATTACTTGCAGGTATTGTGGCTCTTATGTTGATTGCCAGCCCCGTCGCGTTTGCCGGCGGGCGCAGGGCAGCAGATGGTCCTGTCGTTGGTTTTTCGGTTTCCACCTTAAACAATCCGTTTTTCGTAACAATGGTTGAGGGCGCTCAAGCGAGAGCGGCAGAGCTGGGCATTCAGCTTGTCGTGCTCGATGCGGGCGACGATGCTGCCAGGCAGGCATCGGACATGGAAGATTTAATTGCCAGAAGGGTGAACGTCATTATCGTAAACCCGGTTGACTCCGACGCTATCACTCCGTCGGCTATCGCTGCGATGAATGCTAACATTCAAGTTATCGCGGTAGACCGATTGGTAAACGGTGTCAATGTAGCGGCTTCGATTGCGTCAGACAATGTTGCAGGCGCAAGAATGGCTACGGAGTATCTGCTTCAGCGGGTAGGCCAGGGCGCGGAGGTTGCGGAGCTTCAGGGGATTCTTGGAGCGTCTGCTACGATAGACCGTGGCGAAGGTTTTCACCAAGTGGCCACCGGGAACTTGAATGTCGTTACCAGCCAAACGGCCAACTTTAACCGGGCGGCGGGGCTTAATGTTACCGAAAATATTCTACAGGGCAATCCTAACATCCGGGGTATTTTTGCGCATAACGATGAAATGGCGTTAGGTGCTATAGAAGCGTTAGGCGGCAGGGATATTGTTGTTGTTGGTTTTGATGCTACAGACGATGCTTTGATTGCCGTTCAAGATGGAAGAATGGCGGCTACCGTGGCGCAACAGCCCGATTTGATGGGTTCCGTAGCGGTGGAAACAGCGCAGAGCATTATATACGGGCATCCTGTCCAACCGAACATTCCTGTAAATGTTTCGCTTGTTACAACACCGTAACAGGCGATAGAGAAAAAGCTTCACAAAAAGAAAGGCCTTGCCAAGTGCTCTTTGGCAAGGCCGCTTTTTTAAAAATCTACCCCGCCAACCAAAATAACATTTGCATAAGGCGTGGCTTCCCCGGTGCGTATAATTGCGTAGGCGCTCCCCAAAAGTTTTTTGAATTCTTCGTGGGAAACAAGCCGGCGCGGCAGCTCTGCCAGCGTTTCAACTGTTTGCAGGTACAGCGGGTTGCTTTTTTCTGGCATTTCCTTGGCTAAAACATACGATTCAATTACAAACTCCTGCTGTACCGCCTCTAATACCTGCAAAAAAGAAGGTACGCCTTTTGTCAAAGACAAATCGATAACTTCAACGCCAGCCGGCAGCGGCAGGCCAGAATCGGCAATGACAAGATATTCTGTGTGGCCTATGCCGGCCAAAGCCGACATAATCGCTGGGTTTAAAATGCCCCCTTTTTTCATAAACAAACCTTTCCTAGATAAGTATTGGGAAACACTGATGCAAGCTGAAGCATTGCAACCGCGTATATGTTATATGAAAAACCAAAAAACAAAACTTGTCAAGTGGTCAAATGCCCATGCCGGCCGCTTGTGTTCCGCAAGCCCCGCTCTTCGTGTGAAGGAAGGCGAATTTTGGTTAAAACATTATGCCCGGCAAAGTCGCCTTTTATAGGCCTGCAAGCCGTATAATGCTCCCGGCTTCATTCCACTCGAAAGCGCCGATTACCCGTTGGAAACGCTCACTCCATGTAAAGCCGCTGTCAACCTCTGGCATGGGCATATCGCAAAGCAGGCACTCGAAGGTTAATACAAAAAGCCCGTCGTACTGCAGCAGCAATTGCTTCTGTATCCCCATGCCCGAAGCTGCCAGCACGATCCCTTGGTAAACGCCCCACTATTCTAATTTCATGCACAGCTTGGCTAATGTTACCAAGTTTTCACGGGTAGCTCAATAGCCATCCGTAGAGTGTGAATAAGGCAACCTTAGCGTTTAGGCGAAAGCTCCATCAAAAGCACTAATGATACGCATAACCTCTTCTAGCGGCGCTTTTTTACCGCCTAACAGCCATTTTTTCCAAACAGCGTAGGCTCCAGCGGCCATAAAGGTTATGCGATAGTCATTATCATCTGCCCCGTAAAAGCTTTCTACCATTTTTGTAAAAATATCATGAATGATCGTATCGTAGCCATGCTTATACGACAAAATTAACTCTTCGCCAAAGTTCTTGAAAAAATTCAAGTGCACACTCAGCTTAACAGACTTTGCCGAATTGCTTTTGATAATTTCAAAAACCGAGCCTATTTTTGACTCATAGTATTCGTATAAAATCTGCTCCAATGTGTCAAAATTCCTGTAAAAAGCCATTCTGCTTACCCCGGCTTTAACAACCACTTGGGAAATTGTTATATCTTTCAAAGGGCTTTTTTTCAAGAGTTCGGTTAACGCGATTGTAAGAAATTCTTTAGTATCCTTTTTAATACTTTGCGCGTTTTTTGTAGCTGCCATTACAAAACCTCCACGGCTGTAACAACAGCCTGTTTTTTCTTGACTTTCTTTTAGTTTACAGTATACTTTGAAAAAGGGGAAGCTCTAAAAACCCAAAGTATGGGGTTCAGAGTCTTCTTAAAGCTGCAAACGCAAGACATGGGGACATAAAGTTATAAAGAACAGGCTGTGTTTTTCATTGGAGCGGTTAGCGCTTATCTGGCCGGGATACATACTGTACTTCATCGACTGCAAAAGGAGGAGAAGCCATGAGTAATTTTTTGGAGCGGGTTTATAACCTGCGTTATTTTGAAATGGATGCACACGGGCTGGCATCTCCGACAACTATTTTTACTTTGCTTGAGGAAACTGCCGCTGAACATTGTCTTGATATTGGATATGGTCTTTACAGGCTTGAAAAACAAAATATTGGCTGGGTGTTGATCTCTGGCAAGGTTGCGATGCTGCGTTACCCGAAATACAAGGAAAATATTACCATAAGAACTTGGCTGTCAAAATATTCCCTTGTAAAGGGGCACAGGGAAAATATTATTTTTGACGAGGCTGGAAAAATTATCGGGAAAGCAAAAGGTACATGGGTTTTTTATGATATAAAAAACAGGAAACCCGCGCCTATATTCAACGATATAAAAGAAAACTGGGGGTTTAGGCAAGAAATATCTGTTGAAGAAAATCTAGAGCTTGTAAATGAAGCGGAAAGCGGTTCGTTCAAAATGGAGTTTGACATTTACCGCTCCGATGTTGATACTAACAATCATGTAAACAATATACGTTTTTTCCATTTTTTAATGGAGTCGCTGCCAAAGGAAATCGCAGACCATTATTTTTTAAGGGAAATAAACGCCAAATTTTTCGCTGAAGCAAAATTTGGCGAAAAGATTCAGGTATACACAAACGATGATTTGGAAAGCCACAAGTTTTTGCATACAATGAAAAGCAGTGTCGATCAAAAAGTGTTCGCTAAGGCGCATACGCAATGGGAAAAAATCTAAGGAAACACTGATTAACTCGACACTTGTCAAGCGATCGAATCGCTGCCGGCCGTTTTTGCAAGCATTATTCCTCGAAGGTTCCCTTGACGATGATTTCCCCGTCGCGCATTAGGAATTTGCCCTTGGCGATTACATGACGCAAGTTCATGTCGTCGGTAAAAACGCAAAGGTCGGCATCCATGCCGGCTTCCAGCCGCCCCTTGCCCTTTAGCTCCAAGTGATGCGCCGGGTTGGCGGTAATAACAGGAAGCACGCTTTCAAGCGGCATCCCGCCTTTGACAAGCTCGCGCAAAACATCAAGGTTGGCAGCCGGCGAGCCTGTTCCCAAGCCGACCATGTCCCCCGCCGCATTGAAGCGGGGAAGGCTGCCGCCGCCGTCCGTGCTAAGGGTGATCTTGTCGCCGCCCGCTTCCTCAATCGCCGCCTTGACAGCCACCGCAGAGGAGCCGGCATAACCGCTACCCCCGGATGTCAGGTCGATAACCCCTCCGCGTTTTTTGACAAACTCCAAGGATTCCTTGAAAAGCCTTTCGTTACGCGAACAATGCGTCGGGCGAAAATGTTTGGCAGGTATGCCCCGATCAATAATTTCGTTAAAAACATCGAAGCCGCCGGGCAAGTCGCCCATGTGGATATGCAACACGCCAACCTTGCCGGCAATCATGCCGCCCACACGAATATCGGAAAGAATACGCATCATTTCGTCTAACGTGGGGAAAGAACTGCGATGATCGCTGTGGGCGATTTTTACCCCGAGCACTTCTGGAACCAGAAAAATGTCGTCGCGTATTGATTGCGACAAAAGACTGGGGGGCAGGGCGTAGTTGCTTGTGTACATCCAGCCGGAAATGCCCTCTTTTGTTAGTGCGCGAACCTTTGCAAGCAGTGCGCTGATCGGCCTTGTAACAGAATCTGTGCCGGAAACGCCGACAATGGTTGTCGTGCCGCTTGCCACAAGTTCCGACAGGCGGATTTCCGGCACACGCGACACCGGGCCGCCTTCGCCGCCGCCGCCTGTAACGTGTATGTGCTGATCGATCAGCCCCGGCGTGATTAACAAACCTTTGGCATCGACGGTTTCAAGCCCCGGCAATGCCACTGTTAGGTTTTCTGCGATTGCCGCTATCACGCCGCCGACAATGAGCAAATCCCGTTGCCCGATTTTTTCGGGTGTGTATAAAAGCGCGTTTTTTAACAGGTACATTTTCATCGCTTCCTTTACTTTAACTCGCCCAGTTTGTCTGTCATCTTCAGCAGAATATTTACAGCGTCTACAAGGGCATCTTGGTTGAAGGACATTTGCGGGTGATGCAGGCCGGGAACCAAGTCCGCGCCAATGCCGACAATGACCGTTTTCAAAGACGGCTTGTGTTTGACGAAAAAGTGAAAGTCTTCACCGCCGGGGGTAAGGGTGGGTTCAAGCAGGCCTTCTTTGCCCAAAACGGAAGTGATGGCTTCTTTGGCAATATCGATCAGTTCCTGATGATACTCGGCGGCGGGAACCCCTTTTACCGAATGAACGTTTGCTTTTGCGCCAATAGAAGCGGCGGAACTTTCAATTGCCAGCGTTACTCTTTTGACAAGCTCTTCCATGCCGGCGTTTTCCTGACAGCGCAGGTCGAAGGCGATTTCCGCTTTGTCAGGTATCACGTTTATCGACGCGCCGCCGCCGTGTATTTTGGTAACTTTTACGGTCGCCGGAATAACCGGGTTAAGGTGAATAGTGTTGACGGTTTGCACGGCAAGACAGGCCGCATCAATCGCGTTCACGCCAAGGTGTGGCCTGGCTCCATGCGCGGAAAGGCCTTCGATTGTTGCCTGCAACATTGTCGATGCCCCGTGATACAGGGCGGGTGTGGCTTGTTTGTACTTTGCCTCTGCAATGTGCCTTAAATGAAGGCCTACGAGATAATCAACATCGTCAATGGCCCCGGCTTCGATCATGGCGAGTGCGCCTGCCAGGGTTTCTTCGGCCGGCTGGAACAAAATTTTCAAGCTGCCTTTTTTAAGGCCCCGGCGGGCTGTTTCTTTGGCGACGGCCAAAACAATCGCGCTGTGGGCATCGTGCCCGCAAGAATGCACTAGCACTTCCTGCCCGTCTACAACGTGCGCCAGTGCGTCCATGTCTGCCCGCAAAGCGAAGACCGGCCCCGGCGCATCGCCTTGCAAAACGCCGACAACGCCGGTTCCCCCGACATTTTTTTCCACGGCATAACCGAAAGATTCAAGCTGGCCGGCCAAATACGCCGATGTTTTGAACTCTTTCAGCGCAATTTCCGGAATCCCGTGCAAATGGCCGTATGTTTCCTTTACAAAAGATGCAAGATCGCTCATAAAAAATCTCCCTTATACAAATATTCGCATGATGAACATGGAAATGACAGCATTCGCTATGCAGATTGCAAAAAGCACCGGGTAATAGCGCTGCTGAACCTCTGCCGTGCCCAAACAGCGGCCGGCAAACTGAATCAAACCGCCCATCAAAAAAATAGCCGGCAGAAGAATTGTAACATGGGTTTGGTCTAAAGTGCCAGCGGTGTAAAGGCCGACGGCAACGCCTACACCGCCGCCTATCGACATGAACGCGCCGACAAGCACCATTACGGCTTCGCCGGGCAGGGCGAAGACGGCCATTACGGGGCCGAATATTCTTCCCAGCAAACCCAGCATTCCGCTAACTTCCAGCGCGCGAATTATGACGAATGCCATTAAAACGTTGGGCAATGTGCTTGTAGACCATATCGTCCAGCCTTTTTTCGCGCCTTCTACAAAGGTGTCCGGCAGTGATTTGCTAGCCATTTGCCGCCTCCTGTTTTTTGTCGAACTTTTTCAGATAAAGGCGCATGATGTTTGCCCCGATTATTTTCATTACGAAAATTACTAAAAGCGGGGTTGCGATTGGCACGACAAGGAAAGCGAACAAAGCCGCCCCGGATGAAAGGTAGTTGGTCAAAGCCCCGCCGGCGGAAAACTGAAACGCGCCGAAGACGGTTTTTTCGTTTTCGCTGATGTGCCCCTCCTCGCGCAGGGTTCTGTTCATGACAGCCCCGCCGTCCGTGCTTTGCAAGCTGGTTATGAGGGCAAGGCCGCAGATGCCGGGGATGCCAATAAGAGGGCGCAGAACGGGGGTTAAAAACTTTTGCGCCGCTTTTAGGCCGCCCAATGCGTCAACCACTTGCACCGTGCCAAGGGCGAACATAACTATCGGAAGCAGGGTCAATGCAAACATGAAGCCGTGCCGGGCGCCGGTTCCGCCGGCTCCTGTAAAAACCCTGCCGTCGGCTATCACGCCGAAGCCGCCGCTTATGACCCCAAAATCCAGCGCCCTTGTCCAGTTTTCCGCGTCGGCAAAAACGCCAGAGAAAAAGACAACGGCAAAGGCAAGCGCGAAATAGCCGGATACAGGCACTTTTTGCTTGGTTTCTGACGTTAGCTGATCAATGGGTGGACTCCCCGCCGGGGGGGAGGGGGGTGTGTGAAAGTGTTTTTCATCGTTGCTCATAAAGTTTTTTCCTACCTTGACATTTTTTGCGGCTCACCTTGCGGGTTTCCAACAATCCAGGGAAGCAATGGACTTGTTCGGCAACTCGCGAGTTGCCGCGGCAACTCGACACGAACCAGAGTTTCCCCATGAACTGCTGATTTCATTGCTTCCCCTTATTTAAAATATCTAAAAATTGCAGATGAGCGTCAAGGGAAAAAAACACGAGGGAAGCACTGATTAAATCCCATCGAGGATGCGGATTTAATCAGCGTTTCCTTTAGTTCGACCAGCCCTCCGGGAACAGGACAATCTGCACCGGGGGCGTATACAGAGTTGCGCAACGAAATACGAGGGCATTTTAACCGTCTTTATTATATTCCTTCATTGCCATATTGCTCAATTCCTTTACTGATAAGTCATTAAATAAACCTCTTTGCCATTCTGTGTAATCAAAAGGCTCTCGGATAATAAGGCTTATGAACCGCTCCGCTTCTACGCGGCCAAGTTTGTCTACTAAAATTTTCATCCCTTCATTCCGCAAAGCCATTTCAGCGTGCATGGTTACCCTCCATTCCGCTCAAAAAAACTCACACAAAGGCACGAAGTTTATCCCCTCCGTGCCTCCGTGTGAGCCTCTTCTTCAAAAGTTTAGTTCTGCCAACCCTCCGGGAACAGGACAATCTGCACTGGGGGGGCGCTCAAGACAGACCTTGCCATAACCTGCACATCTTGAGGGCTTACATTCCTTATAGCCTGCGGCCTTTCGGTAAGCCGGGAAAGCGGCGTGTTGAAAAAAGCCGCCGAGTTGACAAAACTTTGGGCAATGTGCAGATTCGCCTGCATCGAGCGTTCATGCCCCATTAACAAGGCCTCCGTAGCCTGATCGAAAACAGCCATGTCCAGAGGCTGGTTCGCAACCTGATCCAGAACCGCCTTTACAGCCGCAATCAACTCCATCGCACGGGCTGGGTCGCAGTTGAAAAACACCTGAAGCCTGTACTCCCCGGTGGGAACCGTCGCGACCGACGCGCCCGCGCCAATCGAGTACACGCCGCCAAGCCGCTCGCGAATCTCGTCCATCAATACAATGTTCAGATACTCGTTAAGCACCGCCGAAACCTGATTCCTCTGCTCGCTGAAAACCGCAGTCGCCGGGGCAAACCAGCCAAGATAGACCATACTGCGCTCCTCCAGCCCGATGCGGATTTCCCGCTGAACCTGCCCCGGGCGCACAATGCCGGGGTCTGTCCACGCGCTTACCGAATGCGAGTTCGGAATCGACGCAATGTATGTCGCGACAAGCCCCCTCATCTCGTCCAGATCGATATTGCCCGTAAACACAAAGGTAAAGTCGCCGGGGTTCAAGTGGTTTTCAAGGAAACCCCTGGCCTGCTCGACAGAGACCGCATCCATGTCGGCAAGCTCCAAGGGGCTAAAGTGGAAATGGCCGCCGTTAATCGTGCGGGTTATTTCCCGGTTAAAAGTCCCCTGCGGGTCTTCCCCCTGGCGGGCAAGCACGTTGCGATGCTGGTTGAGCATAGCCCCTATCGCGGCCTCGTCCAGCCTGGGGTTGGTAAAGCCCAGGTGAAGCATCTCGAACAAGGTTCTTACATCCTGCGTCGCCGATGACCCCCTAAAGCCGCGCTGGTAGTGCGTCGCCCAGAAAGCCATTGAAACCTGCCTGCCGGTAAGAATATTGAGCAAATCCGTGCGGGAAAAATCGCCAAGCCCGGAAACCGCAAGCATCTCTGCCGCCAGCCGGGCGGATACCGACGCGCTCTGTCCCACACCCGCCGTTCCGCCAGCCGCGCCGGCATACAGGATAATCTCGTTGCTCATGTTCTGCGTTTCTTTCAATATAACTGTCGCATTGTTGCCGAGCGTCCAGATAACCGCCCCCGTCGCGGCATCCACCGTTTCGTTGGCGATTACCCCCGGCGCAGGCGGCGCGTCAAGCAAGTCGCCCGTAAGCGTTACCGAGACACGCGGGGCTACGTTTGCCCTGGCCGCCTCCCTGAACATCGCGCTTATCCGTTCATACGATGGCAGATCGGCGGCTTCGGCCTCTGGCGCGATTGCAAAAAGAATCGTGTCGCGGGCGGAAAAATAGTTCCTTACCGCCGCCGCAATGTCCCGCGTCCCTATGCCGTCGAGCAGCCGGGGAACCGCGTAGGCTTCCCATTCTATGCCCGGCATTGCCTGCCCAAGGATAAAGTGATTGCGGAAACCGTGGAAGAGCTGGGCGGACTGCTGATTGTCCCTTTCGGCCAGACGCTGATCCAGCGAAGCGAGCATACGCGTTTTTGCCCGGTCAAGCTCGTCTTCGTTAAAGCCGTGCCGGCGCATGGATTCCTTGGCCAAGAGCAGGTCCCACAAGGCTTCCTCCGCACGGCCGGCCACAGGTTCCGTCCCCATCGCGTAAAACCGGGCGTTTTGAGACCAGCGCCACATCCCCCCCCAAGAGGCGACCGCCGAGGCCTGCGGGTTTGTCAGGTCTTCCTCGAAACGCAGAGCCAGCATCGTGCTGATAAGGCTGTCGATGACGGTGTCCCGGAAGTGGCCTACCGTGCCCCTTTGCGGGCCGGGACGCTGCCGGAAGTAAAGCTCAAAGTTTGCGGAAGTAAGTTCGGGATCGGTGATAAACTCAACCTGAAAACTGCCCCTTCTTGGCGGCGGCAGGCTGAATTGAGGCCGGTTCGCTGGGGTTTCCGGCGCGGCTATGTGAAAGTGCTCGACCAGGCTTGCTTGCAGTGCCCGCCCGTCAAAGTCGCCCACAAAAACTAGCGCCATGTTGTCGGCGGTGTACCATCTTTCATAAAAGGCGCGCAGTTGGTCGGCCGTCGTGGTTTCGATTATCTCCCAAGTGCCGATCGGGTGCCGCTCGGCATATTGGGAGCCGGCAAAGAGCACGGGCAGAACCTGCCTGCTTACCCTTTCCCTTGCGCTAAGGCGGCCTCGGTACTCTTCCAGAATGACGAGCCGTTCAAGGTCTACATATTCTGGGTTAAAGGAGACCGAATGGCTCCATTCGTCAAGGATGGCGAGGGCTTTGTCCGGCACCCGTCTGATTCCGTCTACTGTTTCGACCGGCACCTCGAAATGGTACACGGTCTCGTTAAACGAGACGAAGGCGTTGACGTCCGGCCCAAAGCGCATCCCCAGGGATCGCAAAAAATCGATGATTTCGCCTTCCGGGAAGCGTTCCGTCCCCCTGAAGGCCATGTGCTCGACAAAGTGTGCCATGCCGCGCTCGTAGTCCCGCTCCACGACGGAGCCGGCGTTTACCACGAGTGCCAAGTGAGCGCGGTTTTCCGGCCGGCTGTTTTCCAAAATGAAGTATCTAAGGCCGTTAGGCAGGGTTCCTGTGATTGCAGCGCTTGTAAGCGGGACGGGGTCGTTAGCCCTGCCAAGCCCACCAAAATCTGCCCGAGGTGCGCCCGCGCACGCGATTAAAATCGCAACTAACAGCGCGGCGCCCGAAATGACGACAAAGTGCTTTTTGGTTTGGAATATGCTTTTCATAGTTAGGCTATTTTACGGCAAATCCGGCAAAAAGTTAAGGGGTCTGGCGCGGGGTTAAAGCCCTGTTTGAGGCTTTGCCGGCAGAAGCCAGCGGGGTTGGCTCTGCGAAAGGGGGTTGACGCGGGGTTTTACAGAAAAAAGTGCAGAAACAAGAAATTTTTGCTGAAAAGCGCGACTAAAATGCCAGCAATTCTACATTTAGAAAACATAAGGCTTAATTTCCTTGAAAATTCATCACGCAAACCCGCCAAGACAAATTTTTAGCCATCAAAGTATCCTT
>WRKI01000337.1 GCA_009778155.1 Spirochaetota bacterium
CGGTAAGCCCGCGCCTTCCTTTTGCATCATTATCGAACATAAGAGCGGAAGGAAGAAGTAGGAATGAAGCAGGGCTTTCTAATCAGTGCTTTGTGCCGCGAACCAGAGGTTCGATGCGCCTTTGTGCCTCCGTGTGATAAAAATGGGAGTAAATTCCGAAGCTCGAGCATTCATGCGTTTGTCGCGGGGAAACGCCCGGAAAGCCCTTGACAAAACCAGAGGAATCGTCATATACTGAAAATATGGAAAGATGGGACATTGAAAAAATCAGAGCCTCCGTGAATAAATTTGATTTTGCCAATAACACCGTGTATTTTGACTTTTACAATAACACCCATGCCGA
Organism: Spirochaetota bacterium; assembly: GCA_009778155.1. Lineage (GTDB taxonomy): Bacteria > Spirochaetota > Spirochaetia > Treponematales > Breznakiellaceae > WQXQ01. Next base: position 344 of record WRKI01000337.1, read on the forward strand.
TCTAGAAAACCTGAACAAACACCTGTTCGACAAACGCCCGGATTTAATTTTACAAGTTGCAACAGCAACCAAAGACAATACTTATTTAGCACCGCTCCCATCGCTCAAAAACGTAAAAAAGCTGTATCTAACCGGCTATAGCTCCTTGAATGAAATTAAAGGCATGGATCAGTTGGAGTATTTGTCGATATACAATCTTTCTAATAAAAAGACATTGGACATTGAGTTTCTTGAAGGCCTAAATAACCTTGAAGAATTGCGCCTTAGCGCAAAAGTAAAAAACATTGACCCGGTTGGAAAATGCAAAAACCTAAAACTTTTATACCTGTCCACAACCCTAGACAACTACGGCTTTATGCAACCCTTGGATAAAATAAAAAACGTGATGATCGATTCCTGCATCGCGTCCAATGACTTTGCCCCGTTAAACAAACCAACGCTTGAAGAATTAAGCATTTTGCAAATAAACAAACTCGAAAATATTGACGGCATAAAAGATTTCGTATCGTTAAAAAAGCTAAGAATATCGCTTTCAAAACTAAAGACCCTGCCGGAAATGAACAAGCTGGAAAATCTGCGCGAGCTTAAATTGAACTTGAAAAGCTGGGAAAACCCAGAGGTCTTAAAAACAATACCGGCACTGGAAAAACTTTATATGGAAGAAATTAACCCAAAACTAGATGCGGAAAAATTTTATTTTTTAACGGAAATGCAAACACTCAAGAAAATTGATTTTAGGTTTATCGATTTTAACAAAAAGCGGATAGAAAAACTGAATAAAATGTTTGCGGAAAAAGGAATGGAGGACAAGGTTGTCCAATAGAGTTGTTCGGAAACTTCAGTTTCAGAACAACTTCTACTTTTAAAAGCACTTTTTTGGGGCTTTTGCCCCAAAAAATGCGAGACTTGAGAGAGAACCATCGGGTTCTCTCTCAAGTCCAATAGCGGGGGGCTTATGGAAAAATTATTTACGGAATATTTGGAACACTCTGAAAAAATGAGAACCGGGTACAGGAAAAGTATGTTGCCTGCCCCAAAATATTGGAAAGACATTTTGAGTGAAGTAATGGACATAATCCCAGAAATTTTTGAAGTAATTTATGGCAATGTGTCTGGAACATTTTCTGCAACCCAAGAGCAAAACTTATTGGATTTTACGCCGGGATACCTGTTGATCCATATTTCCGAATACCAAAAAGCCTGCAAAGATTTATCCGCCATACTAACCGCCCTTAATATCAAGGATAAATTTTACCCAATCTTACGCGATTATTCATCCCATTTTATTGCCATAAAAGCGACAACCGGTGAAATATACCTAATATCTTCCGAAGACGGCGAAAGCCTGTTGCACAACTCGTCGTTAAAGTTTTTGGAAACGCTCAACGATTTTTATTCAAAAGGGGTTTATTTTTTGGATGAAGACGGTTTTTTAGATTACGACTACGACTTGGAAGGCGAAGTTGGACTGAAGCACAATCCGGGCGTAAAGTTTTGGGTTGACGCTTAAAGCAAAAAACAGGAGAACCAGCTTTTTATGATGTATTACAAATATACAGACACAGAAATAGAAGTTGTTCGGAAACTGAAGTTTCCGAACAACTTCTATTAGCCATTAAGGAGGACACGATGAAAAGCATAATTTTTATAGGCATTGCAATTGTTTTGGTGGGAATTGCAATCTTTAATTACCCGCTATGGAGAAACGAAGAGCAAATAAGGCGTTATATTTTGAGCATTACCCCCGTCGGCTCGCACATGGACGAGGTAATAGAAGTTATCAGAAACAACAGGCGGTGGCAAGTTCAAGCGGCAGGCCGTTGGATGCCGCTCCATGCCGTCTCCGACGAGGCTCTGCCGGGAAGGATCGAATCGTATGTTCGACTGCAAAGCATAAGAATCGTCCTTGGCAGAACTTTACTGCAAAGCGTTGACGTATGGTGGGAGTTCGACGAAAACGTACTGGTTGACGTTTCCACGCGAAAAGGTTTAACAAAGTAGTAAAAACATGGTAACCCTAAAAAACAACAACACAAGGCTGGAACTGCACGACATAAAATCCTTTGAAAAACTGTTTCGCGAAGAAACCTTCGATCTTTCAATTGTAAAGGAACTATTGATTAGCGGCTCGGCAATAGACGACTTTTCATTTATAAACCAAATGGCTTCCCTAAAAAAACTGGCATTTTTAGCCTGCAAAGGAAATAGCTGGGACAGCATTCCCGGATTAGACACCCTCAAAGTGTTGCGCCTGCATAACATCAAGCAAAACAAGGAGTACATAAAAAACATAGATTTTATCGCAAAGTTTCAAAACTTGGAGTATATTTACCTCAAAATGCTTGGCATTGAGGCCTTCCCGGCACTTGCAACATTGGATAAATTGCATACAGTGTGTTGTTCAAACAGAAAATTAAATGACTATTCATCGCTGGAATATGCAAAATCGCTGGACACATTTATCGGCTGGATGGAAACAGACAACCATAGAACACCGGCAGAAGCATTTATCCCAATCCTTAAAAACAAAAGTTTAACGGCATTTCAATATGTGCAAAGGTCTAATGTCGAAGAAAAAAAACTAGACGCGCTTGTAAAAGAATATTGCCCGGATATAACTTCCCCAATCGACAGCTTCCCTAACGGCGTTCTAAATAACGAAAAAACGATGAGCATTATAGCGAACTTTTTTTAACGGGGAAACCCCCCGCGCACCAGCGCACATACCCCGCCCCGTGAAAGGCCGGGGTATGCCGCCCTCATGGGCTTACCGCCAATGCGCCTGGTCCCAAACCTTGTCTGTGTGTCCAAGCCCCAGCTTTTTGGCCTGCTCGTAACATTCGGCACCCCAGGAAATGTCCTCGACAGGCAACCCCCCGGAGTAAAAAATGATAATCTCGTCGTCGGACTTCCTCGCCTTGCCGGTGCCGGCGGCCACATCGCTTAGGGAGATAAACTTGCCCGCATCGAGCCTCCCGGCATGGAGCGCCTTTAGAACCGCCGCCGAAGTAGCCCCCCAGCTAAGGCCAAAGTCAAGACCGTCTTTGTGCGCAAGAGCTTCTTCGAGCCACAACTTGTGCATAGACCAATGGTCAAAAGCCACGGTGTTTTTTAGAAAAGCCTCGTCGGGCAAATCCATTGCCCCGGACGAAGTCAAAAGACAGCCCGGCTTGAGCCACGACGGGTCAATGCGCACACCCTTTTCGCCGGAAACCGCGACAGTAACAACATCCGCAGAGCGAATCGCCTCTTCAAGAGAAACCGCGACACTTTCCACGCTGTATTCCGCCTTTAGCTCTTTTGCGAACTCTTCGCACTTGCCGGCATCAATATCGCATAACAGCATCTTTTCGGCCTTGGGCATATTTTCAAGAATCCCGCGTGTGCAAGCCCTGTTGATTACACCGCAACCGATAACCGCAAGGTTACGCGCAGACTTGCTAGCCAAGTATTTTGTCGCAACCCCCGGCACCGCCCCCGTGCGCATTGCGCTTAACAAGTTTGCAGACATAATCGCCATAGGCGCACCCGTTTCGGCATCGTTAAGACACAGCATAAGAATCGAGCGGGGCAGACCCTTCGCAATGTTTGCCCGGTTGGAGCCGTACCACTTGACCCCCGTTAGGTGAAAACGCCCGCCCAAGTAGGCAGGCATGGCCATGTAACGTCTGTCTGGCCCGGCAAGCGGCATCTTGGGGAACTTGCTTTCGCCCGGAAAAAAAAGCATAAGGCCGTGGCTGTCGATCTCTGGCCCGCCCATAAGATAGTCGCCCTTCCCCAAAAGCTGAAAAGTTTCGTCCATTACCTCGACACATCTTTTGGCGTTAAGCACCCCGGCCTTGATCATATCAGGCTCGGATAAATACAAAAACTCGACTTTCTGGCTCATAAAACCTCCTATAAATTCGCGCCCATCTTGACGGCGCATTCTTTAAGCTCTTTTTTGATACTCGCCCCAATGTCCGGCTCGGAATATTCGGCAAGCCGTTTTTTCACAAGCCGGCTTGCGACTTCCTCGCTACTCTTCTTTTTTTCGACCCAGTCGTTGTAGGTGCAATCCTCGCTTACAAAAGGCTCAAAAATGACATCGCGGAAATTCATGGCCGTGCTTTCAAGACCCAGAAAACTGCCTTCCTCGAAACCCTGCTTTATGACGTCAAGCGAGTCGGAATCGATTTCGCCGGCACCTTTTTGCATACGACGTATGCGGGCGACAATTTCTTCGTCCATGACAAATTTTTCGGCACTGCAAGTTAAGATTGAGTCCAGCGTGCCGATAGATTGGTGCATATAATGCACGCCGCAGTTAAGGGCGATCATAAGGCCAAGCGCAGATTCAGCGGCACTTTGCGCGTCTGTTACCTGTGCCGATGTAAGACCCCCTCCCCCCCTGTAGGGAATCCGGTAATAAGAAGCCATTTGTGCGCCCGCCGCGCACAGAATCGAAAACTCTGGCGCACCGTAGGACATACGCATAGAGCGCATATTCATAACGCCGGGAAAACACCCGAACACGACCGGTGCGCCTGGGCGGATAAGCTGAGAATAAGCGATGCCGAACAAGCCCTCTGCGCAAGCCATGATGACCGCGCCGGTAAGACTGATCGGAGCCGTCGCGCCAACCATTGAACTGCTCGAAATATTGATGGGCTGGTTTTCTTCGGCAAAAACACGGATCATGCCGAGCATTTTTTCGTCCCAAGCCATCGGCGCAAGACTGTTCGCAACGCTCATGCAGACAGGCCTGTCCCGGAAACCCGTGGCGATTCTGGCAAGCTCGATCGCCGCCTTACCGTAGCTTTCGTCTATGCCCTGGGAGAAAAATGGCTTGTCGCTGTAGGTAAGCGCGTTGATCATCTGCACGAACTTTGCATCGCCAAGCTCGATGCCCACGGTGGGATACAGGATGCCGGCATTGGACACGCCGGCGACATCGCTCGTGTGGTTCAGCTTGAGCATATCGATCTGGTCTTGAACGGTCGCCGGCCGCCTTTTGCCCTGGGCATCCTGAATAAAGGACATTCCCGAATTGGGGTTTATAACCGCATCGTGTCCAATGCCGATTTTTGCGCTTTTTTCGGGCTTGCGTGCGTGCAAGACATAATCGCCCGGGACGCTCTTCAAAGCCCCGCGCAAAACCTCTTTCGGCAGCCTTACCGACTCGCCCGAAACGCTAGCCCCCTTTTTGGCGAAAAAATCGCGCACCCCCGCGTCTTTTACAACGATGCCCTGCTCGGCCAACAGTTTTTCGGTCTTTTCGGCGATTTCGCTTATCTGCTCTTGCCTTAGAGCCTCTATCTTCATTTTCATGCAAAGCACTCCTTATGATTTGATTATATATCATTATGTATCGATATGATAGTTTTGTCAATCATTAATTTTTCGTTTTTTCGCATTTTTTTGAAAATTCGCCGTTTACGGGTATTTGCGCACCCGGCTAATTAATGTTATAATGATCACAGGTGAAGGCAGTTTGGAATCAAAAATATTCGAGCTAATCAAAGAGTACAAAAACTTTTCAAAAAAACAGAAGGCGATTTACGATTACATCATCAAAAATGCCTACAATATAAGCATGATGAGTGCCGCCCAGCTTGCCGCGGCCGTAAACGTGGGGGAAGCTACGCTTTTCCGGTTTTTGAAGCAGATAGGTTATGAAACCTACGCGGATTTAAAGGCCGATGTCCACACCTACGCGCTTAACGAGATGAATTCCAACTATTTGCAACTTATAACCAAGCTAAAGTCCGACAAGGAGAACGGCCCCGGCGCGACTATCCGGCGGTCGATTGACTTGCTGGAAAAAACGGTCTCGCCAGGCACGCTCCAACTGATAAACCAAGCGGTTGAATTGATGCTCAACGCCCCGCAAACGGGGGTGCTTGGGCTAAGGTCGTCCAAGGCTGTCGCGCTTTATTTTGAATACACCCTGTTGCCCTTTTTCCCAAAAATTTCCCAGTTGAGCCACGACGAGCTTTATCTCTACGACCGGCTGCAACACTTTACCAAGGATAGTGCGGTGTTTTTGATTGCCGGCTGGCCGGGTACCAAAAGCGCATTAAACGCCGCACGCTATTGCGCCGAGGCCGGCATAAAAATCATTCTTCTTACAAACAACCCGACAAACCCCATAGCCCCGCTCGCCGATGTCGCAATCACGGTGTTGAACCCAAGGGACTACTATTCGATTGTCCCCTTTGTCGCCGTGCTAGAAGCAATCGCCGTGGAAATTGCCTTTAGAATGTCGCCTGTTTCGGACGAGCGGCTAAAAAACATCGGCGAGGTCTTGGCCAGATACGGCATTGTGGACGGCAGTAAATAGCCGGCCGGCGGCCGTGGCAAGGCTAACCCTCGCCGGAAATGTGAAGGTTGTGAACAAGGCAAGGTAGTTTCTTGCCGGGATACTTGCAGAAGAGGTAAATTTACCTCAGCTTTTATGCCAGGCATTTTTTATGCCAAGCATTGAAGGATGGAGACCTTGGTTTAATTTCGCTACAATTTTACAAGCCAATCTGACAATGCTGTTATATGTTCTGGCTTTGTTAGATTAGCGGCGTTATTGATATATTTTGATTTTAAATCGTTGAAAATTTCACCTGCCATTTTACTTTCTATCGCGGCTCCTACAAAAAAAATATTCGGCGAAAAATCGTTGTTCTTAAACGCATTTTTGATTCTATCAAGCGCAGTTTTTGCGGTTTTCCAATGCTCATCAGCCCCGGCAGGATCAATGCCTCCTTTTAACTCTCCCAATGCAATATAATTTTCGCATTGACCTATTGCCGTTTTAATATTTTCTGTATAAGCCCCATCTAAAAGAACAATATCGATATTGTTTCCAACAATAGGGACAGTAATATTGAAGAATAAGGTTCTGTCTTTGTCTTTTAGCGTTTTCCATGAAATACCTTTGGAATTTTCTACTTCAGTATCATAGCCAATTTCTTTTGAGGAAATCCATTGACTGGCCGTATCATTAAGCGCATAAAAAGGAATATTCGATAATTTTAAAGAGGAAATTATAGCTAGGCATAATTTTCTTTGTGCCAATGCGCCAACAATATTCCGCATTTTACCACCTAAAGAATCGCCCTTTGTTAATAGAAATCTGAATACTAATTCTTCTTTGAATGCATCTCCGGAAGGAGCAAGAATTTTTTCGATAAATTCTTTCATCGCAACCGTGCAACCCTCTTCTCCCAAATGAGAAGCGGCTTTATCGGAAAGGCCTGCGGCAGCAATTAAACCGTTTTTAATATCAGGCACTTCAAGCAAATTGTATGGCGAAGAAATTGTTTTTATTCTATACTGCAAGGCTCGGGCTTCTTCAACATAGGGGGTTGCTCTCCTGTTTTTTTCCAGCGCAATAGAAATAAACCCTGCTCTTGTTTCGCTGTAAGAAGTTACCAAGTCTTCAGCTTTTGTTATGTGAAGCAAATTCATTATTTTTTTCTCCAGATGTATACACATTTTCGTAACGTTTCCCTGCCGTGCGCTCCCATTTGCTGGCTGCTGTTGCCTTTCCCAATAGGTAGAATAGAAATTTCTTGTATTTGAAAACCTATTTTTGCAGCAATATCCGATAAAATAAGATCGACGGAAATACTTGCTCCAGCGTATCTTACATTATCATTAACCATTACAACTTCTCCGCTAGGCGCGAGAATACGATAGAGTTCATAAATAACGCAAGACATTTCATAAAAATATCCCTTTATCATGCGCGGAATCCCGTTATTGTTCAATGTTTTATTTTCCTTTTTTGAATAAAGATATTCGAGTATTTTCTGTAACAGTTTATGCTCATTGCAAATCGACAATGGAGATGCCCACAAATGATTTAAAGCCAACAAATCTTTTTCACGGTTCTCTACTGTGCAACTTAGCATTTCCTGCCGTAACTTTAAAAGCTCTGCTTCATCAACGCCGAGCATTGCAAGTTCAAGCGCGTATGTTCTTGTGTAATCGTAGCGGTTACAATAAGGCGGAGAGGTTACTACAAGATCGATACTGTTGCTGTCTAGTCGCGTCAATTCCTGCAAGCAAGAACCGCCAATAATTGACAGATGCCCTTTTCTAAAAGGTGCTGCTAAAAAATCGAATAAATCAGGCGAGCGTTCCCCTTTTACATCTTGAATAATTTCTTCGAGTTTATTAATCATTGCGTCATTAAATTCGCATATTTCGCCTTTTTCAAATGGGATAGCCCCCAAGCATCTTCCCGATCGCCTATCCCAGCGTAAATACTGCCCATCTTTTCGGGTAAAGCTTATGCTTTCAAGTATGCAAAACAACGCAAGCAGTAATACTGCTTGGATATTTTTATTTTCATTTTGCATACACGAAAGAAATTTTTTTATTAACTCACTGTTTTCTTGTGGGTACGCGCCGTCAGTAATTTTTAGAGATGTAAAATCATTTTGGCCTTGATGATTTATCCAAGGTTTTTCGTTTTTCCATTTTACCAGCGTTTTAAAATCAGTGCCAGCAAAATTATTTAATAAATTTCTCGCTTTAATTATATGCTGGCCTATGGGTAATAATTCAATGCCAAGCGAATCAATTCCTAAATCGCTTGCGCAGAAAAGTGCCGCGCCACTTCCTGCAAAAGGGTCTAACAGTTTTTTTGTAGAATCAAGGCCGCGCTTGTATATATAATATTCAACCAAAAATGACGAAAAGCCTTCTTTGTATTTATACCAGCGGTAAAATGGAAGTGTTTTATTTGCCTGAAAGCTGACTAATTTTCTGTTAAGCGCATTATCAACACGCATAAACTCTTTGTAGATTTTTTCAAGGGCATAATCCAAATGAGCTATTTTGTCAATAAAAATATCGTCCGTTATGCCAGGGCTAACTGGATTTAAAATCGCTTTGCTTTTATTTATTGCCATGTCTCTAACCTACTCCTTAACCCTAAAAGAACCCCAAAATAGTACCTTCCCCCCAATTTATATCTTGAGGATATGGTTATGATATATCAAATAGATAGTTTGGGCAAGCACTGCCAGATACGGCATTGTTGACGGCAGCAAATAGCCGGCCGGCGGCCGTGGCAAGGCTAACCCTCGCAGGGCTTTCCCTCTGTGTTTCTTGTAACAAGCACTTCGCCGCTTGAGCCGTCAATCTTTACCCAGTCGCCCGTCTGTATCAGCTTGATCGGGTCTGCGTCTTCAAAGTCGCAGACGGCCGGGAGGTTAAGGCTTGCAAGAGCCGCGCCCAGCCGCCCGTCCATTTTGGTCGCTACCCAGCCGGCAGGGCGCACCCCCGAAATATACGCGGCCTTAAAATGCGCCGAAAACCCCGTGGAGCCTTTTGCGCTTGGCACAACCAGTATTGTGTCCTTAATGCAAGTGCCGTAGTTCACGTTGCCCTTTTCGTAGATAATGCCGTCGGTGTCGCCCAGTGCGCCGGTGTTGCCGGCAATACCGTCGGGACACACCACGGCCTTGCCTTCGGCAACCCCGGGCACAGCCCCCCGGCCTTTTAGCGTAAAGGTTTTCATAGCCTACCCTCCCATTTGCCGTTTACAGCGGCATCAATACACTGGCCTATACTGCCGTAATAAACCGGCACCTTGCTTTGGTGGCGTATCGACCAAGCCTGCTTTGCCCCGTGCATAACCATTGCAAAGGCGTTTTTGTGGCTTTCCTTGATCAGTACGGGGCAGGAGCCGGTAAGCAGGTAGGCTCCGCTGGCTTCAATCGTTTTTGCATACCCGTTGACGGCGGCCATTTCCTTTGTCGCATAGTCCGTCCAAATTTGAAGCTCCGCAGATGGACTAACCTTTCTGCCTTCAAGATGCTTGGCAATCTGCTTTAGCTCCCAAAGGGAAAGATGCGGGCAACCAATGCTTACAAAGTCCACCGCCCCCCGGCCTTCGTCGCAAAGCATGGCAAAGGACTTGTCGAATTCGGCCTTGGTAACGTTGATTTCGTACTTGGGCTTTTTGTGTCCCAAGGCCATTTCCAGGGTTTGGGCTTCTGGCGTAAGCCCCACGATGTGGCAAATTTCTGCCGCGCTTGTTACCGAGATCGACGAGCAAAGTTGCCTTAGCTTGTGTATGTCGGGGCGACTTAAGCGGCCGGTTAATACCGGCACTTCGTTTTTGGGTAAGAGGCGACCCAGCGTAAAGCCCAAAACGTCCCATTCCAGCAAGGAATCGACCTCGAAATCGATGCTGAACAGGCAGGTTCCAAAGCGATTTTCCTTAAGATGCATCCCCCACTTGGGCGTGCGCCCGGTAATGGCCGCACAAACGGCGGCCTCCACACCGTCGGCGTTGCCATAAGCGCCAAAAACAGTGTTGCTTACCGTAACATTGCTCGATTCGGTGCTTACAAAGCGTTCCCCCATTAATGGAACCCAGCCGACATAGTACGGAGTGCAGGAATCCACAATGCTGATCCCCATTTTTAGCGTTTCGCCAAGAAAGCTCGCGTTTTTTTTGTGATGCCCCGGCGAAACGCGCGTTTTTTCAAAGTCTTCAAGATCGCAGGCCGCCCCGCAGGTTTGGGCATCGCAGTTTTCCGCAATTTGGCCAAGCTCCAGAACCTCGTCGCTGGACAGGTAAAATTCGGAAAAAATTTTGCGGTAGTCCTCGCCGGCGGAATAGCAATCCAAGTAGCGTTGTGCGCCGATAAAAAGCGTTGCCCGCGATACTTCGCAAAGCTCTTCCGCGCCAAGCACATTCGCATAGCGCACCACGAACTCCATCGCCTTTTGCTTGAATTTGCCGTTCCCGCCGTCCAGCATACGCTGTTCGTCTTCTGTAAGCCGTACCATTTTTAACCCCCTTTTCTTCCATATAAATAGGCCACGGTTTCCTCGTCGCCGTAATCCCTCATCCCGGTTTCATGCTTGAATTATACCCGTAAAAAATTTTTTTGTCAAATGCTGATTGACAATTGTGTCATTTTACCATAAAATGATAGAATATCATCTCATTTCATTGCACAGGAGGTTTCACATGGTTTTTGGCCCTTATCAAATGGTTTTGGACTTTGCTTTTGCCGCTATGTTGCTTTTTTTGGCAAAGCTGGTGCGCTCTCGCATAAGGTTTGTTCAGCGGCTTTATATCCCGTCGGCCGTTATTGCCGGCCTTTTGGGTTTGTTTTTTGGACCGCAGTTTTTAGACATAATTCCATTTAGCGGCCAAATAGCGACGTACCCCTTCTTGCTCATCGTTTTCCTGTTTTCCAGCCTGTTCATAGGCAACAAAGCCGGCACCAGCGTCAAGAAAATATTTTCGGACGTGGGCGATACTTTTGCAATAAACCTTGCCGTGCAAGTGCTCTTCTTTGGCGTATTCGTCTTGGTAGCCCCGTTTATCCTTGCGGCTCTGTTTCCCGGCTTGCATCCTTGGTTTGCGCTGCTGGTTCCCACAGGTTTTATTGGCGGGCACGGTTATGCGGCGGCAATCGGCGGGGCTTTAATCGGGGGCGGCTGGGAGGATGCGCTTACAATCGGCCAAACCTTTGCAACCATAGGCCTGTTGACAGGCGTTATCGGCGGGGTTATTCTGATCAACTTTGCGGTTAGAAAGGGAGCCACCCGCTTTGTAAAATCCATGACCGACGTGTCCGACGACATTCGCACAGGCCTGGTCGCCGAAGAAAGCCGGGAAAGCATGGGCAGCAGCACTGTGAACCCCATGTCTATCGACCCGCTGGGCTGGCACTTGGTTCCCATCTTGATCGCCTTTGCCGGCGGGTATTATGCCACAAACTTCTTAAACAGCATCCTGCCCATATCTGCCCCCATGATGAGCGTCGCAATGATTTGCGGCGTTATCATGAACCTTGTTCTTAGACTGCTAAGGCTGAACAACTATGTGGATAAAAAAATCGTTACCCGGATAGGCAGTACATCTACCGACTTTCTTGTTACCTTTGGCGTGTCGGCGATAAGCATTACGGTTGTCGTGGAGTTTGCATTGCCAATAATCTTCATGTCGATTTTGGCTGTGCTTTTTACGCTCTTGTGGCTGGCTTTTATTTCGCGCCGGCTCTTTCGCAAGTTTTGGTTTGAACGCGGCATTTTTATTTACGGGTACACCAACGGGGTGGTGGCCACCGGCGTTACCCTTCTTAGGGTTGTCGATCCAGAGTTCAGAAGCAAGACGCTGGAGGATTACGGCACGGCCTACGCCTTAATCGGCATAATCGAAGTCGTTCTGATTTCTTTGTTGCCAATTTTAATCATGCAAGGCCTGGGCTTTGCAACCGGGGGCATTTTAACCGCCATAGGGGCGGTGATTTTAATCATCTGCGCGAAGGTCTACGGCATAAACCGCAACAAAGCAAACAAACCGACCGAGGCAGAGTTAGAAGTGATGAACTCTTCTAAAAGCTAGGGGGCAGAAAAATGGCGATTTATCCGAACCCGTACAAGATAGCGTTAATACAGGCCGACTTCCCGATTTTTGACCTGCCGGCCAACTTGCAAAAGGCCGAATCCAAAGTCCGGGAAGCCGCTTCAAACAATGCCGAGCTGATTTGCCTGCCCGAAGCTTTTAACACAGGCTACGACAGCACAAAAATCCCAGAAATGATCAAAGCGGCAGAAACAGAATCCGGCCAATCGCTTAGCCGGATGATGATGCTGGCAAAAGAGCTTGGGGTGCATCTTCTTGCGCCCATCTATTGGAAAGCCCCCAACGGCGGCGTTGAAAACCGAGCCTTTCTTATTGACGACGGTGGCGCGATTATCGGCGGAGCCTCCAAGACACACCCCGTGGGCGATGAGCGCAAGTTTTTACAGCGTGGCAACCAGTACCCGGTGTTTGAAACCAAGCTAGGCAAAATCGGCATTGCCGTCTGTTACGATGCCTGCTTCCCGGAAACCAGCCGCATCTTGGCATTGAGCGGGGCACAGCTTTTGCTTGTGCCTTCCGCATGGCGCGGCAACTTCTACTTTAAGGAGTGGTGGGACATCAATCTGGCTTGCCGGGCCTTGGACAACTTGTTTTATGTGGCCGCCGTAAATATGTGCGGCAAAACAAGCGGCGGGGAACAGTACTTTGCAGGAAAATCCCAAGTGCGAAACCCCACCGGGGAGCTTGCGGCCAGTTGCGGCATAGACGAAGAAGCCATTGTTTACGCCACAATCGACTTAAGCCGCTTAAAAGGAGACCGTGCATTTAACACAGTTCTTGAAGACCGCCACCCGGAAGACTACGCCCCGGTGCTGAACGGTTTTAACCCAATATCAAACTTATAGAGAGGAACATTTATGAAGAAATTGAACAAAGTCGTATTTTTCCCGCCGTTTATCGTGCTTATGGCATTCATTGCGTTAAGCATAGCGAGCGAAGATGTTTTTTTAGCCACAATAACCGCAATCAACCGGTGGATTTTAGAAAACGTGTTCTGGTTTGTCAGTGCCTTGGCACTTTCCCTGCTTGGGCTGGTTATAGCGGCCATTCTTTCCAAGTTTGGCGATGTGCGGCTGGGGGGCAAGGATGCAAAACCCGAACTTTCCACGTTTTCTTGGTTTGCAATTTCGCTCGCCACGACAATGGCCGCCGGGCTACTCCTGTGGGGGCCGGCGGAACCGATCGCTCACTTCATTTATCCCAACACGGCCATAACCGGCATTGAACCCCTTAGCCCCCAGGCAATGAACTTTGCAATGGAGGCCATCTTTCTGCACTGGACATTTGTTTCGTACACAATCTATACGATCCCGGCCATTGTTTTTGCCTTTATGTTTTACAATGCCAAGCGGCCTTTTTCGCTTACCAGCGCGGTGGCTCCCATTTTGGGCAAATACTCCGAGCAAAACAACGTGCCTAAAATCGTCGATATTATCGTTCTTTTTTCGATTACCGCCGGAATGTCCGCAGGGTCGGTGCAGGCCTTTTTGAACATTTCTGGGGGTATTCAAATGCTTACCGGCATACAAAGCGCACCCGCACTGTGGACAATCGTGGCGGTAACGCTGGGTACGGCAATCGCCTTGACGATAATATCGGGCTTGCAAAAAGCGATGGCGCAGGCCGCGCGGCTTAACATTTACCTCTTTGTCGGGTTTTTGGCCTTCCTGTTTTTGTTCAGCAACAGCTCCTTCATGTTAAACTTGGGAACCGAAGCGATGGGCGGGTATATCAACACAATTTTTGCAAGGACGCTTTCGACAGGCGCAACCGCCGAAACAAGCTGGCCGCACGATTGGACAGCCTTTCACTTTTTTGCATGGATGGCCTGGGCGCCGACTTCCGGGGCTTTTATGGGGCGAATTGCCTACGGCAGAAAAATCAAGCACGTTCTTAGCCTGTATGTTTTGCTCAACGCTTCGTTGAGCGCACTCTGGTTCGTTATTGTAAGCGGAGCCGCCCTTTGGACACAACTTAGCGGAGCCGCCGATTTGGTCGCCGCCTACACCCGGGGCGTGGAACACGTCGCTTATGAGATGCTCTCGACCTTCCCCTTGGGCGGCGTTGTAAGCGTCATTTTCGTGGGGCTTATCTGCCTTAGCTTTGTTACCGCCGCCAACGGCAACGCTATGACAATGGCATCGCTTTCTTCCCACGGAATTTCGCCGGAAAACCCAGAGCCGCCCATCACCCTAAAGCTGATCTGGTCTTTCGGCGTAATGGCCTTCGCGCTCATCATGCTTACTGCCATTGGCATTGACGGGGCGCGGGTGCTTGCCAACTTTGGCGGCATCTTCGGGGTCATCATCGTAGCCGGCGCGGCCGCCAGCCTAGTCGTCTTGATGCTGAACCACGAAAAATACGATAAAACGATTTAAGAATTGCCCCTGGGTAGCCCCGGGGGCTTGACATTTTCGCTTAATTTCGTCAAAATGAAGTTCCGAAAAGGGGAAAATTGCAGAAAGGAGCGAAACCAGAGTTGTCCAAAGAGATTAAGCTTTACGGGTTTAACAACCTAACCAAAACGCTAAGTTTTAACATTTACGACGTGTGTTATGCCCGCACCAAACGCGAAAAAAAAGACTACCTCGCCTACATTAACGACCAGTACAACAGCGAGCGGCTCACCGGGATACTCCACCACGTTACAGAGCTGATCGGGGCGCACGTTTTGAACGTTGCCCGCCAGGACTACGAGCCGCAGGGGGCAAGCGTGGCCTTGCTTATCGCCGAAGAATCGCTGGCCAGCCTTGACCCCTCTTGCAACGGCGGCAAAATCACCGAAGCCCCGCCCGCCATACAGCGCGAAAGCCTCGTCGGGCATTTGGACAAAAGCCACGTTACCGTTCACACATACCCGGAAAGCCACCCCGGAAACGAAGTGTCAACATTCCGCGCCGACATTGATGTAGGCACTTGCGGAAAAATAACGCCGCTAACCGCCTTGGACTACCTAATCTCCAGCTTCGATTCCGACATAATCACAATCGACTACCGGGTACGGGGCTTTACCCGCGACATGAACGGCAACAAGTACTATCTGGATCACGAAATAACATCGATACAAAACTTTGTAGACGATGCAATACTGCGCAAGTACGATGCCATTGACATCAATGTTTACCAGTCTCATTTTTTCCATACAAAGATGATGCGAAACGAGATAGTCCTTAACGACTATCTTTTTAACATGGATGCTTACGAGCTAAGCCCAGAGGAACGCCGTAATATACGCGATAAAATATCGCGCGAGATGATCGAGATTTTTTACGGAATGAATGTCTACGGAACCAACGAAGGCGTTTTTGAGTGAGAAATAGGAGGAAAGATGTTGTGGTTTACAGAGGCGCACACGCCAAACGTTAATTTTTCGATAAAGATTTCGCGGCACTTGCATTCGGAAAAGTCGGAGTTCCAGCAAATCGATGTTTTTGATTCGCCGGAGTTCGGGCGATTTTTTTCTTTGGACAGCGTCGTCATGGTAACCGAAAAAGACGAATTTATTTACCACGAGATGATAACACACGTCGCAATGGCCGTAGCCCCGGAAATAAAACGAGTGCTTATCGTCGGCGGCGGCGACGGCGGAACGGCAAGGGAACTTGCAAGATACAAAACGCTGGAAAAAATCGATTTGGTCGATATTGACAGGCGCGTGGTAGAAGTATGCCGGGAATACCTGCCCTTTACCTCTTGCGGCTTAGACGACCCGCGTGTCAGCGTTTTTTTTGAAGACGGCGTGGCCTTTGTCGCCGGCAAAGAAAACGAGTACGACTTTATAATCGTGGATTCTACCGACCCAATAAGCGTGGGCGAAGGCTTGTTTTCAAGCGCATTTTACAAAAGCTGCCACAAGGCGTTAAAACCAAACGGCATTCTTGTAAACCAGCACGAAAGCCCCTATTACGAAATTACATCTGCCGCCATGAAACGCGCCCACCACAGGATTAGGGAATCTTTCCCGGCGGCGAACTGCCATGTTTATCAGGCCTTTATCCCAACCTATCAGTCTGGCCACTGGCTTTTCGGCTTTGCAAGCAAGAGCCGGGAGGCCGGTTTTGACCCGCTGATTTTCGATGCCGCGGCATGGAACGCGCTGGGCTTGGAAACAAAGTATTACAACACGGCCTTGCACAGGGCATCTTTTGCCCTGCCAAACTATGTTAAAAAAGATTTGGCCTAAAAAATCGCTTAAAATTCCAAAAATCTTCGGCAAACTATCGGTATATGATAGACTGATGTGTTATAATCTAAAATATGAAGTATCGAAAAAAACCGACAAGGTCGGAAGTGCACCGGATGTATTTTATTGACAGGGAAATTGCCTCCGGCAAGTACCCCAACACAACAACCCTAGCACAAGACTATGAGTGCAGTACCGCAACCATAAGCCGGGACCTCGAATATATGCGCGATATGCTGGATGCCCCAATCGAGTATGACTACAAAGAGAGAGGCTACTACTACGCAAAAAAAACCTTCCGGCTACCCCTTTCGCATAGCTCGCCGGAAGACCTCTTGGCATTTGGCATGGCAAAAACTCTGTTTTCGCTTTACAAAAACACGCCGATATACGATGCCGCAAAACGCCTTATGGACAGCGTCATCGCCCCCTTGGGCGACGCGGCAGCCGGCGGGGCAGCCGGCGCGGCAAGCGGTGCGGGCGACCGCTGGTATGAAGACCGCATAATCGTGCCGCCTGTGCCGCTAACGCAATTTTCCGTGAATGTGTGGGAGGCCGTTTGCGAAGCGTTACGGCGAAACCTTGTTATCGATTTAGAATACCGCAACAAATGGAACGACGGATTTTTCCCCCTGCGGGTTCAGCCCTATCAGCTTATCTTCGATAGCGGCGCGTGGTATCTTTACGCCTGCACCGACAAAAAACGCACCCTGCGAATTTACGCGCTTTCCCGGATGAAAAATGTACGCCTAAGCGACAAAACATTCACATTCCCCGCCGCCGCCGATCACCGTGTTCGTTTTGACGGAAGTTATTTTGGCGCATATTCCGGCGAAAAGAAATACCATTTTCGCATTGCATTTTACGGCGACGGGGCTTTACGCGCAGTGGAACGACGCTGGACGGCGGATCAACAAATCGAGGAAACCCCGGAAGGCGTTATCTTGAGCTTTACAAGCGCGCAATACGGCAAGGTTAGGGAACTTGTATTATCCAACGGCCGCGATGCCGTGCCGCTAGCACCGGAAGAACTTGTGATCGACTGGAAGGAAAATTTGGCAGATATGCGAAAACGTGCAGGCAAGGAGAAAAAATGAACCAAAAGAAAAATCTTAACGCGCTATTTGTTGGCGAAAACACAGACGCGAATAGTGCGGCAATGACATTAGCCGAAAACATCGAACAGTTTCTTTTAGCGGAAAAAACAGCCGGCGAATACGCCGCCTTCGTTAGAAACATATTCAAGGAAACAATCGCCGCCCCGGCAGACGATCCTGTTTGGAAACTTTTGGACTATCTTGAAAGCGATACGGATTTTTACACGGCTCCCGCTTCGACAAGGTTTCACGGAAGCAAAAAACACGGGTTGGTTATGCACTCGCTATTGGTGCTGGCCAAGGGAATAAAATTTGCGCCAACAATGTTAGCCGGCAATGTTGAAATCTATTTTTTGACACTTTCCTGCCTGTTCCATGATTTTTGCAAGATTGGAATGTACGAAATAAAAGTGCGAAATTCCAAAAACGAAAAAACAGGAAGCTGGGAAGATGTGCAGTTCTACAAAGTAAAAGAGGAGTATTTGTCTTTTGGACACGGTGTTGAATCCATGTTGCGCCTGAATAAATATATCGCCATGCCGGAACCTTGGAACCACGCCATTCGCTGGCACATGGGGGCTTACGATTTAAGCTATTTGGATAAATTTTCGTATGAAAAAGCACTGGCCACTTACAAGGAAGTCCTGTTTTTGCACACCGCCGATATGCAAGCAGGATTGATTGACGGGGTATAAACAATGAGTAAAAATTTTTGGCGCATCGGCATATCTTATGTCGATTTGGAACTTTTCGACAAAGGCCTTCCGTATGTGTGGGGGGATGCCCTAACCGATTGGGGCTATCTTGAGCAATTAAAAAACGTAAAAGCCGGCGACATTATTGTAGCAGGCGGCACCCAAAAAGTTAGGTGCATAGGGGAAGTCCTTGAAAAGCCGGTTTTAATGTTCCCCAGCAAAGACAGCGCATTTTATGCCGGGTACAACATCGCCGAAGCCGCAGAGCCGGCACACAAAAAACTGATCGAAGCCTTTCGCCAGCATGAATATGACACAAACGACATTGTTTGCATACCCGTCAAATGGCTTGACACCGGCACTGCCCCACTGCGTATGCCCACGCAGGAACGCGGCGTAATTATACCGCTGAACCACGACGGCATAAATTGGGTCGCAAAACTACTGGGAAAAAGCCCCCCGGTGGAACCAGCCGCGCCAAACGCAAACCCCGTGCTTTCTTTTACCGCCATAGATTTTGAAACCGGCAGCGGCCACAGAAATTCCGTGTGCCAAGTGGGGTTGGTAAAAGTCGTCAACGGAGTAATACACGAAACATATTCAAGCCTAATCCGCCCGCCGGATAATTTTATAAGCGAGCATACTTTTCAAGTCCACGGCATTTATTCCCGCGACACGCAATTTGCCCCCGGCTTTGCCGAAAGCTACAAACGCTGGAAACACCTTGTGGAAAACCAAATCCTGGTAGCGCATAACATGATGGGCTTTGATTACGGTTGTCTTTCCGCCTGCCTTAGCGAATTTTGCGGAATCAGCGCAGATTTTAAAACATACTGCACCATGAAAATCTGGCGCGGCTATTTTGAGAACGCCAGCCTCGACACCTGCTGCCGGGGAGCCGGCATAAGGCTCGACAATCACCATAACGCGCTAGCAGATGCCGAAGCCTGCGCAAAGCTATTCCTCCTTGCCGTCAACAAAGGCATGGATTTAGGCGGTTGCTAAGGAATAAGCCCAAAAAAATCAATATGGCGGTGTATGATAGACTGCCGTGTTATAATTGAAGCAGGAAGGATTTTTATCTATGGAAGCACTGATTAGCTTCGAGTTAATCAGCGTTTCCCTATCTATGCACGACAGACGTATTGTAGTGTATAATACAAAGAACAACGGAGGCATTATGCAGGAATTGCAAAAAGACAAAGAACAGCGCGGCAATCTTCTCACCCACATTATGGAGATAGAAGAGATTTTGGAGCAGGCGGAGGGGCTAAACGATCTGTTTTTTGAATTTGCCAAGCCGCATTTGGACTATCTGGCAGAGCACTTGCAAATAAGCCACACCGGGGCGGCCCTGTTCGCCGTTCTGACAGCCGCATTTGAAGACGAGCATCTTTGCATTTCCAGCCTCGCCGAGCGTCTGCGCCTGAAACGCCTAAAAGTGATGGGCTACATGGACGAACTGGAAATCCTGGAACAGAAAGGTCTTATAAACATCAAGTACGAAGGGCGGCATAGAGAAAGGCTGACATTTGATCTGGATATTAAAACGATCGAAGCGTTGCGAAAAGGCAACTTCCATGATTTAAGCCATGACAAAAATTTGAGCATTGAAAAGTTTTTTTTCCAGCTTAAACGGTTTTTCCGGGAAAGCGACTGCAGGTCGTATGAATCCGTATTAAACAAAATGAAAAGTTTGCTGAACAGCAATACCCATCTTTTGTTTGTCCAAAAAGTGCAAAAGCTCGAACTTTTTGCCCACGACACTTTGATCTTGCTTTATATCTTCCACAGCACCGTAAACGACGACGACCCGGAAGTACAGCTTAGATACATTGCGAACCTGTTTGAAGATTACCATGATTTTGATTTTTTTATAAAGCCGGCGTTAAAGTCCGGCGACCATGCTCTTTTGCGCGGCAACATAATCGAACACTCATGCAGCGAAGGCTTTGGCGACACAAGCTCTTTCTGCCTTACCCAGACGGCAAAAGACGACTTTTTGGCAGAGCTTGACATTGCCGCTCAAAACCTCCCTGTAAAGGAGCTTAAACCGGTGGCCGCAATCGCCGAAAAAACGCTTTTTTACCCCGAAAAAACAAAGCTGGCGATAGAAGAGTTGCATTCGCTGTTACAGGTTGAAAATTTTGACAATGTTCAAAAGCGGCTTTCCGACAGCGGCATGAGGACGGGGTTCGCCTGTCTTTTTTCCGGCGGCCCCGGCACGGGAAAAACGGAAACTGTCTATCAAGTGGCGCGTCTAACCGGGCGCGACATTATGCACGTTGACATTGCCTCGATAAAAAGCAAGTGGTTTGGTGAAAGCGAAAAAGAAATAAAAGCGGTCTTCGATAAATATCGCAACGCTGTAAAAAAATGTGGCATAACGCCGATTCTGCTTTTTAACGAAGCCGACGCGATTTTTGCCAAACGGCGCATTCTTGACGAAAAGCGCGAAGGTCCCGGCCAAACAGAAAACGCCATTCAAAACATCATCTTGCAAGAAATGGAAAACTTGTCCGGCATTCTCATTGCAACAACAAACATGACAAAAAACTTGGATGCCGCTTTTGAACGTCGTTTTTTGTACAAAATCGAGTTTGAAAGGCCAGAAGCCCAAATCCGTAAAGCCATTTGGAGTTCGCTCCTCCCCGGCATTTCAGACGACGATGCCCTAACGCTTGCTTCACGCTTCGATTTTTCCGGCGGCCAAATCGAAAACATCGCCCGCAAGTCAACCATCCACAGCGTCCTCACCGGAAAAACGCCCCTGCTGGAACACTTGATTCAATTTTGCTCGGCCGAAAGCGTAAACGCTGAAAACGTAAAACCAATAGGCTTCGCCAGCACCGGCACGGGGCTTCCCGGCGTGTAGCACCTGCCACCCAAGCCCCTTACAAAGGCTTGGGGGAAGTGTATCATGTATAGGTTGCTTTAGAAAAAAAACTCACTATGGCGGTGTATGATAGACTGCCATGTTATAATGGCTATAAGGAATGAAAATGAAGCAAAAGTTGGAAGCCAGCAAGCCGCGGCATAAAGCTGGGCGTGGCGAAAAGAGGTTTTATAGCCCCTTGACAAAGTTTTTATTTTGTGATAGGGTTATAAAAGGCAGTGGAAAGCGATGGGTACCGGGGTATTTTTGCCCTTGGTTCGGGCAAATTGGGAAAGGGAAGCCACAAGAGCCTTGTTTGGGTTTTTAAGGGGCTTTCTGATGAGAAAAATGAAGGAGAGGGAAACATGAAAATTTACAGCGACGAAAAAGGAAAAAAAGAGATTTCCAGTGAGGAAGAATGGTTTAAGCTTTGTCCTCCGAAAAAAAAGGAAAAGCATTGGAAAAGTGAGCGAAGCGCAAAAGAGATGGCAAAGTTTTGGTTAGATCCAAGCAAACGCGAGGAGTTTCAAAACTTTATAAAAAAAGCGATGTCTGCTTTTGATTGCGATTGCATAATCCCTGAATATGTATCCAAATTTGATGACTACCGTTCACCTCGTAATCACGATTTGTATATAGCCGAAAAAAACAACAGAACGGTAATTACTGTCGAAGGCAAAGTCGATGAACCTTTTGGCAACAATAATTTTGAAGAAAAGCTAGAAGAAGCCAAAAAGACAAAAGACAACAACCCCAATTCCAAAAAACTTGAGCGGTTGACAAACCTTGATGAAAAATATTTTCACAAGGACAGTGGCATTTTAAAAATAAGGTATCAGCTGCTTACTTGGTTTGCTGGGGCAAAAAGTGATGCGGAGCGAGCAAACACAGATAATTTTTTCATGGTTTTGCAGGAATTCAAAAGTGATGCAACTGATGATAAAAAGCTGCAAAAAAATCACGGTGATTTTGAAAACTTCATCGAATTTATCTCTGAGGGTAAATTCAAGTCTATTGAAGCTGGACAGATTCTTGAGCCTATTGCAAACAAATATACCGGTGGCAAAAACTTGTACATAGGCTATTATTCAGTAAATTTGTAGCTGTTTGCAAGTCCTTGAAGTGCGAAGCAAACGCACTTCAAGGGGGGTGGGATATTTGACGGGCAAAACCAGAAAAGATTTTAAGTCTATCTTTGTATGATAGACTGTATGCGCTATACTTGAAACAGAAAGCAAAAGATATTCTGTGCAAGGCTTGCGATTATGGAGGTTTATTATGAAAAAATATGTTCAAGAGAAGGTTCCAAAAATAGGATTTTTTGGTGGGACGGCAAAGACAGCATAATTCAGTCTAGGGTTTACGACTTGCAACATTCAGAGCAAATGATGCAAACAACCCACTACCAACTTTGGGAAAAATTTCAACAAGAAGGCTTGGTAGCAATGGACAGCGATCACAAAGATTACCCCCGTGGAAGAGTCTCTTGGAACATGAGCTTAAACCAATCCGTAGTGTGTTCAGGCGAGTACCCCAGCGAAACCTTTAAGAAAATGATAACCGAGAAATTTCACTGCGTTAAGCCACGCTACGAATATTTGGAACATTATGACATGGAAATATTGAATGACAATATTTTTTCGACTGAAACTTGAACATTTTATTTAGTATATCAGTGTATGATAAATTGCATATGCTATACTTAAAGCAGAAACGGGAAGGAGCTTGTCGGGCAGTCGCTGCGCATACTCGCGTATATGCGCTTCGCCCAGCCTCCGTCTGTGAGCGTGCAGTGGGGCAACCTGTCGCTGCTGTCCGAAACGCAGAAGGCGCAGGTCATGGGAGCCTACGCGCAGGCCATCGTG
Organism: Spirochaetota bacterium; assembly: GCA_009778155.1. GTDB lineage: Bacteria > Spirochaetota > Spirochaetia > Treponematales > Breznakiellaceae > WQXQ01. The sequence goes on from WRKI01000337.1 coordinate 23,435, forward strand.
CCGCTGTTGGGCAACGGAGCTATCTCGAAAGAGAGCGCGTTCTACTTCACCAAGGAGCTGTACCCGGAGTTCCCGGCCGAGGACGCGGAGCACTTCATGGCCGGGCTGGACGAGACGCTGGCGCGGCCGGGCGCGGAAAGCCGGCGCGACTTCGACATGGGCGATCTGGAGCGTTAACTTGACCCGCAAAGAGTACCGCCAGAAACAGCGCGACCTCGCCAGAGCCGCCGCCCGCGCAGAAACGGAAGCCGCCCGCCGCATCCGCGCCGCCACGCGCAAATACCTGCTGCCGCTGGCCGCCCAGTATTTCCAGACCGGCGCGATAGCTTTCCCGAAAGAAGCCCTCGCGCACGACATAACGCAGGCGATAATCGAGGAAGGCAGGAAGCCCGCGGAGGCCGCGCGGAAGGCGCACCGGGAAATGGAAGCCTCCGTCGCCGAGAGGCTGGGCGTGAAGCTCAAGCCGCGCAAAACGGCGGAAGCGGCGGCTGAGGCGCGGAAACAGCGCATGGAAAACGCGAAAAAGCCGCCCGGCAGGATCATAACGCTGCCGGGATATGTCGCCAGGCCTGACCTCGCGCTCGCCCGGCGGCGCGAAAACGCACGCCGGCACACGGACGCGGACTGGAAGGAAATGCGGAAAAAGTTCGTCGCCGGCGAGATAACCGAAGCGCAGTGGCGGCGGTTCGAAGCGGAATACCGCGCCGAGCGCAGGCCGGGAATGGGACGGCAGTCTTTCGATACGGATACGCGGCAAGGCACGGGCTTTCGCGGGAGCGACTACGCCTGGCGTTCCGCCGGAGCCGCCGCCTACACCCGCGACCCGGCCACCGGGCGGGTCGTGTGGAGCGACCTGCCGCTGGAGTACCAGTTCCGCAAGCGCGGCGACCTGTCGAGCCGCGTGTGGAAGGTCGTCGAAGAGCAGGAGCAGATGGTCATGGACGTTCTGCGCGGCGGCATAGCCGCCGGGCGGGATTCGCGGCAGATAGCCGGCGACTTGGAAACTATGATCAACTACAAGGACGGCGGCAAGCGCGTGGCCGGCCGCTGGATGGGGATGTTCCCTGACACGGAGAAAGGCCGCCGGCAGGCCTGGGAGCGGGAGTATCTCAAGGAGCGCGGCGGCCTGCAGTTCGGCAGCGACGGAGCCAACGCGCTGCTCTACCAGCTGGACGAGTCCGGCAAGCCGATTTTTCTGGACAAGAAAGGCAGGCGCGTCCTTTTCGGCGGGGAACCTGTCTATACGCCCGCCGCCGAGCAATACATGAGCGGGAAAATGTCCGCGAAGACGAAGCGCGGGAACCGGGTACCGGGTACAGGCCGTGCCCAGCCGCGACTATAGAGAAAGCGACGGAATCAGAAACGCATTCACTGCGTTCAAGCTGGAGAAAGGCGATATAGCAAGGGCTTTCGGCGGCGGCGAGGCTTTAATGCAAGAGTTAATGGCGTACCCGATCGGCTCAAGATTCATCATAAGCCAAAGATGGGGAAATTCAGACGCTTCTTCCGGGCATGATTACAACGCGGAAAGAACGGCGGGGGGAATAAGGTTTGTGGATGCGCAAATGCACCTTAACGACGCTTCCGGCCACCTTTCCAATGTGGGGGTAGGCAATGACGGCAAGGCAAAACTTTGGTTTGCCCGCGTTGATGACAAGGAACTTAGCGATACAAAGCTTGACGACAAAGGCAATAGAGTTAATCTTGATTTTTCAAGAGTCGTAATGCCGTCAAGCACAAGACTTGACAATTCTGCGGATAATGTGCTAAGATATAACAAGGTGGCAAAGATGACAAAAGAAGAAGCATTGGAATTGCTGAAAAACTATCTGAAACCCGAAGAAGTGAACGGCTGTAAGTTGTCCGCGCTTATAGGCGAATATCGTGGGTATCACTACGGCTCTTTTGTTTTTACTGTCTATCATTACTCCGACAAAAAACCGCTAGACTTTACCTACGGCTTTACTTGGTTTGTAGACCCGGAAACAAAAGAAGTAAGCAGCGCAAGTGCGCCCTTAACCGAAGACTATTTGAAATGGTCGCGGACAAACTGCGAAAAGCTGAACATCACCCTGGCCTACCCCGGCTAGCCCTATGGAAGAAACGTTTGAAGAAAGAAAGCAAGCCGCTTTGAGCGCGGCCGCCGCGCTGGGCATCGTTGACGTTACAGCGGACGAGAAAAACGGCATCAGCCCTGAAACCGTGGAGCTTGCCGCCAAGCTGATGCGAAAGCACGGCGAAGCGGCATACGCCCGGCTGGAAGCCCGCCGTAAAAAATGATAAGCTAAGGAATGCGAAACACTGCCCTGCGAGCGGCGCGGATATGATGCCCTGCGATTTTGAACAACGCCAAAAGGAAAATGCGGAAAAAGCCGAAGAAGCCGCTGGCAGACTGTTCCCAGGCGAAAAATGGATAAAGTGGGAAGAAGGAATTTACCTTTCGGAACGTCGAAAAAGAGGGAGAAGTTTCGGAGACGAAATAAGGAACGCCCAAATACTCCGGGACTTAGGTAGCACCGTTTACCTTGCGCCGGAGAATACCCGTTTGCAAAATAAACGGCAATACGATGCCATAGTGGACGGGGAAAAAATGGAATTCAAGAATATGAGCGGGGGAAGCGTCGAAACGCTAATAAAGCATTTTTACCGTTCAAGAGGACAGGCTCCCAACGTGTTTATCAACCTTGAAGAATCCCCACTTTCTAAAGGAACCATAATTAGGGAGCTTTATGGTGCTAGGAGCAGCCCTAAGTATGATGAGAAAAACAAATTTCCCGAAGGAGGGACAATAGTTCTGAAAATAAAAGGAGACGAAGAGCTTTGCCGCATGGATGTAGACGACATAAAATAAAATCTGACTATCAAGTTGACACAGGAATAAAAACAAGGTAGAGTAAAAGCAGTAAGGAGGAAGAAAATGGCGCAACAAGAAAGCATGAGCATATTG
>WRKI01000338.1 GCA_009778155.1 Spirochaetota bacterium
CCAGCCGCCAGCCGCCAGCCGCCAGCCGCCAGCCGCCTAAAAAATTATGATCAAAATCGCGGTTTTGTCAAGCCCCCGGCGAAGCAAATAGCGAAAAAAACGATTATTTTCCTCAAAAAAAAACCGCCTTGGGGCGAGGTCTTTTTGGCCGGCATTAACCTGTGTGATAAACGGCGGGCAAGCCCCGTCTTTTTGATAAACAAGCAAGTACAAGGAGAGAAGAGATGAAGAAAAAGAAGAACGCCGGCCTTTTGGCCGCGATTGCCGCCCTTGCCGGGCTGGCCGTTATGGCCTGCAGTTGGTATGCCGCCGAGCTTCCGCCGCCGCCGCCCGCCTTTGAAAGCATGGTAGACCATGTGTGGATACCCGGCGGAACCTTCACGATGGGCAGCCCTGAGGAAGAGGGCGGTAACACTAACGAGCGGCCGCAGAGGCAGGTAACGATAAGCCAAGGCTTTTGGATGGGCGTGTACCCCGTAACGCGAGGGCAGTGGGAGGCGGTAATGGGTAGCGACCCCAGTTGGCACACCGGGAACCCAGCCGCCGGCGAGACGGGCTTGCGGCCAGTAACGAATGTAAGCTGGTACGACGCGCTTGTGTTCGCGAACCGGCTAAGCGTAATGGACGGGCTTGAGCCGGCGTACAGTATAAACGGCAGCACAGACCCCGACTCCGAGGAGTGGGGAACTGTTCCGACGGCTAACAACGCGGCATGGAACGCGGTGCTAGTAGTGGAAGGCTCCAACGGGTGGCGGCTGCCTACGGAGGCGCAGTGGGAGTTTGCGGCCAGGGCCGGGACGGAGACGGCGTTCAGCAACGGGGTGGATGTGGATGACTGGAGCAACCTCGACCCCGAGGTGGAGAGTAGCATTCGCGAGATAGCTTGGTTTGCGGGAGCCCCGGGCGGCAATATGACCCGGCAGGTGGGGCAGTTGGCCGCCAACGGCAACGGCCTGCACGATATGCACGGGAACGTGTGGGAGTGGGTGTGGGACAGGTCGGGAACGTACCCCGCCCAAGCCCAGACCGACCCCCAAGGCGCGTCCTCCGGGTCTTTCCGCGTGAGTCGCGGCGGTAGCTGTTTCCTTTCGGCGCAGAGTGCCCGGTCCGCTGTCCGCGGCAGCGTCAACCCGTTCGGCCGGAGCAGCGAGCAGGGTGTCCGGCTTGTCCGCCCCTAGTTTCCAAGCTCAAGTCCGGCAAGCCTAGCGGAATGCCCGACCGCCGCCGGGGGCGGCGGTTTAACTGGGGCGGGAAGCCGGGCGAAAAGCCCTCGCTAAAAGGGCATGGAGCGGCCGGGCACCGGGGGCCGCATTCGGGGGTGCAGGGGGGCAAGCCCCCCTGCAAAAATTTACCGCCGGCCGCCTTGCGGTTAGCTAAAACTAACCGCAAGGCCTCGCGGTTTAAAACCTTCCCTTCTTCCCTTTGTGCCTCCGTGCCTTTGTGCCTTTGTGTGAGCATATTCCGAACCTTCGCGCCCCCGTGTGCTGCATCCCCCGGTGAAAAATCTTTTCGGTTTTGTGGAAAAAGCGTTTTTACCAGTTGAAACTTTTTCGGCTTTGCTGTATCCTTAAAATCTGCCGGCATGGGGAGCTGATTTGCCGGCAGGCGCTCGCTTCAAAACTAACTTAGCCTTAAAGTTGCGGCAGGAAAGGGTCGATAACTGAAATGTAGTTGTTTCAAAATTTTGCAATTGAGAGCAGCGCGATAAACTGAAACAGTTGTACTTGGGAGGGGAAACTGAAAATGCCATTAAACAACCGGCGAATAATCTTTGCTTTCTGTCTCGCGGCCGCGCTCGCTTTTGCGTTTGCGTTCGCTTCCGCGCCCGCCTTCGCGCAGGACTTTTCCGAACCTGCGCCCGAGCCTGTCCTCGCGCCGGCACCCGCCGCGCCGGCCTTGGAAATTGACCCCATACTGGCGGCGGAGCAGGCCATCATTTTGGACGCAGCCCCCTCGGTGGCAATGCCGGCCGCGCCGGCCACCACAGGAGTAATCCTTAGAATGGTGCTTACGCTCGTGCTTGTCGCGCTGGCCGTGTACGGAATAGTTTTTTTCATGAAACGCGCCGGCCGCAGAACAGAGGCCAGCGACCCCTTCCTTAAAATACTGGCCAGCGCGAACCTTGGCGCGAACCGCCACGCCCATGTTGTCTCCGTAGGCTCCAAGGCCTGGCTTTTGGGCGCAAGCGAAGGCGGCGTAAGCCTGATCGGTGAAATTGACGACAAAGACGTATTGGACGCAATGTTCCGCGAGGACGCTCGAAAGTCCAGCCAGACGGCGCAGACACGCCTGCCCGATTTTAAGGCCGCCTTGAGCCGCTTCGGGGCGCAAGCCGGCGCGGCTCCAAGCGCGGAAAACATCCGCAAGTACAGCGAAAGGCTGAAGGGGATGTAATGTGAAAAAAATAGCCCTGTTTGCTTTTTTGGCCTTTTTCGCGCTTGCATACGCCGGCGCACAAGATGTGCCCTTTCCCGGACTAGCCGTCCCTGGCACGACGGATATGCCGGCCGCGCCCTCCCCGCCGGTGATCCCCTTTTTGGACTTTACCGTGCGAAGCCCAGAGTCCGGGGCAGAAGTGGCCTTTTCCCTGCAATTGCTTCTATTGTTAAGCGTGCTTACCCTGGCTCCCAGCATCGTTCTTTTGATGACCAGCTTTTTGCGCATCTCGATCGTGCTTGACTTTGTAAAAAGAGCGCTCGCGCTGCAGCAGGTGCCGCCCAACCAAGTCATCATGGGCATAGCCTTTTTCCTTACGATTTTTGTAATGTGGCCAACCTTTACGACCATTTACGAGAACTCCATAGGGCCGCTGGCCGCCGGGGAAATTTCGGTGGAAACCGCCTACAGGGAGGCCGAAGCCCCCTTGCGCCTCTTCATGTACAGGCAGATGTCGGGCAACCCGGAAAACATCATGCTTTTTATGGCCATGCAGGACCTTGAGCGGCCGAACACCCTGGCCGACGTGCCGACCCATATCTTAATCCCGGCCTTTATTTTGAACGAGCTTACGATAGCGTTTAAGATTGGGATACTGCTCTTTGTCCCGTTCATTGTAATTGACATGGTCGTGGCAAGCGCGCTTATGTCTATGGGTATGATCATGCTGCCGCCGGTCATGATTTCCATGCCCTTCAAGCTGATTCTGTTTGTTCTGGTTGACGGATGGTCGCTTTTGACCGAGCAATTGATGCGTTCATTCATGTAGGAGGGAAGTTATGAGTTTGGGCGAAGCTACTGCCATATTGCGCTTCGGGGTTATACACGTTTTGCTGATTGCCAGCCCCCTTTTGCTGTCGGCGCTTTTGGTCGGCCTTATCATCGCCATTTTGCAGGCGACAACCTCGATTCAGGAGCAGACGCTGACCTTCGTGCCGAAGGTGTTCACGATAATGCTCATTCTGGCCTTCTTGGGCGGCTGGATGTTCACGACAATGGGGCAGTTTACAACCGAGCTTTTCTTGCGCATCCCGGACATGGCAAGGTAAAAGGAGAAAACAGGGGTTAGGGCGTGGTAAACAGCGAGACGTTGCAAGCAATTTTAGCCTTCGGGCCGGTATTCCTCTTAATAGCCGCAAGGGCCTTCGCCATGCTGCAGACCGCTCCCATAATTTCTTCGGAGGGCGTGCCGGCGGTGGTGCGCATAACCTTGGCCGGCTTTGCCGCCTTTGCCGCCATGCCCACAGCCGAAGTGTTTTTCGCCCCAGGGCAGCCGGGCACGGGCTTTGCCGCCCTTATAAACGGCGCGACAGGCGATTTGCGCTGGGAGCCTTTCAGTCTGGCCTTTCTCTTGTTGCTTGTAGGCGAGGCGACAATCGGCATAATTACCGGGTTTTTCCTTACGATAATACTTGCGACCTTTGCCACCGCCGGGCAGTTTTTCTCGCTTCAGATGGGGCTTGCGGCCTCGGAAACCTTCGACCCGCTCTCCCAGATAGAAAACCCGCTCATGGGGCAGTTCCTGAACCTTGTCGCCATGCTCGTCTTTATTACCATTGGCGGGCTTCAGCACCTGTTTTTGGGCTTTTGGAGGTCGGTGCAGACGATAAACATCCTGCACCTGCTGGAAGGCCGGGAAGCGGTGGTAAGCATGATGGCCGCAGGCCTTGCCATGCTTTTTCTGGACGCAATCGTAATTTCCCTGCCCATTTTGGGCACGCTGTTTTTGACATCCCTTACCACGGGGCTTATATCAAAAGCGGCCCCGCAGATCAACATCCTTTCGGAAGGTTTTCCCATCTCGATACTGACGGCCTATGTCGTCATTGTCGCCGCCCTTCCGTTTATGACCGAAACCTTTGCCGGAATAATCAACGCCGGCTTTGGCACTCTGGAAAGCCTGTTTATCCAGATTGGCCAGCCCATTACGGGCGGGGACGGGTTCTGATATGAAGCGGATTCAGGATGCGGCCTTGCGGCGGGGAGCCGGGCGGCCGGGCGGCGGCTGGGAAACTGGGCGGGCGGGCAGCCCCTCCTTCATACACCTTCAGTGGTTCAGCGACGCGGGAGGGGACGCGGACGACCCGGCCTCCGGCAAGACCGAACAGCCCACCGACCACAAGCTGCGCAAGCTGCGCGAGGAAGGCCAGATCGCCAAAAGCCAGGAGCTGATCGGGGCAATCTCCCTGTTTCTGCCGGCGCTTCTCATTTTGTTCATGGCTCCCTTCATGCTGCGCGTCTGCGTGGAGATGCTGCGCTTCTTTTACCTGCGCGCCGTCGAGCTTGACCCGACAATGGACAGGCAGATCGTCTTGAATGTTTTCCGTTATTTTGCAATACTGGCGCTGCCGATCCTGGCCGTGGCCGTGGTCGGGGCGATTTTCTCGAACATGATACAGGTCGGCTTTATGTTCGCGACAAAGCCGATAACGCCGGAATTTTCAAAGGTGGTTCCGCGTTTCGGCCAGTATTTCAAGCGCATTTTTTCGGTGGAGGGCATCTACAACTTTCTGAAATCGATTTTCAAGATGCTCATTGTGGGCGGCGTGGCCTATTCGCAAATCCGGGGGGAGTTTGAAACCCTTGTAAACCTTCAGCGGGCCGGCCTTTGGCTGGGCATAACCACGGTGTCGTGGATCGCGATCAGAATGATGATAATTGTCGCGCTTCTGCTTGTCGTATTGGCCATTCCCGATTATTTGTTCCAGAGATGGCGTTTCCGGGAACGGAACAAGATGGCGCGGCACGAAATAAAGGAAGAGTTCAAGCAGTACGAGGGCGACCCGCAGATTGCCGGGCGCATACGAAGTCGTTTCCGCGATCTTTTGCGGCAGAACGTGGCGGCCGTGGTTCCCAAGGCGGATGTGGTAATAACAAACCCGACCCACCTTGCGATAGCCCTTGAGTACGACGGGGTAAACCCGGACGGCCCTATGATAAGCGCGATAGGGGCGGACGAGCTTGCCGCCAGAATAAGGAAGATTGCCGAGGCGAGCGGGGTTCCCATTGTGGAAAACAAGCCGCTTGCCTGGATGCTCTACGACAACGCCAAGGTGGGCGACATTATCCCCCCCCAGTGCATGGCGGCTGTGGCGAATGTGTTTATAAGCGTCATGGGCATAAACGAGGCGCGCCGGAAAAAGGCCGCCGAGGAAGCGGCGCGTGCGGCGGACGAAGCGGCTTCTGCCGGGGAGGATTTGTGATGAGGAGGATTTATGGCTGATGTAGCGCGTGCCGGCGGCGGCGAGAAAAACGACTCCCGCGGGCCTTTGACGATTTTTAGGGAAAGCTTCCCGGCCATAGCCGTAGTAACGGTCGTTGTCATGGTTATCTTCCCCATGCCCACCTGGATGCTGGACACTCTCCTTGCGCTGAACCTTGTTTTCGCGCTCCTTGTGCTTTTGATCGTAATTTACACGCAAAAGCCCACGGAGTTCAGCCTCTTCCCCACGATGCTCTTGGTGGCCACGGTCTTCTCGCTCGCGCTGAACGTCTCTTCCACAAGGCTCATCCTCACTCTGGGGCCGGCCTTTGACGGGCGCATGATTCTGGCCTTTTCCCGCTTTGTCGTCGGCACGGCCGGGAACGAGGGCATCGTCGTCGGCTTTATCATCTTTATCATGATTATCGCTGTGCAGGTTGTCGTCATTACAAAGGGAGCGACCCGTGTCGCCGAAGTCGCCGCTCGCTTTACCTTGGACGCTATGTCGGTCAGGTACATGGCCATAGAGACCGAATACTCCCAAGGGGCTATTTCAGAGGAAGAAGCCAAAAGGCAGAAGGAGCAGGTGCGAAAAGAGGCCGACTTTTACGGTTCGATGGACGGCGCAAGCAAGTTTATCTCCGGGAACGTCAAGATCGGCATTTTTGTCATTGTCATAAACATTATAGGCGGGGTCATTATCGGCATGGCCATTCAGGGGTTGCCTTTCGGCATGGCCGTCCAGCACTTTGTAACGCTGTGCATTGGCGACGGGCTTGTAAACCAGCTTCCGGCGCTTTTGATTTCTACCGCTATGGGTATTGTCGTAACAAGGGCGGCGGCCACGGGCGTTCTCCACGAGCAGGTGGAAGACCAGATTTTTTCCCGGAACACCCTTGTTTACTGGATTTGCGCAGGCGTTATGGTCTTTCTGGCCATGCTGCCGGGCTTTCCTTGGTACGTTCTTTTGCCCATTGCCGCGCTTTTGGCCGCTCACGCCTTCCGGCTTAAACGCAAGCAGCAAAGGGAGGCAAATTTTTCCGCGATGATGAGCACGACGAGGGAGAAAAAAGAAGAAAAGCCTGTGGAGATTTCCCCGGTTGTGCCCTTGGACTCCATGTCCCTTGAGCTTGGCTACGGGCTTATTCCCCTTGTTGACAAGGAAAAGGGGGCGGAGCTTTTGGAGCGTGTCCAGGGGGTGCGCCGGCAGTCCGCGCTTGATTTGGGGCTTGTCATTCCCAAGGTGCGCATTATCGACAACATGGCGCTTGAGCCTTCCGACTACTGCTTCAAAATTAAGGGCGTGGATGCCGGCAGGGGGAAAATTCGCATGGGTTACTATCTTTGCATAAACCCCGGCATGGTAGTAAACGAGCTTCCTGGCGAGAAAACGGTAGACCCGGTTTTTGGTCTGCCGGCTGTCTGGATTGACCACGACAGGCGCGACGAGGCCGAACGGGCGGGCTACAATGTCATTGACCCGCCTTCGATAATTGCCACGCATCTTACCGAGATTATCCGGCGCAACGGCGCGGATATTCTAGGCCAGCAAAATGTCCAGGCCATTCTTGACGAGCTTCGCAAGGAATACCCGGCTGTCGTGGACGAGGTGCTGAAAGAGGGCAGGGGACTGCGGATTGCGGAAATCCAGAAAATTTTGCAGGGGCTTTTGCGCGAGCGGGTTTCGATCCGCAACATGGTTTCAATTCTGGAAGCGATCGCCGACTATGCGCCTTCTTCAAAAAACATCTGGTTCCTTACGGAAAAGGCGCGCCAGGCCATTGCAAGCCAAATCTGCCGGCAGTATGCCGACGACGACAGGCGGCTGAGGGTGCTTACGATAGACCCTGTTTTGGAGCAGAAGCTGATCGACAGCAAGTACGAATCGGCCTCGGGGGTTGTCTCGGCGCTTGATCCGCCCAGTCAAAAAATATGGATAAGGGCGGTTGCCAAGGCGGTAAGCGCGGTAAAAAACGCAGGCTGGATGCCGGTAATCCTGTGCTCGGAGCCGGCGCGTTTCCTTGTGAAAAATTCCACGGAAAGGGAGTTGCCGGACTTGGCCGTTCTTTCCGTGCCGGAAATTGTCCAGGACGTTTTCCCAGAGGCTGTCGGCGTTATACGGCCGGACGAACAGGACAGGGCGGTGTAAAGTATGGAAATGTACGTTGAAAGGGGCTTGAGCAAAAAAGACTGCGAGCAACAGATTATGCAAAAATACGGAGACAAACCCTTTCAAATTCTGGAAATCAAGCCTGTGAAAATCGGCGGCTTTTTGGGACTGGGCGGCAAGGACGGGGTCGAGGTGGGTTTCATTTTTACCGTCGTCCCCAAAGCGCCCCCAAGCCCCGCCCAGTCGCTTTACACATTCCCCCCGCCACCGGCCAAGCCGGCGGCCGAGCGGGAATCGCAGATTGATTTTGAAAAGGCCAAAAGCGAGATTCTTGCCCTGGCCAAAAGCACCCCGTCTGCCGTCGCCGCAAAGGAGGCCGAAAAAAAACAGCTCCAGATGATGGAGTCGCTTGTGGAGGGCATGGCGGAGCTAAAGGAAAAAATTGAAAGCGGCGGGGCAAAAACCGACGAGCATCCCTCTTTTGCCGAGGCCGCCCGGCGTTTGCGGCTGAACGAGTTTTCGCAAAGCTACACCGAAAAAATGCTGGAGCGTATGCGCAAGGAGCTTCCCACCGAAACGCTTGACAATTTCGACGCAGTCCAAGAGCGCCTTCTGGAATGGATTGGCGAGAGCATCAATATATACGAGGAGCCGGTAAGAAGGGGCAAGGCAAGGCGCGCCAGGGTGATGGTGCTAATTGGCCCCACGGGTGTGGGAAAAACCACGACTATAGCCAAGCTTGCCGCCGGCTACGGTTTTTATCAGAGCAAAAGGGTCTCTATCAGAATGATAACGATAGACCAGTACAGGATAGGCGCGATAGAACAGCTTGAGGCCTTTGGAAAAATCATGGAGATACCGGTTTCCTGCCCCAACAACAAGCTGGAGCTGGAAAACGAGATCGAAAATTATATTGACGCGACAGACCTCTTCCTTGTGGACACCTTCGGGGAAAGCCCGAAAGATTCGGCAAAGCTCTTGGAAATGCAGGAGTTTTTAACCGGCTGTCCCAGATACGCCGAGTACCACTTGGCTTTTTCGGCAAGCACGAAAAACTGCGACATGGAAGAAATTCTGCGCCGCTTTGACGCTTTCGACTACCGGTCGGTAGTGCTTACAAAATGGGACGAAACAAACCATATAGGCAATGTGATTTCCGCGCTGGCGGAAAAAGGAAAATCAATATCTTTTATAACGGACGGGCAAGAGGCTCTTCCGAAAAATATAAAAAAAGCGAGCGTTTTGCGCTTTCTTACAAACCTTGAAGATTTCAAGGTGAACCGCGAAAAAATACAAGAACGCTTTCCTGAAGGCGGGGCCGATCAGGCCCAATGGGGCTGAATGAATGAAAGACCAAGCTGAAAAACTGCGGGAAATGATGAGGCAGGTAAGAGAGGACTCTCAAGAATTTTCCGACGAAGATGCGGCGGCGGCTGGATACGGGAGCGGCGGCGGCAAGGCGCGTATAATAACGGTAACATCCGGCAAGGGCGGGGTGGGCAAGACAAACCTCTCGATAAACATGGCTATCGGTTTTTCCAGAATCGGGAAAAAGGTGGTGGTCATGGACGCGGACTTGGGGCTTGCCAATGTCAACGTAATGCTGAACATCGTGCCCAAGTACAACCTTTTCCATGTAATTCGCAAAGAAAAAACCATAAAGGAAATAACGCTGGAAACGGAGTTCGGCATTTCTATCGTGCCGGGAGCTTCGGGCTTTGCCCAGATTGCAAATATGCGCGAAGATCAAAGAAGGGGCTTTATAGAAGAGCTTGACACGCTTTCAAGTGCCGATATTATAATAATAGACACAAGCGCCGGCGTATCAAGCAATGTTCTGGATTTTATAGCCGCCGCAGACGACGCGGTAATTATAACGACCCCGGAGCCGACCTCGATTACGGACGCTTACGGCATTATCAAGATTTTAGCGAGCGACAGCGAGTACGACACGCTGAACATGGGGCTTAAGCTTGTCGTAAACCGGGCGCGCAACGCATCGGTGGCCAAGGAGGTGTCCGACAGGATGATAAGGATTGCCGGGCAGTTTCTGAACCTTAAACTTGACTATCTGGGTTTTGTTTATGACGATCCGGCTGTGTCCCAGGCTGTTTTGCGGCAAAGGCCCTTTATGGTAATGGACCCTAAGTGCAAGGCCGGCATCTGCGTCCAGCATCTTGTGGAACGCATGGATAAAAACAAGCCCTTGGAATCGGCCGGTTTTTCCGGTATGCTTAAAAGGCTTTTCGGCCTTAACCGCAAATAGGGTGGGGTAAAGAGGGGAAAGGGGAAGTTTTATGAACTTAAAATGGGGAATTTTTGCCGGTCTTTGCGCGCTGGCCGTTTCATTTTTTATCGGACTTATTAGCAATGTCAATATAGCCGCCGTCATTGTCCGGGCGCTTATTTTCGGCGTGGTCTTTTTCGCAATTGCCTGCGGGATTTGGATTGCGATAAACAGCTTTTTCCCGGACTTGCTGGATGTCTTTCAGCGCGACGAAGAGCCGCCTATTGACAGCTTTGCCGCCGTAGGCTCCAAAATTGACATAACCGTTGACAGCGACAACTTTGCCGCGCCAGAAAAGTTTTCAAAAGGAAACAAGCCCCCGGAGATGGGCAATATTGAATCGCTTCTTTCAAAAAATCAGACGGATTCCCCCTTTTCCGGCGGATCGGCTTTCGATGCGGGGGCGGCTTTTGGCGGAGGGGCGGCTTTCGGCGGCTCCGATTCCGCAGGCCTTGCCAGCGACCCGGAGCTTGGCGGCGGGCCGTCTCCTATCGAGATTGACTTTGGCGGCTCTGCCGCCTCTTCTTCCCCGCCCTCGCCCGGCCTCGCTGATTTTGGCGGCATGGAAGACCTTGGATCGGCCGGATTGCCCCCTAGCGCTATAGACCAAGGCGCAGAAAACGGCTATAATAAAGATGCGGGGGCAAAAGGGCAGGGCATGATCGATTTTGACGCTATCGAGATGTCTCCCTTAAAAAGCTCTTCCGCGCCGGCCAAAGGCGGCGCGCCAGAGGCCTCTAAGGAAAGCGTCCACAGCGACTTGGACGGCTTGCCGGACTTGGAATCAATGTCAGGCTCTTTTTCCAGCGCCGATTACAGCCCTTCTTCCGAGACGGAAAGTTCGGGAAGGGATGCCGGCGGCGGCAAAAGGGGCGGGGATATCAATCTGGCCGCCAATTTTTCCCCGAGCGATCTGGCTCAGGGTATAAAAACAGCATTAGCAAAGGATAAAATATAAGGAATTTGGGAATGCCGGAACAAAAAACAGAAGAGGAACTCTGGCAGCAGTACCGCAAAACGCGGGACCCCGCAATTCGTGAGGCCTTTATAAAACAATACGCCCCCTTGGTAAAATACGCGGCAGGCAAGGTCGCCGTGGGTATGCCGCAAAACGTGGAATTCGACGATCTTGTGGGCTTCGGGGTTTTCGGTCTTATCGACGCGATCGACAAGTACGACCCGGAGAAAAACGTCAAGTTTAAGACTTACGCCGTAACCCGCATTCGCGGGGCTATTTTCGACGAACTGCGCCAGATTGACTGGGTTCCCCGCTCCGTGCGGCAGAAAACCCGCGAGATAGAGGCCGCCATTTCCACGCTGGAGGCGCAGCTTGGCAGGACGGCCACCGATCAGGAGGTCGCAAAGGCGCTGGGGCTGGACGAGGCCGAATACTTCAAGGTCATTCAAAAGGTGTCGGGAACCTCGATTATCTCTCTTAACGAGCTTTGGTACTCTAGCGATGAAAACGACAAGGTTTCCATTGTTGACAGCATAGAATCGCCTTCCAGCCTTAATCCCGACGTAATGGTTGTAAACGAAGAAATTCGCCGGGTAATCGTGGAGGCTATAAACGAGTTGCCGGACAAGGAAAAAAAGATTCTGGTTCTTTATTACTATGAAGATTTAACCCTAAAGGATATTGGACGGGTGCTGGAAGTTACCGAGTCCAGGGTATCCCAGCTTCACACTAAGGCCATTGCGCACCTTAGGGCAAAGCTGACAAACATTCGCAAGGGCATTGTATGATCGATTTCGCCATGTTACAGCAAATCATTAAAGAAGATTTGGAAGATGACCGCGCTCTCAAATTCGTTGACGTGGCCGCCCCAAGTCTGGAAGCGGCGGTGGCCGAAGCCGCCCAGCTTTTGAACATTCCCCCTTTCCGCGTGGAGTATGAAGTTACATACAGGGGCTTTGCCGGCTTTGTGGGCGTGGGTATGACCGACTGGAAGATTCGCGCTTACGAAAAGCTCTTAAAAAAGAAATCGAGGGCCAAAAGCCGCTTTCAGGTTTCCGGCGAGTCTTCCGAAGAAGCCCTTAGCAAAAACAAAGACGGGGACTTTTTCATACAGCTTAGGACGGCCGGGGCCTTCCTTAAGGTTGTGCCGCCTGTCGGAAACGGCAGCAAAGCGTCCGAACAGCTTGCCATGCTCTACCTTAACGACAGGGGGGCGGTGAACATTGACACGGAGCTTGTCAAAAAGGTTGTCCAAGAGTCGGCCGGCGAATACTTTAGGGTTGCCGACTATCAATACGATCTTATGAACAACACTATGGCGAGCATCGAGATGGACCCAAGCGAAATGAAGGCCACGATGACCGTAACGCGCCCTGGAAAGGGCGGCTGCGATATGACGGGCGAAGAATACATCGACTTTTGCAAAAGCAACAAGCTGTACAGCGGTATCAAAGAAGATTTTTTAATGGCCTTTGCCGACAAGCCTGTCTACGGCGAAAAGGTGGAGGTTGCCTTGGGCAAGCCGCCTGTTAACGGCAAGGACGCCTACATCCAATTCAATTTTGAAACCGAAGCGAACAAGGTGCGTCTTAAAGAGGGCAAAGACGGGCGTGTTGACTTTAAAGAACTCAACATTATAAAAAACGTGGTGCAGAACCAAATTTTGGCGACAAAAATCCCGGCGGAAAAGGGCGAGGCGGGCCTTACCCTTACCAGCAGGATGCTGACGGCAACGGACGGCAAAGATATCGATATGCCTTTGGGCGAAAATACCACCCTTGGCGAGGGCGGCGATACCATTGTTGCGGAAATTAACGGGCAGGTTATGTTGCTGAACGGCCTTATCTGCGTGGAGCCTGTTTACACGGTCGAAGGCGATGTTGACTTGGGAACCGGGAACATTCTTTTCCTTGGCAGTGTCGTTGTAAAGGGCAACGTGGAAGACGGCTTTACGGTAAAGGCCACGGGCAACATCGTGGTGCACGGCCTTGTTTCAAAGGCGGAGCTTGAAGCCGAAGGCGACATCACTATCCACCAGGGGGTGAACGCCAAGGGCGGCGGCATGATAAAGGCCGGGAAAAACGTTTACGCGAAATTTTTGGAAAACGCAACCGTGTCGGCGGGGGATTCTGTGGCCGCCGAAGAAAGCATTGTCAACTCCCAAGTTGACGCGCTTAACAAGATTTACTGCAACGGCAAAAAGGCCGCCATAATCGGCGGGCATCTTCGCGCCCGTGAAGAAATTAGCGCGAAGACTATCGGCAACGCCTCCAGCGGGACGGAAACCATTTGCGAGGTGGGTTATGATCCGGCCAGCAAAAAGGAGCTTGTAAGCCTTTTTGAAGTGAAAAAGGATTTGACTGTCGAGCTTGAGCAGGTCAAGCTGGAGATGATCACGCTTCAGAATATTAAAAAACAGCGCAAGTCTCTGCCGCCCGATAAGGAAACCCAATTGCAGGGGTATCTGGAACGCCGGCAGATTCTAATGGAAGACTTAAAGAAAAATTCCGAGAAGATCGATAAGCTGGAAGAGTATTTGCGGGAGCTTAAAACATCCGGAACGGTGTCGGCTTCTGTAAGTGTGTTTCCCGGCGCAATCATAAGCATCCGCGATGTAAAGGAAGCGGTGAGCAATGAATACAAATCGGTTACTTTTTTGCTGGATAACGATCTTGTGCGCGTAAAGCCGTACAAGGAGTCCGACGAGGGTTAAGCGGTTCTATTAAGGGGGAAAAATGCCGGTTCAACCTATGGACCTTCAGGTTATGTTTACTCAGGTGGACAAAGTTGGCAAGGCTCAGCTTGCCCAGCAGGACGGGCAAACATTAAGCAAGGCTATCCAAGGCGCGAATATTCAGCGCAAAGCCGAGGAGCAGGTTAAAGAGGTAAACCAGGCGCAGGATTTTGGCGAAGGGGTTGAAAAGCTGAACGAAAAGGGGGGAGGGCAGCGCAAAGGGGGAGGGGCTGCCGGCAAAGGCTCCCAAGAAGACGGTGAAGGGGAGGCGGCGGGAAACGCAAACGCGGTTTTCAACGACCCCTTGCTTGGCAAAAACATTGACGTAAGTTTTTAAGCCAATGAATCCGGCGCTTGTTGTTTCGCTTTTTTGCGCGGCTTTTTGCCTCTTTGGTTTTATTTACATAAAATGGTACATAAAGCGGCGCACCTCGGCCAAAGAACTTTTGGGAGAGTACAGCAAAGAGGTCTACCGGCTTAACGCCCAGATAGACGCGACTACGGACAGGGATATGCGTCTTATAGAAGAGCGGATATCCGTTCTTAAAAGCCTTCTTGAAGACACGGACAAGCGTATCTCCGTTTACATACGCGAGCTTGAACGCAGCCGGCACAGCGAGGCCGCTTACGGAAGCCTTGGGCGTTCCGCCCGTCTTGCCGCCGTGCAAGTGGACGCCGCGCTTGCCGGGCAAGCGGCACTTGACGGCCAAGCCGCGCCCGCCCAGCCGTCGGCGCAAACGCCGCCGGCAGAAACGCTGCCCGCTCAGCCGCCGGTGCAAACACCGCCGGCTGAGTCATCGGTTGAGCCGGCTCCGTCCGGCAGGCGCAAAAAGCCTGCGGCGGAAAAGTCTTCCGGCGCAGAAGCCGTGGCGAAGGCCGGCCGCCGCAAAAAGCCTTCCGTGGAAACGCCCGCCGATGACGCGGCATCTGCGCACCTTACCGAGGCGCAGGCTCGCGATGAAATTATCCGTATGTCCCAGGCGGGGTTGCCGCCGGGGGAAATTGCCCTGCGTCTTAACCTAAGACGCTCGGAAGTGGATTTAATCCTAAACCTGCCGGGAAAGCGTTGAGTATTTTTACAGCCCTTGGGCGCGGGAAAAAACATCAACTGGCTCTTATGTGGCTGTACTTTTTCCTCGTCTATGTGCCGTTTTTTTTCTTCATGCTTGCCCGCCACGATGTAAGATCAACCTCGATGTCGGCCATTGGCTGGGTTACAGGCGGCTTGTTTTATTTAGCCCTGTATGTTGCCCTTACCGTCCCTTTTTGCCTTTGTCTTTTGTTTTTTTTTAACAGACGCTTTCTCCAAAGCAAGCCGCTTAGGGCACTGTCCTGTGTCGCCGGTTTTTTTATAACGGCCGGCGCCTTCATCCCTTTAAGAGCGCCGGAAACCGACGACTGGGTCAGTTTTGCCCACACCTTTGTAAGCGTAAGCGGCACGGTCGTTTTGATGCTCTGCATTTTGGCCGCGCTGGCCATGCACGCCATCAGGCAAAAAGGCAAAAGGGCGGCTATTTCCCTGTGCGCCATTGCCCTGTACGCCTTCGCTCTGGCAAAGGCCTTTTTGCTTTTGTGGACGGCGGCTCTGTACCAACTGTCCGCCGGCGCTAGCTTTTTCCTCGTCCTGCTTGTCGTAAGCTCCGTCTCTTCCAAACACGCGCCGTCCCCCGAACACGACAAACGCATGATATGAATTTACTCCCAATTTAACTCACACAAAGGCACGGAGGCACAAAGGCACAAAGTACAGATTAGAAAGCCGCCATTTAATCCCTACTTTACCTTCTTTTTGTACTCTGTTAAGGCAAGAATAAAGACGCAGAGCTATCATAATCCCGCCTATCCTCTTAACCTTTGTGCCTTTGTGCCTTTGTGTGAGATACCTCCGAGGTTTGTGTCGTTCATGCGTTTGTCGTGGCGAACAAGGCGGCCGCCGCCTGAATGTCCGCATTGCCCCCGCTAAGGACTACGCCCACGCGCTTGCCCTGTACCGGGAGTTTTCGGTGAAAAAACGGAGCCAAGCCCACGGCTCCAGAGGGTTCCACGACAATTTTCAAGCGCATCCACAAAAAATACATCGTGGAAACAATCTCTTCTTCCGTAACGGTGATTATGTCGTCGGCATATTTTTGTATTAGGGGGAAGGTGATGCCTCCCAAGCTTGTCGTGCGAAGCCCGTCGGCTATGGTGTCCGGCGAGGCTATCGTCTGGATGCTGCCCGTCTGAAGCGACCGTCTTGCGTCATCGGCCAGCTCCGGCTCCACGCCCAAGACGCGGCAGCCGGGCGACAGTGTTTTCGCGCTTATCGCGCTGCCGCTTAAAAGCCCGCCGCCGCCGCAGGGGGTAAGCACATAATCGAGCGCGCCTGTTTCTTCGATTAGCTCTTTTACCGCCGTCCCTTGGCCGGCCAGTATAAGCTCGGAGTCGAAGGGGGGCACTAAAACCCAGCCTTCTTTGGCGAAGCCCCCGGCGATTTCCTCTCTGGACGCTTTGTGTCTGTCGTACAGGATAACCTGCGCCCCGTAGCCCCTTGTCGCCTGCAATTTTATGGCGGGCGCGTCTTCGGGCATGACGACTTTTACGGTTATGCCCAAAAGCCTGCCGGCAAGGGCTACGGCCTGGGCGTGGTTCCCCGACGAATACGATATAACGCCCGGCCTGCCTTCTAGTTCCCCGCCTTCTTTTAACGCGCAAAGGGCGTTGTAGGCTCCCCGAAATTTAAAGGCTCCCATGCGCTGGAAGTTTTCGCACTTCAAAAACATTTTATTCCCGGTTTTTTCGTCCAAAGTGGCCGATTTTATGACAGGCGTAATATGCGCCACGCCTTTAAGCCGCGCCGCCGCCTCTGTTATTTTTTCGTACATACTCGCAAGTATAACGCGAAAAAAAAATATTCGCAATGCCGGGGGAGGCTCGGCCGGTTTTAGCCTCACACAAAGGCACAAAGTTTTGCATTGCAAGCCGCTGCCAAGCGAGAAAGCCCCTGCCGGCGACAAAGCGAGGAAGAATTTTCACCACGGAGAAGATGGGCGGGGATTGATAAGATAGCGCCGCGTATACCGCCCGGTTGCCGGTGTAAGATAACTGCGAAAGCACACGCTTGCCCTCTCCTCATCTCTTAATCTTCTCCGTGTGCCTCCTAGGCAAGCGCAGCTTGCCAGCCCTCCGTGGTTAAACTCTTCCTTCTTTGTGCCTTTGTGCCTTTGTGCCTTTGTGTGAGCTATTCCGAATCACTGCGCCTTTGTGTGAGCCTATTCCGAATCACTGCGCCTTTGTGTGAGTCTACTCCGAATTAATGCGTCTTGAGCGAGCCTGTTCCGAACTATGCCCTGCCGGGGGCGTAGACATTGGCCGCGAGAAATGGTATTAAATCGTAAGGAGTAAAACCATTAGAACGACAAAGGCATTGATACATTTGGAGAGGCTTAGGCACAATATTGCGGCGGTGCGCGCCCTTGCCGGACAGCGGCCGCTTATCTGCATGGCGGTCAAGGCCGACGCTTACGGACACGGGGCTGTAAAAATCGCCGAAGAAGGACTGCGCTGCGGGGCTTCTTTTTTGGGCGTGGCGGCAGTTTCCGAAGGAGCCGCTCTGCGGGCGGCCGGCATTTCCGCCCCCATCCTGTTTTTTTCCACGGCGGGCGAGACGGAACTTGACGAGCTTGTCTCTTGCAACCTTAGCCCCTTTGTTTCAGACGAGGAATACGCGGCCGCGCTAAACAGTCGCGCCGAAAAAGCCGGGGTCAAACTTTCCGTCCACTTAAAAATCGATACAGGAATGGGACGGCTGGGCTGTCGCCCGGAGGACGCGCCCGGCTTGGCGCGACGGATCGCGTCTTTGAAATCGCTGCATTACGAAGGGACAGCCACGCATTTTGCCGCCTCCGATTCTGCCGGGGAGGCGGCTGTAAAATCCGTAAAAAAACAGCTAGCCCTTTTTAACGAGGCACTGGTGGACATTAAAAAAGCCGGCTTTGATACAGGCCTTGTCCATGCGGCAAACTCCGGGGCGGTTTTGCTTTATAAAGATGCGCACTTTGACATGGTAAGGCCGGGCATTTTGCTTTACGGCTACAGCCCTTCCGGCGAGCTTGCCGGCTTATGCGGCGGCACTAGCGGCGTAAAGCCTGTCATGGAGTTTGTCTCAGGCCTTTCCTTTATAAAAACCGTGAAGAAGGGCACTCCGATTTCGTATAACGGAACGTGGACGGCCCCGGAAGACCGTGTAATAGGGACGATTCCGGCAGGTTACGGCGACGGCCTGCCGCGTATTTTGACTAACAATTATCAGGTGCTCATTCGCGGGAAACTCTTCCCCCTTGTCGGAAATATTTGCATGGATCAGTGCATGGTGGATTTAGGGGACGGCTCCGGCGTGGAACGCTGGGATGCCGTAACCATTTTCGGGGGAGCCGGGTTAAGCGCGGCGGACGCGGCTGCAAAAGCCGGCAGCATTCCCTACGAGATTACCTGCAATGTAAACAAGCGCGTCCCAAGGGTTTATGTTTAGTTTTTTCAAGGGCAGGGGGGGAGGGGAGGGGGAAGCCCCCGGTTGGGGCTTCCCTGGGAAACCCCCGGCTGGGGGTTTCCCTTTGCGTTAGCTGAAAGAAAATTCGTAGAGCCTCATTAAAATGTCGGCGATTTTTTCGCTGTAAAGCGGGTCTGCCGCCCAAGTTCCCGTAAGCCCCTGTATTGTGGGAGCCGTGCCGCGCCCGATAAATCGTTCCACAAGATGGAAGCGCGGGTTGACAAGTTCCATGTTAAGCGGCTCCGTGCAGGCGTAGGCTTTAAGATGCTGTATGTGCGCCCTTACCCCTATGCGCGGGTTGGAAAAATAAAGCCCCCTTTCCGGCAGGCCGTCCGGCCCGGGAAGCCCTGTCGCGCCAAGGCCGGCGAAGTTGTTCTGATCGGGCGACACAAGATTGCCGAAGCGCAAAAAGCCGGTCTCTAAGCTCATCTGGGCAAAGGCGATGTCATGGTTGACTCCTTCTTTGGCCGCTTCCTCGACATACAGGTTCGCAAGCATCCTTACAAAATGTATGTCCGCCTGCGGGTTGTTTTGCATAAGGAAGAGCGTCATTTGCTCCGCGCTTAACCTGCCTTCCCCCATAATGTATTCTGGCGGGGCCTGCCACAGGAGAGCCGGCGGCTGCTGCTGGGGAATGTTCGCGCAAGAAGCGAAAAAACTTGCAAAAGCAAGCGCGAATAAAAAGATGCGCGTTTTTTTGCAAACCGAGCCGGGCTTGGCAAATTTCGGCGGGAATGCCCCCCGGCAAAGGAGCGGGATGCGTTTTTTTAAGAAAAATGTCTTCATAACTAATTTTTCGGTAGATTCACTAAAGCGCTGTATAGCAACGTGCCATATATAGGGCATGAAAAAGAACCTTAAAAAATCGCCCTTTTCAAAGGAAAAAATCGCGGCCTTGTATCTTGAGGCTCTGGGCGACTTGGTGTATCCGGCTTTGGAGGACAGGCCTAGGGAAAAATTGTCCGAAAAAGGGCTAGAGGCTCTTTCCGACACGGAGCTTTTGTCTCTGATTCTTAACACGGGGATCAAGGGCAAAAATGTAAAAACGCTTGCTGGGGAGCTTTTGGACTTTCTAGACCAAACTTGCGGTATTCCGCCGGTTAAAGAGCTTGCCGGCATAGCCGGGCTGGGAGAGTGCAAAGCGGGCGCGGTGGCGGCGATGCTGGAGTTCGGCAGGCGGCGTTATAGCACGGTTTTTTCGCGCGTAAAAAGCCCGCATGATATCTTTCTTCTTGTGCGTCATTATGCCGACCGCAAGCAGGAGCGTTTTGTAAGTGTTTCCCTGAACGGAGCGCACGAAGTTCTTGCCGTAAGGGTTATCACGGTAGGGCTTTTGAACAAGGCGATCGTGCACCCCAGGGAGGTTTTCGCCGATTTAATCCATGACAGGGCGGCGGCCTTCTGCTTGGCGCACAATCACCCTTCCGGCTCGCTTGAATGCTCTGGCGACGACGACGAGACCAACGCCCGGATGGAGGCCGCCGCGGAACTATTGGGGATAAACTTTGTCGATCACCTGATCTTCTCGCAAACAGACTGGTGGAGTTTTAGGGAAAACAAGAAGCTCAAGGAGCATGGCCCCCGCTAGCTCCGCGCACCCGCCCCGGCCTAATGAACCGCAAAGGGGACGATTTCCGTAATGTGAACCCTGAAACGGGCTGACACGGACTGAGTCCCCCGGTCAACAAAGAAGTAGGGGAAGGAGGCCAGGCTTATAAAGCCGTGAGCCTCCCTGGGGCGGTTGCGCTCGCTGCCTTGCAAAATAGCCCTTGTCGCCACTCTTGCCGCGTCTTCAAGGGCGGCCTTTCTAAGTTCCAGCCAGCTAACCGTTCCGCGCTCGCCGGCGAAGGGATAATAACCGCGAGCCTGGGCGTGTCTTACGCTGCCGGCCTGCCAAATGCGCATACGGCGCATCTGAGCCTCGCTTAAATGGTAGTCCGCCCACATTCTAAACTGAGTGTCCCTGTGTTCCACCTCCGTTACCCGGAAAGCCGGGTCGCCGAAGGTAATGGAGGCGACCGGGAGCAGTTCAAAGTGTTCCTCAAGCTGTCTTGCCCGCTCGCCGACTTCGTAATGGAAGGACCAGCCGTAAATCATGGCGGAAAAAAGCATGGCCGCCTCTTCCAGCGCGCGTCTGCCGGCTGTGGGCATATCCAAGGGGAAGGATTCGTCAACGTGCCAGCCTAAAATGGGCTGAAGCTCGACCCAGACTTCGCCCCGCAGTGTTTGCGGCGAAAAGCCCCGCTGCTGGGCGGAAAGAGAGGCGGCGGCGGCCAGAGCCAAAAAAATGCCGGAAAAAAACCTTCTGCGCATAATACATTATCGGAAGCAATCATCGCAAGCGTAAGCCCCAATGTCCGGACTTCAAAAAGTTTGATCCAGGGCCGAATCGAACGGCCGACCTGCCGCTTAGGAGGCGGCCGCTCTATCCCCTGAGCTACTGGACCATAATACGATAATAACGCCTGCCGAAAAAAAAGTCAATAGTCCGGCGAAAAAAAGCGCGCAAATTAAATTTTTTGTCGCCTGCCGCCCCGCCGGGCTGTCTTGACAATAAAAAAAAATCCGTGTACCCTGTTCTTGCAACGCGGAGGTGAATGTCGTCTGGTGGCGGCTGCGGACTTCAAATCCGTCAAAGGGGGGAAACTTCCTTGGTGAGTTCGATTCTCACACGCCTCCGCCACTTTTTTGTAAAGCTATGGAAGCACTGATTAAATCCCATCGAGGATGCGGATTAAAATCCGAATCAGTGCTTCTTACCCGTATTTTGCGCAATGAAATGAGCAAATACAGAGGGAAACACTGATTAGCGTCGAGTTAATCAGTGTTTCCCTATACGGGGTATGGCTTTACCTGTAAAAATGCCTAAACGGTTAGCAATTCCTCGCTTATCGCTTCTTCAAGCTGTTGCACAGTTTTAAGCGTGTCGTTGCTTTTCTCCGGGTTTTCAAGCCGTTGGTATGCCGACAGCCTTACGCCAAGCCGCTGTGCCATTGCCGCCTGAGTCAGTCCCTGAAATTCCCTTTGCCAGCGCAGTTTCAGCGCGAAGGCAATGTTTCTGTTTACTTTGATTGGAAACGCCTCTATGTAGCGGCTTTTGAAATCGTTATAACCGTCGAGGTTATCGATAGCTTTCGGCTTGTCAAACGCTTTTACCGGCGTGCCCTCAAGATACAGGTTCAACGCTTCCCTGGCGGATGCTCTTGCCGCGTCCAGAGTGTCCCCTGTGCTAAAGCACCCCGGCAGATCGGGAAACCGCACAGAATAAGTATCGTCAGAATCAATCCATATGACGGCGGTGTAATACAAGTTAAGCCCCCTTGCAGGATTATTTTAAGCCTGCCTGTTTCAAAATCAAATACTCAAGCCCCTTTCCAAGCTCTTTTTTGCCATGAACGGGAACAACGATTATCTTGCCTTCTTTGTTTTTCATTTTATGGTGAGACCCCTTAACGCTCTCCAGCCAAAAACCGTGCAGCTCAAGATGTTTAAGGAAACGCTGATTGGACTTACACCCGCGCTCCCAGGGGCGCGAATTGGACGCGGCAACAGGATTAACCCAAGCGCAAACTAAGGTAAGCACTGATTAGCGTCGAGTTAATCAGCGTTTCCCTAGTCGTCCTTGGTTTTTAACACGGCAAGGAACGCGCTTTGCGGCAACTCAACGTCGCCTATCATTTTCATGCGCTTTTTGCCCTCTTTTTGCTTTTCTATCAGCTTGCGTTTGCGCGTAATGTCGCCGCCGTAACACTTTGCCAAAACGTCTTTGCGCAAGGCGTTGATCGTTTCCCTTGCGATAATCGTGCTGCCTATCGCCCCCTGAATGGGAATCTTGAACTGCTGCCTTGGGATTTCCTCGCGCAAACGCTCGCACACCTTGCGCGCCCTGTCGTAAGCGTTACCCTTGAACACAAGCTGGGAAAGCGCGTCCACGGACTTGCCGTTAAGCAGAATGTCCAGCTTGGCAAGCTCCGTGGCCTTGTACCCGGACACATCGTAGTCGAATGACGCATAACCCCGGCTCGTGCTTTTTAGCCTGTCGTAAAAATCGAATAACACCTCGCTGAGGGGCATATCGTAGATAAGCTCCACGCGCTTTTCGTCCAGATACGTCATGTTTGACTGCACCCCGCGCTTTTCAAGACAGAGCGTCATCATATTGCCAAGAAATTCCGTGGGGGTAATAATCGCCGCGCGAATGTACGGCTCTTCCGCGCTTTCGATACGCCCCTCGTCCGGGTATTCCATCGGATTGTCCACCATGATTTCCTCGCCGCCGCGCATCCTCACCTTGTAGCGCACGGATGGGGCTGTAAAAATCACCGACTGGTTGAACTCACGCTCAAGCCGCTCCTGAATAACCTCCAAATGCAACAGCCCCAAAAAACCGCAGCGAAAGCCGAAACCCAGCGCGACAGACGAATCTTTTTCGTAAATAATCGAAGCGTCGTTGAGCTTGAGCTTTTCCATGCTTGTACGCAACTCTTCGTAATCGTTTGAATCCACCGGGTAGATAGAAGAAAAAACCACGGGCTTAATCTCGCGAAAGCCCGGCAGAGCCTCCTTGCAGGGATTGTCGGAACTTGTAACAGTGTCGCCAACCTTTACATCGCTGACAGTTTTTATTCCGGCAATCACATAACCGACATTCCCGGCGGCAAGCTGCGCGCTTTCCACAAGCCCAAGTTTGAAAATGCCGACAGTCTCGACCTCGTACACGGAATTGTTCGACATGAAAGAGATTTTCATCCCTTTTTTAATCTTCCCGTCAAAAACCCGCAAGTGCACGATAACCCCCCGGTAGGTGTCGTAGTGGCAGTCGAAAATAAGCGCGCTAAGGGGCGCGTCGGCGCTGCCCTTGGGGGGGGGGATGCGCTGTACGATAGCCTCGAAAAGCTCGTCAATCCCTGTGCCGTGCCGTGCGGATACCAAAAGCGCGTCGTCGGCATCCAGCCCCAAATCTTTTTCAATCTGTTTTTTCGTGCCTTCGATGTCGGCCGCCTGCATATCGATCTTGTTGATAACCGGCACCATTTCCAAGTTGTGCTCCAAGGCAAGATACATATTGGACAGCGTTTGCGCCTGCACCCCCTGGGTTGCATCCACTAGAAGCAAGGCCCCCTCGCAGGAACTTATCGCCCGGCTTACCTCGTAGCTAAAGTCAACGTGCCCTGGCGTGTCTACCAGATTAAGCTCGTAGGCCCTCCCGTCCGCCGCCGTGTAGGGAATCGTTACAACCTGCGTTTTTATCGTGATCCCCCGCTCCCGCTCGATGTCCATGTTGTCAAGAATCTGGTTTTGAAAGTTGCGCTCGTCAACAATGCGGGCTTTTTGGATCAATCTGTCGGCCAGGGTTGACTTGCCGTGGTCGATGTGGGCTATAATGCAAAAATTGCGGATATGCTCTGTCATACTACAAGCATAGTACGAAAAAGCCATGCGCGAAAAGGGGGTGTCAGGCAGGCTTCCCCGCCGGCACTGTTTTTAAGGCAACTCAGGAAGCACTGATTAAATCCTCGATGGGATTGAATCAGTGCTTCCCTTTCTTCAATGAAAAGCGGACAGCCTGCTGGACAAAAAGGCCTTGCTCTGTGTATCATGTAATTGGTGCCGGGAAAAAACAGCCCCGCCAGGCGGTAAAAATGGAGTATGCAATAGCGGTCATCGATATTGGAATGACCAACAAAAAAATAGCTGTCTATGACAGCTCGCTTTCCCAGCTTGAATCGCGGGGCAAAAACTTCAAACCCAAAATGATAGAAGGGCTTGAAACCCACGACCTTGATGCAATGGAAAAGTGGTTTGTCGCAGAGCTAAAAGAACTTGCGGCCAAGTATCCGATAAAAGCGCTGGCCGTAAGCGCCCACGGGGCTACCTTTGTGTGCCTTGATGCCGGCGGCCAGTGCGCCCTGCCCTGCGTGTACTACACCCACGAGCCGGGGGAGGATTTCCACCGACTTTTTTACGAGCGTTTTGGCGATGCCGACAAGCTGCAGCTTCAGACGGGCACGCCGGCCTTTAAGGCGCTGATCAACCCGGCAAAGGGGCTTTTCTTTTTGCAGCAGCGTTTTGGCGAAGCCTTCCAAAACCTGCACGCCGTGTTGCCCTACCCCCAGTACTGGGGCTTTCGTTTTTCCGGGGAGATGGGCGCGGAGTCAACCTACATGGGCAACCACACCTATTTGTGGGATCAAATCCATGATGATTTTTCCACCGTGGCCAGAGAGCTTGGCCTTGCTTCCCTTATCCCCGGCCAGCTTCGCAAGTCTTGGGACACACTCGGCACGGTAAGCGCAAGCTTTGCCGCCCTTACCGGGCTTTCCAAAGACACTATCGTAACGATGGGCATACATGATTCCAACGCGGCGCTTCTTCCGTACTTTGCAAAAAAGGGCGGCCGGCACTTTATCCTAAACTCCAGCGGCACTTGGTGCGTTATAATGAACCCCGTGGAAAAATACGGCTTTAACGAAACTGAGCTTGGCAAGATTGTTTTTTTTAACATATCGGCCTTTGGCACGCCGATAAAAACGGCGATTTTTCTTGGCGGACTGGAGTTTGAAACCTGGGCAAAGCAGATTTTCCAGCGGCACGGCCGGGAGGATTCCCCGCCTTGGAACGAAGCTTTGTACCGCGCAGTTCTGAAAGAGCGACGGCTGTTTTTGCTGCCGGAGCTTATGCCCGGCTCCGGCCAGTTCCCGCTGTCAAACGCGCGGATTGTCGAGGACGGGGAGGTTTACTCTTTTGGTTCCGCCCCCTCCCCCCCCTGCTTCGGCGACTATGCCAAGGTTTTTGCCGCCCTGCGAATATCGCTTGTCATGCAAACCCTTACCGCGCTCCAGCGTGCCGGCATTGAAAAAGGTTACGAGCTGTATATCGAAGGCGGCTTTAGAAAAGACGAGTC
The DNA here is from genome assembly GCA_009778155.1 of Spirochaetota bacterium. Classification (GTDB taxonomy): domain Bacteria; phylum Spirochaetota; class Spirochaetia; order Treponematales; family Breznakiellaceae; genus WQXQ01. The sequence continues at coordinate 25,160 of WRKI01000338.1, forward strand.
CTACAGCCGGCTGCTTGCCGCCGCGCTTCCCGACAACAAGGTTTTTCTGACAGACATTGCCGAAGCCTCCGCCTTGGGCGCGGCGATGACGGCAAAGATTGCCCTAAGCGGGAAATCCCTGGCCGACCTTGCCGGCGACTTCGACATAAGCTATCGCCAGCAAGAGCCGCTTTCCCTGCCGGAACTTGCGGCCTACCGGCAGGACTGGCTCGCCTTGGCGGAAGGCCGGGGGTAGGCTTCTGCATCATTCTGGACAAAATAGGCAACCTCTAAGGAAACACTGATTAACTCGAAGCTAATCAGTGCTTCCTTAGCGTTGACCCCCACCCGCTCCCGGACGGGGGCGCGGCAGATCAAGAGCTTCGGTCTACAACCAGAATTTGCGACGGAGTCATAGTCGCGGGGTAGCCCGCCCTGTGAAGCTCCGCCATTGAAAGACGCATCCAGTGGCCGAAGGTTCCCGGCTCGTTGCTGTCCGGGTTCATCGCGACGTGCCTCCCGCCGGGCCTTGTCGCGGCCGCCGGTATAAGGACATATCTTGCCCCCCACCAGTCAAGCGCGAAAGCGTCGGTCGAAGCGGCGATCTTGTTCACCTGAACCGCGTTGGCAAAAACATTGCGCGGCCCCATGTCAGGCCCAATCCAGATCATGTCCAGAATGTTAAGCACCGGCATACGCGTTTCCACCATGAGCGTTCCCATGCCGCCCCTGCCCACGCTGTTGTGCGGCCTGTTTGCCGCGCCCATGTTGGTCAGCCTGTCGGAAGGAATGCCCATGTAATTTTTGACGGCGGCCGTTACCTGAAAAAGCATATGCGATTTAAGCACCGGCATATTGATCACCTTGAGCCTTTCGCTGTCAAAACTTCCGGCGGCCGCGTTCCAAATGCCCTCCCTAAAGCTGACATGAGTTCCGAACTCCGTCGTAAACTTGGGGAAGGAAATCTGAAGCCCGGTGGGGCGCACCGCGCTTTCCACGACAAAGCCGTCGCGCATATCGCCGGCGTTAAAATCCTGCACCTGAATCGTGGTAAACTCGTCCCATAAAACGCCTGTAACGCTGTGCCCGGCCGCTTGGAAAGAATTGACAACGTGCATGACCGACTGGCTAGTGTCAACCGCGTTGTTCAACGCCCAGTTTAAACTGCCCCCGTGCCCGAAGGGGCCGAACTGCCCCTGCCCGTTGTCCGCCACGATAATCTCGCCGGTAAAGCCCCCCGGATGGTTCAATATTGCCTGAATGACCGAGCGGATAAGGTCGGTGTTTGTGCCGCCCCTTTCGTCCCACTGGCCGTTTATTTTAAGAATCACCACGGAGTTGGAAGCTATAAGGCCGCCTGGGGCCGCCGCGCCTTGGTGGAAGTGAAGGCCGTGCTCCGCCATCGAGCTTAAAAGCCGCGCCACCCCGTCGTCCGTGCCGGTAGAGCTTTCGACAAAAACCGCCGAAACAATGCCCGGCGGCAGTTGCGCTGGTTGAAGAGGCTGGTCTATATTTGCGGGAAGGTTTTCTGGAACCCCCGCGTATTGTACGGCCGGGTTAGCGGCGGCCACCGCTTGGGTCGTTATCAGCATCGCGGCGCTTACTGCGGCAAGCGAAACCAAGGCAAAAAGCCAAATACGTTTTTTTCCTGTTTTCTTCATAAAAAGTCTCCTGCATCCACTTTACCCCATTACCGCGCGTTTTTTCAAGAGGCTGTAGAGGCACAGCAGCAATTCTACATTTAGAAAACATAAGGCTTAATTTCCTTGAAAATTCATCACGCAAACCCGCCAAGACAAATTTTTAGCCATCAAAGTATCCTT
>WRKI01000339.1 GCA_009778155.1 Spirochaetota bacterium
GGGGGGGGGGGGGGGTAAATTATTATATGGCCAGCTTTGTCAGTAAAATTTTTAACGAGTCCCATCATTTCCACTTTCCCCCTTTTGTCTAATTTTTTAGACACATTGCAACAGCAACAAAGCCTAAAACAACATATAGTACAATTATAGCATCTCCCCGTAAAAAAGTCAAGCCGTTTTTCCGCACTTTTACAAAAAACATCCATAATTTTGCCAAAAAAGCTAATCTGGAAACCGCCTCCTCCCCAAACACCCCCGCACGAGCAATTCCAAGGTTAAATCCGGGGGCAAAATGAGAGTAACCCCAAGACGAACAGTTTACTCGTATCTTTCAATCCGCGCAATGCCGGACATTCCAGCAATTTCATCAAGCCCGGTGAGATTTAATCCTAAACGATGCATTTGGTCGCGTGCATAAAAATCTCTATAAAGCATGAAAGCATTCCCCCACGGCTCATAGTAACTAAGTTCGCCCCTTATGCCTTGATGATAAGCCTCTTGTGGCGTTACATTAAGCCGTTGGGGAAGAAAAAACATCCATTGAGCATCACGGAAATTTGTCAGAGCCAATTCCAAGGGTAACTGCCTGTAAAATTCAAAGGCAGCAACTGTATCATATAATTGAAATGTAGCGACTCGCCCCTGTGAGGTTACCCTAACAATCATATCCGATAAAGTCAGACCGCGTTCTATTGCTGCATCAGGAATGACAGGAAATGCAGTTTCGTTTGTTTGTATAGCGGGTGGCATGATTTCACCAGTTTGATCAGGAACGGCGGGAAAAGTAGTTTCGGTTGCCGTTATAGCGGGCGACAGGATTTCACCCGTAGGGATTGGGGCATTTGTTGCCTGCGTTTCACCACTTTCTGTACAGCCGATAAAAATTGCCATAACAGAAAACAAAAACCCTGTTACCAGTGCTGTTGTTATCTCAAAAATTCTTCGTTTGTTTTTCATGAAAACCTCCAAGTAGGAGGCTAGGTACTTTCATACCAGCCTCTGGGAACTTATTCCGTAAAAATTTCTATTGCTCTGTTGAAAGTTGACCATGCATTCGGCCAACCTACATAGAACGCAAGATGTGTAATAACCTCTACAATTTCGGTTCTGGTTATTCCGTTTTGCCTTGCAAAATTTAAGTGGAAGGCCAACTGTTCAAAACTTCCCGATGTGATAAGAGCAGTTACTGTTATCATGCTTCTGTCACGGGGCGACAATTCGGCTTCCCTAGCCCAAACTTCGCCAAAAAGCACATCGTCGTTCAATGCCGCAAACTGCGGAGCAAATTCCCCAAGGACATTGCGTCCGGCGGTTTGCCTTCCTATCTGCCCTTCAACCGTGATTTCCTCCCCTTCGTTAGCTGCTGTATCAGCTTCCGTAAAAATTTCTATTGCTCTGTTGAAAGTTGACCATGCATTCGGCCACCCCACATAAAACGCAAGATGTGTAACAACCTCTACGATTTCAGCTCTGGTTACTCCGTTTTGCCTTGCAAAATCCAAATGGAAAGATAATTGTTCAAAACTTCCCGATGTGATAAGCGAAGCTACTGTTATCATGCTTCTGTCACGGGGAGCCAGTTCGGCTTCCCTAGCCCAAACTTCGCCAAAAAGCACATCGTCATTTAATGCCGCAAACTGTGGGGCAAATTCTCCAAGGATATTACGCCCGGCAGTTTGTGTGCCAACACCTGTTATCCCTACTGGAGTCGGTACATTTGCCTGTGCTTCGATCCTAGTGCAGTTGGTTAAAGACAGTACAGCAAAAAGCAAAAGTCCTGTTACTAGTGCTGCTGTTATCCCAAAAGTTCTTCGTTTGTTTTTCATAAAAACCTCCAAATATATTTTTTTATTGGTGCTTAAGGTTTTATAGCCCAACTTTTGTGGCGTTTTATAAAACTAAAAACTCACTCCAATACTTCAAACGTTGCCGTTAATGAACCTTCTACATTAAAGGCTTCTATGCCGTCGCCGTCAATTCTTCCCAAAAAAATCAGCCCGTTTGCAAAACGGAAATCCTCGTAAAATATAGCAAGATTTCCCCAGGGAGCAAAAAGGGTTATATCCCCCATAGAAGGCTGAAAACCTGGTGGTGCTCCTGCTGTCGTCAAAGACCTGGGCAGAAAGCTTATTTTTTCTATCCTGTTAAAATCTTCCATTGTTAATGTCAATGGAAGAAGCGACATAAAGTCACGAGCTGTGGCATTATCTGCCATTGTTGCGGTTAGCGTATTTGCGCCGATTATTATTCTCATTCTCATTGCTCCCCCTTGTGATGCAGCAGCCGGATCGCTGTTTTGACCGTAGGCAATAAGCTCTGCGCTTTCATTTATCGGCGCTTCATTTCCAACAACTGTTTGCACATTGATTGTTCCTCTTGTGCAACCCGACAAAGTGATTCCTGCGGCAAGAAAGAGACAAAAAGTCAACTTTGTTGTTGCCGACAAAAAATACTTGTTTCTTTTCATAAAAACCCCCAATATTTTTAGCTATTCCTTGTCATATACCTGTTTAGACAACTTTTTTTCTGCTTCATATACAAACTCATCGTAATTGGCTAATTTAAAATCCAGTTTATCAAGAGTTTGTTGAATTTCCGCTAGGCGTTCAGCAAGAATGTCCCTCTGTTCTTTCAGAATTTTTTTCCTGGCTTCTCGCGAGTCTTTTCCATATTGAAAAAGCTCAAGATATTCAACCAGCATTTCAACCGGTATTCCTGCGCCCCGCATACACTTTACAAATTCAACCCATTGATAGTCCTCTTCGCTATAGTCCCTGATGCCGCCTTTTGTCCGCTTTACCGGCGGTATTAATCCGACCCGTTCATAATAACGGAGCGTGTCGGTAGATAAGTTGCATTTTCCGCCTATTTCAGCAATTGTCATATTCAGCCTCCATAATTAAAAGATTACAACTGGGAAGTAACCCAAGTCAATAGTTTTTTTGCCTCACTGATACTATCTAGGCAAAGAGAGGGTAACTGTAACATTCCCTTCGCCAAGAATCTCTATCAATTCCGCCTGGGTAACATTGTTAATTCTACCAAGCCTAGTAAAATTCCAAGTATTCGGCGCGTAATAAATCACAAAGGCAGTTCCCTGAAATAAAATCAAGTCTCCAGGTTCAGTGGTAATCATCTCGTTGTTTTCTGGCAGCCTTACACGTAATGAGCCGACTTTTTCAAAGTTTCCGTAGTCGCGCATATAAATTGTGATGGGGCCTGATGTAAGCAATCCTTTTAATGCTTCTGCGGATGAGTTGTCCGCCAATGTCGCTTCGAGTAATGTGTCGCCAACTTGAATATGCATGATATTCTCCTCTGTGTTGTTTTGGATTTCGTTTGTATTAACGCCAAGACCGATTAACCATTCTTCAATAAGCTCGTATGAACGGCCAAGGGTTGCGCGAGTTATGCCGATGCCGTCCAATACTAGCGAATTAGGTAAAAGGTTCCGTATTGCCCCCATGCTCTGACTGATACCGCTACTGCCGCTCGTGCTGAATGGGATTATCGTCTTGCCAGAAAAATCGTATGTTTCAAGGAAAGTTCGTATTGGCATAGGAGTATTGCCGTGCCATATCGGAAAGCCGATAAAAATTACATTGTATCTCTCCATTCCGCTCACATGGCTTGATAGTTCCGGCCTGTAATCTGCAGCAAGTTCGTCAGATGCTCTTCTTAAATGGTTGTTATAGTTTTGAGGATAGGGTTCCACTGTTCTGATTTCAAATAATTCCCCTCCGGTTAAAGATTGAATATGCTCTGCTACCATTCTTGTATTACCTGTATGTGATAAATAGGCAATAAGTACATTTTGCTCCTGCGGCATTTCGCCGATTTGCAAAGTATTGCGATCCGTTGAATTACAAGCGGTAAGCGCCCAAAAAATAATGAAGGTCATTATTAACGAGGGCATTTTTTTTCTACAGACTTCCATTTCCAGTTCCTCCTCTATAATTTCATGAGTCGTTTAGCAAAGAATAAAATAGGCTTAAAATAAAATTTTTCAAGTGCCTTGGATGTGTTTTGAAGCTCCTTGCGTATCTCAATTTTCTGCGGACATTTCTTTTCGCACATACCGCATTGATTGCATAAAGAAGCCATTTGAGGTTTAGACTTCATAGATGTTTGCGTTAAATAGTTCATGAAAGCCTGTCTTTTGCCGCCGATGGCAATGTCGTTATAGCAAAAAAGGCAGGTCGGTATATCGACGCCTTGCGGACATGGCATACAATAATTACAGGCTGTGCAAGGTACTTTTATGGTTTCCGCCAACGCTTTTTTTGCTTGCGCGATTACGTCAAAATCTTCTTCAACAAAATCACCAGCGTTCACAATCCCGGCTACGCCGATATTTTCTTTGAGCATATCCATTGTGTTCATTCCCGACAGAACACAGGTAACTTCCGGCTGATTCCATAGCCACCGTAACGACCATTCGGCAGGGCTTCTTTTTACATGAGCCTGTTCAAAGGCTTTAACTGCGCTTTTCGGCAAGTTGTTTGCGAGTACGCCGCCTCTTAGCGGTTCCATAATCATCACCGGCATTTTTTCTGCCGCGTAACGCAACCCGCTTTTGCCCGCAAGATTGTTTTCATCTAAATAATTGTACTGAATCATGCAAAATTCCCAGTTATAAGCATCACATATCTTAATAAACTCTTCTTGGCCGCCATGATACGAAAAGCCGATGTTTTTTATCTTGCCTTCCGCCTTCTTTTCATTAACCCACTTTTCCACGTCTAAGCCAGCCAGCCTTTCCCACACACTTACGTCTGTCAACATATGGATAAAGTAATAGTCAATATAGTCAGTTTGAAGGCGCTCAAGCTGTTTGTTGAAAACCTTGTCCAAGTCGTCATGCTTCTTGACAAGATGCGGCGGTATCTTTGTCGCGATTTTAACGTCCTTGCGTTTGTCGTTTTTGCTAAGAATGCGGCCAAGGGTTGCCTCGCTGTTAGGGTACAGATACGCAGTATCGAAGTAATTTACGCCATTTTCTATGGCATATAAAATAAGCCGCTCGGTTTCGCTTTCGTCTTTTGGAAAACGCATACAACCAAAACCGAGAATTGAGAGGTCATCGCCATTGACTTTGTTTTTCCTGTAATTCATATTCAGTTTTTCCTCCAAAAACCATTTGTTTAAAACTACTTGACTGGACTAAGCCAGCCAAGCAGTTTTCTCGTTTTTACCCGTATGCGTTCCTGAAAATATTTACGCAATCATCAATGCTCAATTCGCGCCTATCACATAAAAACAGACCGCCCATTGTGTCTTTTGCGTTTTTTGCAAATGTTTCAAAGTCGCCTAGCCTAATTCCGTAATCCGACATTTTTACACTAGCAAGGCCGCAATCAGCTTGAAGCCTATCAAGCGCGTAAATAAAGTCCATAGGCTTTTTTGCATCTGCAATTCCCATGACTTGCGCCATTTTTACAAATCTTTCATCGCAAACGCGATGGTTGATAAAATGCGAAAAATACGCTTTTGAAAGCATCGCCAGACCTGCGCCGTGGGGCAAATCTTGATGATATGCAGATAGAGCGTGTTCAAGCGAATGCTGGCTTGTTACGCCGCCAGCTACCATGACAAAGCCCGAAAGAGTGTTGCCTAACGCAACTTTTTCTCTTGCTTCAATATTGTTACCATCCTTAACCGCCGCCGCAAGGTTTTGGCTTATGTTCTCAATAGCGGCTAACGCATATATATCGCTCATAATATTTCCCGCCGCCGATATATAACCTTCCATGCTGTGGGAAAGAGCGTCCCAACCTTGAAAGGCTGTGAACATTGGCGGCACGCTTGTCATTAGTTCAGGGTCAACCACCGCAATAACAGGGAACATATCCTCACGTCCGCCGATGCCGATTTTTTCGTTTGTGTCCGGCTTGGTAACAACGCCGTAATGGTCAACCTCCGAGCCTGTCCCGGCGGTGGTGGTAATTGCGATCATGGGCAAAGCGGGGTTTTTACCGATAAGCCCTTTGCCCGTGCCGCCGAAAACGTAATCCCACAAATCGCCGGGGTTTGGAGCAAGCATGGCCATTACTTTTGCCGCATCCATCACGCTGCCGCCACCAAGCGCGACAACAAAATCACAGCCTTTTTCACGGATAAAAGCCGCCCCCGCTTCTACGGTGGATTTAAGCGGATTGGCTTCAACTTTGTCAAATACAAAGGTTTCCACGCTGCATAACTTCATTTGTTCCTCTAAACGTGGCAGAAACCCAAGCCCTGATTTTCCGTTAGAAATGACGACTGCAGCTTTTTTGCCAGGCATAGCCTGTTTGTGCAAATTATTTAGCTGCCCTGCTCCAAACAATACCCTTGTGGGTGGTGTGTAAAGATTAAACATTTTTTCCTCCAACTATATTTAAGGTTTTTAACCATGCTGAAATACGGTTGTCGTTATTAGCGTCAAAACCGCTAAGGACATTTGCGCCTTGCGCCAGTTTTTCTATATCGCTAACCGTGCGATTCAATCCGCCGCCGCCGTGCGTAATAAATGGCACTATTGTTTTGCCTGCGAAGTCTGCCGATGATAAAAATGTTGCAAGCGGCGGCGCTATTGTGTTCCACCAATTAGGCGAACCTGCGAAGATTATATTATATTCGCTTATATCGGGCAAACTGCCTTTTAATGCAGGCTGATAACCTTTGGCTATCTCATCTTTCGCTTGCTTGACAACAGCGTTATAATTCTGCGGATAGGGGTCTTGCTCTTTGATCTCATAAATATCGCCTCCAACAATTGCGTGAATTTTTCTGGCGGCATTTTTCGTTATGCCGGAATGAGAGAAAAATGCTACAAGTATTTTTTCCGTGTGATTACCCATTAAAAAACCTCTCCATATTGAATGATATTTTAAGCCTAATACTTGGAGCTGGCTCCAAGTCAAGGGGTTTTGGAGATTTTTTTAACTTTTTTTCGTTAAATTTTCCCACAATTTTTCCCATTACGGTATTACCTCCTTATTCCGGGCGAACCAAGCGGAAGCCTATGCTGAAGTCGCTAAAAAATGGATTTACCATGCCGCGATGCGCAGATGGGGTGTACTCCAGTGAGTAGCTCCAACTGCCGCCACGGGCACCGCGGCGGTCGCCCGAAACTGCTCCCATTGGATCGGTTCTTGCATAAGCGGGATAATTTCCAAACCAATCCCAAACCCACTCCCATACGTTTCCATGCATATCGTACAATCCCCAAGGGTTGGGCGGCCTTGTTCTTACCTCTTGCGTCTGGTTGTTGCTGTTAGCGGAAAACCATATATAATCTGTGTTGGCTTCGTTTCCGAAACTCCAAGTCGTAGTCGTTCCTGCTCTTGCGGCATATTCCCACTGCGCCTCCGTTGGCAATCTAAACCCGTTTGCGCCTGCGGCTATTTCTACCGCATCCCAAGCAACACCCCTGCTTCTTGGCACTACGCCCCAGTCATAAGGATTGGTGCTGCCGCCTATTCGATAGACAGGCGATAGCCCTTCTGCCACACTCAGCCTGTTGGCAAATACCAAAACATCATACCAACTGACATTTTCCACGGGCAATGCCGGGTTCCCATGAAAATGGCTTGGCGTGGCGCTCACTCCGTTCGTATTTCCACTCATAACATAAGCCCATTGCGCCTGTGTTACCGGGGCAATCCCCATGAAAAACCCTTGACTCAACACTACCTGATGTGCTGGCTGCGCTCTCCATTCATCATCATCTGTACCCATTTGGAAAGTCCCCGCAGATACCCATGTGAACTCAATGTTGCCTGTTCTTGTTGTTACATTTGATATTTCAATTGCGCGGTAAGGCTCATCCTCTGCTAATTCTATGTCAGCGGCAGTTATGATTGTTACTGGACTTTCAACTCTTTGCGCGTTTCGCTCGCAGGCTAGAAGTGCAAAAAAACTTATTGCCGATAAGACGGCAATTCCGACTTTCTTCATGTTTTCTTCCTTATATATGAAACTAATGAAACGATGATTAAATCCCATCGAGGATTTAATCAGTGTTTCCCTAAGAGTTGATTAGGGGCGCACCAAACGGAAACCGCCGCTGCCGCCCCTGCCTGGCGGATTGACGCCGCCCCTATCGGCTGACCGGGTATCCCATTCTGTATGCCCCCAACCGCCGCCACGCCCCACGCGAAGAGTGCCGGAAGCGGGGCCCATAGGATCGATCCCTGCGGCAGGGGTAAAATTTCCAAACCAGTCCCACACCCACTCCCATACGTTTCCATGCATATCGTACAATCCCCAGGGGTTGGGCGGCCTTGTTCCTACCTCTTGTGTCCGGTTATTGCTGTTAGCCGAAAACCACATATAATCTGTGTTGACTTCGTTTCCGAAGCTCCAAGATGTTGTCGTTCCCGCTCTTGCGGCAAATTCCCACTGCGCCTCCGTTGGCAGTCTAAACCCGTTTGCTCCTGTTATTTTTTCTACTGCATCCCATCTTGGCCGCAAAGGATCATTCCACATTGTCGGTACATAGCCCCAATCTTCAGGATTAGTGCTGCCGTTTATACGGTACACTGGCTCAAGTCCTTTTGCTGTACTCAGCCTGTTGGCAAATACCAAAATATCGTACCAGCTAACCTGTTCCACAGGCAGCGAAGGATTCCCGCTAAAGCGGCTGGGGGTTGCGCTAATATTATTCGTATTTCCGATCATCACATCTTCCCACTGTGCCTGTGTTACAGGAGTCCTTCCCATGAAAAACCCTTGAGTCAAGGTAACCTGATGTGGCGGCTGCGCTCTCCATTCATTTCCGCTAGACCCCATCTGGAAGCTCCCGGCAGGTATCCATACGAACTCCATTTCAACGGTGTTTTCTGCTGCTATTTCAACGATATTGTTATTGCCTGTTATGGGCGTTTCTGTTATTGCAGCACTGCGCTCGCTGGCCGTAAACACAAAGAAAAATATTGCCAAAAAAGCGCTCCGCCTTTTGCCTGTTTCAAAACTTTTCATTTTTTACCTCTCTGTTTTAAGTTTACAAGTTGGAGTCAACTCCAAGTCAAGCGGTTTTTGTTTTTTTTATAATTTTTTTTCCAAATACCCCAGATGCTTTCTGGCAGAAGATAATCACAACTGGGGTAGTTTAGAAACTTATCTTTGGATATTTAGAGCATTGTCCAAAAATGTAAAAACTTTTTCCAAGTGTTCTGTATTGCTCATTTGCTCCACAGGAAAATGTCCTCCTACATCGTAAAGTTCCAATACCACTCTATCATAACCAGCAACTTGTCTGATCCTGTCGGCAAATATTGTTGCTTGCAAATAAGGAACAAGCTCATCATCACGCCATGAGATAAGCAGTACAGGCGGCATATTTGAGTGAACATAGTTCAACGGATTTGTTCTATAAACAATAGATTCCATAGCCGGGTCAAAAAGAGAGCCGCCAATAAATCTGGAAAGGGGCGAATTTGGGGAAGACTGTGGATAAAAAGGAGCGTCAAGACCTATGTTAAGTTCATGAAGTTGAGAGTCCAGCAGAATGAAATCAGACAGCCCGTTCCAACTTACTGCCGCCATTACTTCACCCGAAACTGCCGTGTTTCCGAGAGTTTCACTTATGTTGTCAGGATCGAGCAGGGCTATTCCTGTTGGGGAGTTTGAAAGAGCGGCTATCATCTTAGCATGATAACCTCCGGCAGAGTGTCCTCCAATTGCAAAGCGAGTAGTATCAAGTCGGTATTTGTCAGCATTTGCTCTTAAATAACGTATTGCCGCTAAAACGTCCAAAGTCTGGTTGGGAAACATAGCTGCCGGATAAGGCGGTATGGTATAATCAATAGCGGGGCCGGCTGGGGTCATTATTAAACCTCCCAATACACGATGCTGAACTGAAGCGACGGCATAGCCTCTTGCTAACGCAAAATCATTGAAAAAAGTTTCGGCATGGCCTGAAACCGCAAATGCTCCGCCTTGAACAAAAATAAAAAGCGGGAACGGGGCATCTCCTTCTTCCGGCACCCAAAGTTGCAAGCGATGATCATTATGTGCGGCAGGATATTCTGCATACACTATTGAAGGGAAATGCCTGTAAGCAACCCCTGTTTCAACATCGTGTATTGTGGCACAGCCAATAAGGGCGGCCATCGTAGCGACTAAAAAAAATCCCGTTATACGCTTCATAATTTTCCTCCAGTTTTTGTGTGTTACCAAAAAAGCGCTCCGTCTTTTGCCTGTTTCAAAACTTTTCATTTTTAACCTCTCTGTTTTAAGTTTACGAGTTAGAGTCAACTCCAAGTCAAGCAGTTTTGGGGATTTTTTTTATTTTTTTTGCCTTTTTGCCGATTTTGGGATAAATTTCCTGTGCAGGACGGCACGGAGCAGTGGATAGCCGGGGAGTAAAAGAGTTCTTTTAATTTATTCGATTAAGGTTCTTGCAAAATTGTCGCTTAACATCTAGCAAAAGAGGCTTCTAGCGCAAGCAAAAGTGCCATTGCCGACGGTATCGACAAGATAATTTCCATACACTTTCTCTTTTTGGCTTTTTATATCGAATAATGCTAGTTATATGCAGTATTACATTATGGAGGCGATTGTTCAAATAACATACCTTTTAAATCATTTATTTCATTTTTGATCCTATTTTTTGCAATGGCATAATATACTTCTTCTTTTTCAAAACCAAGATAATTTCTGTTAAGGCGCAAGGCGGCTACTAGCGATGTTCCGCTTCCGCAAAATGGATCGCAAACAGTTTGGCCTTCAACCGTTGTTAATTCTATTAACAACTCCATAAGCAGTAATGGTTTTTGGGTTGGGTGCAAACCAATATCGTGTTGTTGGGATTGTATATGGAAAATATTATCTGGCACTTGGCCATATTTATTTAAAATAGATTCATTAAAAGCGCCAAGGTTATATTGCAATACATTATCTGCTATTGTACCGCCAATCTTATATGGTTTAGAAAACCACAGTATTGGCTCAAATACTGGTCGTAAATTTCCCACTTTCCAGCCAACCCATTTGGCTGCGGAGACTGTATCATTTCTTCTTTCAAAGATAACACTGATTCTTTGCGCTCTATGTGCGGCACGTTCTTTTTCCCAACCAACCATGTCTTTGTATGTAAAGCCAGAATCTTCAAAAGCACAAATACAGCGATGTGCCAAACGCCTTCCAGCAAAAATAAAAACATTGCTTCCTGGTTTTAAAACACGGAACCATTCTTCTGCCCAAGACATCACCCAATCATAATATTGCTTTGGAATAAGTTTGTCTGCTTCTGACCAGCCATTTAAAGGTTTCCCTCTTTTTTTAAACACAGCCCCTGCTTTTTCTTGTGCAGGACTAGTGCCAAGATATGCATTATTTGTATTATTATGCAACACATCCCATGTATCTACTCCAATACCGTAGGGAATATCACTAATTATTAAATCAATACAATTGTCATCGATATTTTTAATAAGCTCTATCGAATCTCCATTGTATATATTATTGAGGGCATACATAGCCATTACCGCCCACGTTTTAGAAAATCAATATATTTTTTTATCGAAGAAATTTTTTCATTCAATTTTAATGATGACAATAACTCCGAAATAGCCTGCTCTCTTGAATAGAGCTTTATTTCCTGTATTTTATTTTCCCAATATTTTATTTCCGTTTCACCTCTTGCAATTATATTTAATTTGAATTTGTCAAACGAATTCTCGAATTCCGTTAACTCCAATTTTAAATACAGCCTGATTATTTTATCTTGTTCATTAAGAAAACAATTATTTTTGTCTGCATTTTTTGTATTGCCAGATATTATGTTGCTAACATTCCATAAATTTGATATATTTAGATGCTGGCTTTCGCAAATATTGTTCTCTAGCAATATTGAAAGATATTCCCACGAAAATAATGTAACATTATCATCCAATGCTTGACCGTATATCTGGCTTCTTGATTTTGGATATTGATAATAAGGGCAAACTAAAACAGAATAATCATTTTCTCCCTGCCAGTCAGCCATAGACTTTACCTTAAAGTCCTTTTGGTTTTTTGCAGTTCGGCTTAATCTAAACGATTTTGCATCAGCTATCAATGAATAACCGTGAAACTGGCTTTTTACTAAAACATCGGCGCAATTTGCGCGTTCTTTATTGACAGTTGCCCTTAAACCAAGCTCTTGAAAACATTTTGCCAAAACTATATCTGAAACCTTGGCATATAGCTTCTCTTCGCTAGAATCATGACCAATATCTTCTGGTATTGAGCCTATTTCAGTAATAATGGGAATAATTTCGTGTTTTTTTAGCTCAGAAACAATCTTTTGTATTAAATCCGACGACGGTACATATGCTCCTTTGCTTGATTCATCTTTAATTATGGCCCTCAATTCTGAAAAATCCATATCTTAAAATACTCCCCAATTTAACTGTTTTTTAGCCTACCATATTAAGCAGGGCTTGTCAATACTATAAAAGTGTATATTATTTCATACAAAACAATTTTGCATCCGCCAGAAAACACACCCACCGGCAAACACGCAGGCTTGCAGGGCAAGCGCGTTGCCGGCGGGCGCGTTGCGCGTTATGACATTACCTGTTACGCTTCCAGTAAGCGGTGTCCGTTCCAATCATGTCGTCGTAGAAAGTCGGGTCTGAGCCGGTGCCGGCCTTAAAAGCCTTGCGCTGCTCGCGGTAGTTGTCCAGACATTTCACTACGACATTGCACAGCATGAACATAGCGATAACGTTGAACGTAACCAACGTGCCCGTGAAAATATCCGCCACGTTCCAGACAAGCTGCAGCGGCATAAGAGAGGCGAAAACAATCAAAAGAACACAGCCAACCCGGTACACCGTAATAGTAGCGGGATTTTTCGAGACAAAACGCACACAAGATTCGCCGTAGAAATAGTTGCCAATCAAAGAAGTAAATGGCAGCAACAGCAGCATAAGCGTAATAAAAGGCATACCAACAGGGCCAAGCCAGTAGACCATAGCCTCGCGGGTAAGAATTACGCCGGTAGTGCCGCCAGTGTGAAGCCCCGACATAAGGACAAGGAAGGCAGTGGCAGAGCAGATAAGCAGCGTGTCCAAAAACACGCCGAAAGACTGAACGCAACCCTGCTTTACCGGATGCGAAACATCGGAGGCCGAGGCCGCGATAGGGACAGTGCCTATGCCGGCTTCGTTAGAGAAAAGCCCCCGGCGCAAACCCACCTGAAAAGCCTGCGCGATTGTAAAACCAAGCGCGCCGCCGGCAACTTGCGTCGTGCCGAATGCGGAGACGACAATGTAGCCCATCGTTTGAAGGAACAAGGGGAAGTTCAATACGATAACGGCAAAGCAGACCGTCAAAAATATAATGACCATAGGCGGCAGCAGCATTGTCGCAATACGCGCGATACGCTTCGCCCCGCCAAAAATGATAAACCCGATAAGGCCCGCTATCACAATCCCGGAAATAATGCGGTGCGGCAGAAACAACGCCAAGTTGTCCGCGATAGTATTCATCTGAATCGAGTTAAACACAAAACCGTATGTAATGGCGATAATAGTCGCCACAATAAAACTCGGCACTTTTGTTTTTTTGAACGCTTTTTGGAAGTAATACATGGGGCCGCCAAGGAACCTGTCCCCGGCATTTTCCTTGTGAAGCTGCCCCAAAGTGCTTTCCACAAAGTTGGTCGCCGCGCCGAAAAGCGCCATAGCCCACATCCAAAAGATTGAGCCGGCGCCGCCTGTCGTAATCGCTACGACAGTCCCGACAACATTGCCCGTTCCAACGCGACTGCACTCGCTTATGCAAAAAGCCTGAAAAGCGGAAAAAGCGGTTTTCGGCTTTGCCGCGCCGTCCCCTTCGCCTTTGGTTTTACCCGCGCTCTTGCCAGACAGGATTTTAATCGCGTCGCCGATAAGCGTGAATTGCACGAACTTGGTTCTGATCGAAAACCAAATACCGCCGCCGACCAGCGCAAGACCGAAGACCCAAGTCCATAGGAAAAAGCCGACGTCCCGCACCGTGTAAGAAAATTGCTGCAAAACTTCATACATAGTTTTTTGTTCTCCTTTGAGGCCGTTCCAAAACCGCGAATTTTGAAAACGCCCCCTTACCCCACCGGGTAGTGCCAATAGAATTACCCGCAAGCCAATCGGTTTGCGGCCAAATCCAATATATCGCATAACCCAGCCCCTTGTCAAGCGGCCGGAGAAGGCCTGCAGCGGAGCGAAGCCGTAAAAACCCTCAAAAAAACGCGGGAAGGGCGCAATTTTAGAAAATCCCCCGCGATCTTGCGCTTATTTAAAGCGGCTGGATAACGGAAGGCCAGCCCGACGGATTGAATGCGCCTGACTTTGCCTGGCGGCAGCGCAATAATGCGGCGCAATATATTGCGGTGCATTATTGCGGTTACAATTTGTATTTCGCTATTATTTTTTCCAGCTCGTTTTCATCGACTGCTTTGCCCTTTCTGTAAGTTTCTACTAAAATACCCGTCTTGCCTTTTTGGGCGTTATAGTTTATCTCTTCAATGTCGTCATCGATAATTATATCGCAGTCAAATGCCGCAATGTCTTTTCTGTTGCCCTTTTCCTCCGGATCGTAATTTTCCCTTGAAATTATTTTTACAAAATATTTCCGCAAGCCGAAATGTTCCAGTATTTCCACAGTGCGTAGCCGCCTTGAATTTGTCCATAGGATCAACTCATGTTTTTTGGATGTTTTTTCCAAAAAGTTTATAATACCGGGGCGCAATGTTTGGCCTAGTTCGTCAATAATCGTGTTATCCATGTCAAGAGCTATTTTCATTGTACCGTAAAGTTTATAGCAAACCCCTGCCTTTTTCAAGCCGGGAATTGACAGTGGACTTTTTACATGGGATAATCGAGTTATGGAGACGAAAAAATACATAGAGCAAACAATGGGTTGGCCAAATCAGGGCAGGCACATTCTTGCAAATTACAATGACGAAACAATATCTGTTTATCAGGCTTATGCCCATGAAATTGCATCTTATGCGGTAAAAAACCAAAAATTCGGCGGGGCATTTAGCTATTCAAGAATGAGCTGGATAAAACCCAATTTTTTATGGATGATGTACAGGTCTGGCTGGGCAAGCAAAAGCGGCCAAGAAAATATATTGGAAATAGTCATTCCCCGGCAGTTCTTTGATGAAATTTTGGAAAAGGCTGTTTCTTCAACATTGCTTGGGAAAAAAAACGAATGGAAAAAAGTGCTGGAATCATCGGAAGTAAGATTGCAGTGGGACCCAGACCATACGCCGCAAGGGGAGCGTGTTTTACGCAGGGCGATACAGTTAGGCTTGCGCGGCAATATGTTAAAACGTTACGGCCAAGAAGAGATCGTAAAAATCAACGATATAACCGGTTTTGTCATAACGCAAAAAAATAACATGGAACAATCAATGGATGAATTATCCGTGCCAGTTGAAAAAGTCTATGTTCCAAACAGCAAAAAAGCGGCGGAAAACATTCAACTCGATCACTTTACCGGCACAGGCCGCGCCATGTAACCACCGTGAAAAAGCCCGCCGCCGTCGCCCGCCCCGGCTCCCCGGCGCGGGCTTTTTCTCGCTGTTACATACTCCCTAAATAAGCGGCCTGCTCCGGGGTAAGAGTGTCAATGTCTATCCCCATAGCCGCAAGCTTCAGGCTGATAATTTCATCGTCAATGTGCGCGGGAATATCGTAGAGCTTGTTTTCCAGCGATTTTGCGTGCTTGGCAATGTGCAACACGCTAAGAAGCTGCACGCTGAAACTCAAGTCCATAACCTCCGCCGGGTGGCCGTTGCCGGCGACAATGTTCACCAAACGACCCTCCGCCAGCAAATTCAATACGCGGCCGTCGCTCAAATGGTAGCCGTCGATAAAAGGCTTGCGGCTTTCTTTTTTCACGGCCATCTTCTCGAGAGCCGCCCGGTCAACCTCCACGTCAAAGTGCCCCGCGTTGGAAAGCAGGACATTGTTTTTCATCACTTTGAAATGTTCGGCCGTTATTACACCGCTGCAGCCGGTAGCCGTAACAAAAATATCACCCCAGGCAGCAGCCTGCGACATGGGCATAACAAGAAAACCGTCCATTACAGCTTCCAGCGCCTTGAAGCGGTCAACCTCGGTAACAATGACATTCGCGCCCAGACCCTTTGCCCGCTTGGCGATGCCGGAGCCGCAATAGCCGTAGCCGGCGACAACCACCGTGCGCCCAGAGACCATGTTGTTAGTCGAATACATAATCCCGTCCCAAGTGGACTGGCCAGTCCCGTGGTGGTTGTCGAAAAGATACTTGCACTTTGCGTCGTTTACGGCGAACATCGGGAACTTGAGTTTGCCGGCATTGCTGCGCGCGCGAAGACGCATAATCCCCGTGGTAGTTTCTTCGCTGCCGCCCAGTAGGTTTTTCGCGAACTGCGGGGCTTCGTCGTGCAAAATCGTTACAAGGTCGCCGCCGTCATCGATAATGATGTCCGGGCAAAACTCCAAAGCCTTCAATTGATGCTCGTGGTACTCCTGCGGCGTAGCCCCGTGCCAGGCGAAAACCTCCGCGCCCAGGCTGTCCAGCGCGGCGCAGACATCGTCCTTTGTAGAAAGCGGGTTGGAGCCGGTAAGCGAAACCTGCGCGCCGGCCGCCCGCAAGACAAGCCCAAGATAGGCGGTTTTCGCTTCCAAGTGAACGCAAACGGCCACTTTAAGCCCCTTCAGGGGCTGTTCCGCCGACAGTTTTTTTTCAAAGCCGGCAAGCACCGGCATAAAATCCTTGACCCAGTTGATTTTTTCAAGCCCGGCTTGCGCCAGCGACTTATCTCTTATTATTCCCACGATTTGCTCCTTCGTATAAGCGCCCCCGGTTGATATTTTCCCCGTTTTATGCAAGGATGAGGGTATGCTTCAATATAAAGATTACACGGAAAGTGCGGATTATATCAAGGGCAGGCTGAAGGGCTTTTCCCCCCAGTACCTGCTGGTTTTAGGCTCCGGTTTGGGGGCTATGGCGCAAAGCGTGCAGAACCAGATTTGCATCCCCTACAGCGATATTCCCCACTTCAAAACATCGACCGCGCCCGGGCACAGCGGGCAATTTGTTTGCGGCGAGCTTGCGGGCAAGCCGGTTATCGTCATGCAGGGGCGGCTGCACTTCTACGAAGGCTACAGCGCGGAGGAGGTCGCCTATCCTGTCCGTGTGGCCAAGCTGCTCGGGGCGCACAGTTTGATTGTTACAAACGCGGCGGGCGGCATCAATACCGATTACAAAGTGGGGGATTTGGTCGTCTTGAAGGATTTTATCAAGTTCGGCCTGCCCAACCCGCTTATCGGGAAAAACATCCCTGAGTTCGGGCCTCGTTTTCCGGACATGAGCTATGTTTTTGACCGGGACTACACACGCATTATAAAAGAGGTGGCCGGCGAGCAGGGTGTAATTTTAAGGGAGGGTGTTTATTTTTACGCCACAGGCCCCCAGTACGAAACCCCTGCGGAGATTCGCGCCTTTAGAACGCTGGGCGGGGACGTGGTGGGGATGTCCACGGTGCACGAGTGCATTTACGCAAACCACGCCGGCATGAAGATACTGGGAATCTCCCTTGTTACCAACATGGCGGCCGGGGTTCTGGATCAGCCCTTGAGCGAGCAGGAAGTGCTGGACGCCGGGGCCGCCGCCCAGGGCAGTTTTTCCCGGCTTCTGCTGGCCTTTTTGCAAAAGCTCTAAGCCTAGGGACGCGGGGGATGTTGCGGCTCCCCCGGCCGTCTACCACTCTTTGGGTTTGCCGAACGGTTCTGTTATGTTAAAGTTTTCCCCGTCCGGTTCAATCAGGTAGAAGCCTTCCGCCAGGGCGGTATCTCTTACCTCGCCTTCTATGGAAAAACCCGCCACCGCCCCTAAAAAAGTCCGTTTGTCGCCGCGTACATCCGCGCTCCTGCGCATTTTTTCCAGCCGCTCCACGTGTTTTTTTATTCGATCCACAGTGAGCTTGGTTTTTACCTCGACCAGCATGGCTTTGTCTCCATTTTGAAGATAAACGTCAATTTCAAGAGATGAGTCGTCTGTCTTGTTGTGAACAACTACGTTTAGGCCGGATGTATGAAAGTCAAGCCCGAATTTCGCAAATTTTTTGCGCAGCTTGGGGGCAACCATGCCAAGGGTAAAGTCGCCGAAAAGATTGGTCAGCTTGCCAATTTTTCGGTTTAACTCTTTTGACCTTTTTTTTTCTATTTCGGCGGCTTTTTTTCGCCTCTCGTCCGCTTCTTTTTGCCGTTCGGCTCGCCTCTCGGCGTTTTTTTTTCGCCTCTCAACGGCTTCCTTCTGCCTCTCGGCGGCTTCCTTCTGCCTCTCGGCTAGTCTCTCGGCGGCTTCCTTCCGAGCTTCGGCGGCTTCTTTTAAGTGTTTTTCCCAAATTCGCTCATTTTCCTTTTGGGCTTGGGCGACTTCTTTGACTAAAGCCCACACCGACTCAAAAGTGGGGGCTGTTGTTGTTTGTTCTATCGGCATAAAATTCTCCTGCTTGTAATATAATACTTTTCAGTGGCTTTTAGAAGAATTTTTTCCGAAAATGCGCGAAAAACTTGCCAAAAACTATCCCCCCGCCCCTTAGCGCATTTTTGCGTTGAACGCCTCTTCCTTGGCCATGAGCCGGGAAAGAAGCTCTTTGTCGTCTTCTTCCATTGCGCGGACAATGTCTGCCGACATATCCGCCAGAAAGATCATGTCCTGCCGCAGTTTTTCCGTTAAGGTCAGCATTTTGGCGTACTCGTCCCTGATCAAGGAACTGTTATCGCTTAATACGTCCAGCGACTTGGTAATGTCCGAACTTTCGGCCGACACCTTGCCCAGAGTGTCAATAAACTCCCTCATCGTTCCCGAAAAATTGTTAATCTCGTCGGACATATCGTTGATTAATCCCCCGGCATCCCCCGTGCGCTTGGACGTGGTGTTGATCCCCTCTATGATGTTTGAAAGCGTCTGCGCGATACCGCGCGAGTTTTCCCGCGTGCTTTCCGACAGGCGGCGAATCTCGTCGGCAACAACGGCAAAACCCCTGCCGGCATCCCCGGCGTGGGCGGCTTCGATTGCGGCGTTCATGGCAAGCAGATTCGTGTTGGCCGCGATAACGCTTATGATTTTAATCGCCGAGCCTATGCCGCCAACCGACTTGGAAATGTCTTGCACGGCCAGAATCGTCTCTTGCATCGCGCTCTGCCCCTTGGTAGCGTTGTCGATCAATCCCACGATCGCTTCCAGTTTTTGCCGCGAAAGATCGGAAATCTCTTTAAGCGAACCGACTACTTTTTCGGAAATCGTCCAAGAATTCGACACCGATTTTGACTGCGTACCTAGACTGCCGTCCAGTTTTTCAACAAGGGCATTGATGCCCTCGATCAATTCAAGAGCGTAGGCGATGTGCATCTTCAATTGCTGGTTAATAAAGGCTATCGTTTTTTTCTCGTCCTCTACAAGTGCCTTGTTGTAGTGTGCGCAGTTGCTCGGTTTGTTCAGCTTGTTAAAAATGGCGGTCGCCATTCTTCTGCATAAAAAGTAGCCGCAGGCGGTGCAGTCATAGAGGTCTGCATCGCTGTATTTTCTCATGCTTTCGTAGACCTTGTTCAGCTCTTTTTGATTCGGGCGCTTCAAAGTGCTGTTCCCGGAAATGTCCTTGTACTGCCTTTTGTACAAGTCCGGCCTCCAGTAACGGCTTAACATTTTGTGGTACTTTTTGTAAATTCTGTCCCGCTGTTTTGGATTCAGCTTTTTTTCAAGCTCCTTTGAACGTATGCGGATCGGGCTTTCCAGCTCGTCTACGGATTTTTCGCCGTTGCCCGTGCCGGGGCCGCCGTTACAGCCCAGATCGCAGTTCAGGCAGTCGATAATCAGCGGCAGTTCAATGCCGGGCTTTTTGAAATCGGCGGCAAGTTTTGCCAAGTAAGGGTAAACCGTGTGCGTCCCCTCGATTTTGCGAGTGTTCCGCTTGATGCCGGGTATGAAGCGATCGGCGGTTTCCATCAAGCCCCCCGGTGAGGAAAAGGAGACCGCGCGTTCGGCCGCCGGCCCGAAGTATTCCTCGGCGGGGAAATTTTCAAGGTCGATCTTTTCTTTTTGAAACTTTTCTTTCAAAGACAGCATGGTAACATTGTAGTCTCCGAAGCCGGTATCGTCAAACTCCCTCTTTTTTGCAATGCAGGGGGAAATAACAGCAACTTTGTGGCCTGCAAACTTAGGGTAAAACTCTTTTATCATTTTCATCGTGTGAAGCATGGGGCTGTCCGCCGGCGCAAGATAGGGGATAAGCTGGGGATGGTATATTTCGATATAATTTACGATGGCGGGGCAAGGCTGGGCGATGACAAACCGGGGGGCGTCTTCCTTTATGTAGTTGACGTAAGATAACACCGTAAGCTCCGCGCCGTAGCTTACGTCAAAGCAGGCCTCGATCCCAAGCGATTTAAGATAGCCGTTAAATCGAAGAAAGTTGCCCGAAAAAACCGAGGCGATGGCCGGAGCCACGATTGCGATCATTTTTTCGCCGCGTTTAAGGTCGGCAAAAAACTTTTCCGTGTCGTCAATTCCGTGCCGCGCCCTGTGAGTGCAGACGACAATGCAGTGCCCGCAGCCTATGCACAGATCGTGGTTTATAGCCAGCTTTTCGCCAGAGCCGTCAATGCAGTATTTAACCGGGCAGGCGGTTAAGCAGGCGTAACAGTTGATGCATTTTTCCTCGTCCACCTCGATAACGGGCGTAAGCCTTCTGGTATTGCTCATTTTTCATCCCCTTTTTATATCTTTAGGCCTTGATAAAAACTGGCAACACAACTGATGTAAAAAACCATGCCGGCCGCCACGAAGATCGTCGCCCAAAGTGATTTTTCCTCTATTATAAAATTATATCGCGAAATCGGGAATTTTGCAAGATAAAAACGCATGAACGGCACGAACTCCGGAAGAATCTCACACCAAGGCACAAAGACACGAAGGCACAAAGGAAGAGTTAGAGGAAGATCGGGAGCAGAGAAAGCCCTTGCCGGCCACAAAGCGGAATAATTTTCACCACGGAGGAAGAAGCACAGCGAGGCAACTTTGTTTCCGGCGAGAAGAGGGCGCACACGGAGGCACCGGGGAAAACCCACTCACGCCGTGCGATCACGCCGTGCACTCACGCGGTTTCGTAGATGATTTGCAAGGTTCTGTCCATGCACCTGTCCCAGGAAAAAGAAGCCGCCCTTTCGATTACAAGCCGGCGGCACTCCCTGTGAATGTCGCGGTTTGTCGTAACCGCAATCATGCGGTCTGCCATGTCTTCCACGTTAAGCGGGTCAAAATACAGTGCCGCATGGCCGGCCGTCTCCGGCAGGGCGGCCGCCCGGGCGCAAAGAACGGGAACCCCGCAGGCCATTGCCTCCAGCGCCCCCATGCCGAAACCTTCGTACATCGAGGGGAAAATTGCGAAATCGGCCGCCGCATAAAGTTCCGGCAGGCTTTTCGACGGGAAATGCCCCGTAAAAAAAATATCCCCGCGCCAGGGCGAGGCCTCGGCCGCCTCTTTAACCGTGTCGGCATTGTTACTGTCCCCGCCGGCAAGCACCAGCCGGTGCGGATACTTGGTCGTCTCCTTAAAAATGCCAAAGGCCTTTATTAGCCGGATATGGTTCTTCACAGGGTGGTCAATGCTGGAGACGCAAAGCACATAAGGCCGTCTAAAACTGAAGGGCTGGATTAAAAGCACCTCTTCGGTTTTCGGGCGCGGGTAAAAAGCCGAATGGTCAATCCCGTTTTGCAACACCTCGATTCTTTTTTCATCGACCTTCAGCCGCTGGACCAGCTCGGATTTAACCCACTCGCTTACGGCGATAACTCGATCCAGCTTTCGCAGAGAGTTGGGAAGCACCATGCGCAAAAGCGCCCCCAAATGCTCCCTTGTCCTAAGCGTGCCCCAAAATGCGCCCATGTCGTGAACCACGCCTACAGAGGGGCAGGGGGAATTGTACGGAGGCCTTTTGTGAGCCGCCGGGAAAAAACAAGCGTCAAAGCCCCTTTTTTTTGCAAAAGGCGGATATTTGAAAAGATGCCAGGCGGAGTTCGCCGTCCTGCCCTTAATGAAACACTGCGGTATAAACTCGAAATCCGGCGCGTAGTCGCTGTATGAAAACCTGTCGTACTCCCAGCCAAAAAGTTCAAAAAGCGTGCCGGTAACCGCCGCCCGCTTCAAAAAGTGAGTTAAATACATTCCCACCCCGGAATTGCCCCCGTTGCAGCCAAAAGTATCTATCCCTATCTTCATTCAATCCTCCGAAAAGCCCTGCCAAAAATAAATCGAGAAAAACCGCCAGCCGCAACAGGCATGGAGCCACCTTCCTAGGCAACCACTGATCAACTCGAAGTTAATCAGTGCTTCCTTAGAAGAATTATAACACGGATTGCAAAGATATGGAATTGCCGAAAGAAAGCCTCACACAAAGGCACTGTCGGTTTGCTGTGCCTCTGTGTGAACTTTTTGAGACCCCCCGCGCCCCCGGCTAGTTGCCGCTGGCTATAACTGCGGGCATTACCCCGCCGGCGGCTTCTGCCAGGGTCAAGAGGACAGGCATTTCCTGCATACTGGAAATGCCGGATGCGCCAAGACGCACGCGGGTAAGCATGGCGGTAGTCGCCCCCAGAGCTTCAATCTGGAAAACCTCGCGGGCGCTGTTCACTTCGCCGTCCCGCCGGCCGCCATGGTTGTCCATACCCTGATCCGGGCGAAGCTCCAGCAAATTGTAACCGTTCACCGTGAAAAACAGATAACGCCCCCCGCTAATGACAGAGTTACCGTAAGTAACCGTATAGTAGCCGGAATTGTAAAAACGAATCCTGCCCCAGGGGCTGTCAAACACCGCGTCAATGTCCGGCTGAATGGGCGAATCGCTGGCCTCTGCCTGGCGCACAACCCGGTTGTAAGCGCCATTCCAAGGGGAAGCCACCATAATCCTCATGCTCAAAGGCTCGTTTACCCGCAGGTGAATGCCGTCAAGCGAGGCAAGCTCTATGTCGATAAAACGCCGCAAAGAATCAATCGAATTGCTTTGGCTCGTAACATGAAGCCCGTAGCGGGTAGGAGAAGAACGCTGCCAAGCGAAAGACTGCTGATGGTTTTCGCTCATAAAAATAATTTCCCGCCTGATCGTGTCAAAATACATATACTGGACTTCCCCGGCGGGGCTTTCGTAATACCAAAGACCGTGGATAAAGTTTTCAAACACCCCGGGGCGGCCGCTCAACAATTCCCTGACGCGCTGCTGTTCGATTTGAATCCCCGGAAGCCTTGTAATGCTGCTCGGCTGGAACTGCCCGCTGGGCGGGTTAAAGGCATAAACAACCCTAAGCTGATCCATAAAGTTGCCGGACTCCGCATCCTGCCTGTAAGCGGTAATCGTGAAGCTTTCCCCGTTTGCCGTCCCCTGGCGGAAGGCCAAGGAGCGGGAAACCTCGTTTATAACAATGGGAGAATCCGCACGCATTTCGGCTATTTTTACGAAGGGGCGCCCCGGACTGGGAGTACCGGAGGCTCCGTCCCGGAAGACGGTCATTGTATGCTCGTTGCTGTTATTCATGCCGGTAACGACAATGCAGTTGCTCCTGTCTCCGAGCAAGTCCATAGAGAAAATCGAAACCGTCCCGCCCTGGGTTACCGCCGTGGGCAGGCTCCAAAATTGCCTGTACCGGTTTGCGGTCTCGTCAAAACTGATAAGGGTTATGTAAATTTGCCCGTTCACCTCGTTGGCGCGGCGAAAGGCGACAATCTGCTCCTGACGAGGGCTGGCATCGTAAACCAAGTTGAGTATGGAAACAGCCACTTGGCCGTTTTCAAGAGGCGCGGCCGGGGTAAGGTTTTCTTCTAAAATTACGGTTAAATTGTTTGCCCCCGCACCGCTTTCCGGGTTCGCCTGCGGAATTATAACCCTTACGCTCCGCTGTTGGGCTTCCTCCGTTGACTGGAAGTTTTCCAAAACCCCGGATAAAAGAACGCCGACAAACCCAGCACATAATGTAAAAATAACGATAGTAAAACCCGTCAGCGTCTTCTTCATCACTCTTCCCCTGATACTAAATCTACGACAGCCGGAGCCGCCGGCTTCTTATAAAATATAATCAATGCAAAGCGTCGCTTGTTACAAAAATTTGACGAAAACCGGCAATTTTCTTGCAAAACACACCGCTTCTAAAAATGAAGCTGCAAATCCCGCGCCGCCTCTCTCACTCTTGATTCGACGTTTAAGCCCACAACCAAGGCGCGCCAGCCGGGGAATTCCTCCACACGCGAAATGCGCAAAAGGCTTGCCCCGACCCCGGCAAATGCAAAGGAAAACGAAGCGGTGGAGCTGACCAGCAGGGTGTGCGTTACGCCATCGAATGGCGGCTCCGAGGCGGCCTGTTCCAGTGCCGAGGAAAAATCCGCGCCGCCCCCGCCGGACGGCAGCTCCAGAATCGCCTGCCGGACAGCTTCCAAGTCGCCGGCTCCGCTAATGCTTTGCTCCAAGACAAGCGCGGCGGTTTCGCCCGCGCTCCATATCGTAATCCTGTCCCCGGCGGCCAAAACGCCGTCAACAATATTTTGAAAAAGCCAAGCCTTGGCCGCCGGAGCGACCTCGGCAAAAGCCCCCGAACCGTCAACAATAAGGTTCACTCTTAGGGGAAAGCCCCGCAAGGCCTCCACTTGTCCCCCCTGTGTCCCCTGTGCAGCCGCCGGTGTTAAAAAACCAGCCAACGATAAAACAAACAGTGCGATTTTTACTCCCATATCTGCAAGTTTATCATCTTTTTCTTATATCGGCAACTGCCGCCGCTAACTGAAGTTCGCAAACTTCAGTTAGCCTGCGAACTTCAGTTAGCCTTTCCCCCAAGTGTTTCCCGTAAGAACCGGGGCCATCGCTTTTTCCTTTCTAACCGTGATAAGCTGGGTTGCAAAAACAATGCCTATCATGCCGATCCCGACAAGGCTTACCAAAAGGGATGCGCTTAAGCACAAAAGGAAGCCGCCGATAGCAAGTGCGCGGGTTGGCAGGTTCATCGGCCGCAGCATATAGCCGGCTAGTCCCGCGCCAAAGCCAAACATTCCTATAAAAGCCGTTATAAGAACGTGCGCGATAAGGAAGGGCGAGTAGCCGATAAGCAGGATTGCCGGGCTAAAGACAAAAACATAAGGGATGATGAAGGCTGTCGCCGCAAGTTTTGTCCCGACAAGGGATGTCTTCATGGGGTCGCTTTTTGCTATGGAGGCCGCCGCATAGCTTGCAAGGGCTACTGGAGGGGTTACGTCGGAAAGCACGCCGTAGTAAAAGACGAACATATGCACGGCCAAAATCGGCACGTCGATTCCAAGTTCCGCCCCGGCGCGAAGCACCATTGGCGCGGTTACCGTGGCCATAATGACATACTTGGCCGTGGTGGGCATTCCCAAGCCGACGACTATGCAGGCGATCATCGTAAGGAAAAGCGCCACGAAAAGGCTTGTCCCGGTTGCAAGCAGGAAGGGGTGCCGCACCAAAACGGCCATCGCGCCGACAAGTTGCTGGCCTATGCCTGTGAGCGACACTATGCCAACGATGCAGCCGGCGACGGCGC
This sequence comes from Spirochaetota bacterium, assembly GCA_009778155.1. Classification (GTDB taxonomy): domain Bacteria; phylum Spirochaetota; class Spirochaetia; order Treponematales; family Breznakiellaceae; genus WQXQ01. The sequence goes on from WRKI01000339.1 coordinate 25,549, forward strand.
AGGCCATCGCTATGCTCATGGTGTTTCTGGAGCCGGCTGTCAGCGCATCAACAAAGCGGCCGGGTGTAAAGCGGGTGTCCTTGCGGATAAAGCTTAACACGAAGCAACCGAGTATGCCGAATATGGCGGCGCGGGACGGTGTAAAGCCTTGCGCCATCATGACGATTAGTATTACTATAGGAAGAAAAAGGTAGCCTTTGCCGATAAACAGCGGCCAAAACTTTGGCAGGGATTCTTTGGGCAGACCTGCGAGTCCGAGCCGCTTGGCCTCAAAGTGGACGTTCAAAAACACTCCGACAAAGTACAGTGCTGCCGGGAAGAGCGCGGCGAGTGCGATCTGTGTGTAGGGGATGCCTGTAATTTCCGCCATAAGGAAGGCGGCGGCCCCCAGTATGGGCGGCATTATCTGTCCGCCGGAGGATGCGCTGGCTTCCACGGCTCCCGCAAAGTGGGGTTTGTAGCCGGCTTTTTTCATTACAGGGATGGTAACGGCGCCGGAGCTTACGGTGTTCGCCACGGAGCTGCCGGAAATCGTAGCTAGAAATGCGCTTGCAACTACGGCCACTTTTGCCGGCCCGCCGGAGTAGGCTCCTGTTACGGAGTTTGCCATGTCGATAAAGAAGTGGGCTATGCCGGATTTTTCCAAGAAGGCGGCGAGAAAAACGAAGAGCACGACAAAGGTGGCGACTACTGCGATGGGTGTGCCGATTATTCCGTCTGTTGTGTAAAAAAGGTGGTGTATGACGCGGCGCAGGCTGAAGCCGGCGTAAAAGGCGTAGGCGATGAAGCCGCCGGCGACTACGAGTATGGGGATGCCGACTATTCGTCTGCAAAGTTCAAAAAGAACGATTATGCCGACTGCTCCGACTATCATGTCTGTCTGGTTTATCATGATCGATCTTTGGACGAGTGCGTGAAAGTTGGCGGCGAAGTAAAAAAACGCCCCAGCCCCAAGGGCGGCTAAAACGAAATCGTACCAAGGGACATAATTGACGCGTTGTTGTCCTTTGCGCATGGGGTAAATAAGAAAGCCCGGTATCATCAAGAGGCCGATAAATACTGTGCGTCTAATCTGCTCTGGCAGGGGGAAAAAAAGTGTTGTCGCAAAAACATAAACGGCGAACACTAAAAGCAGTCCGGTTATAAGGTAGTTAGGGATGCCGGTAAACTGCCGTGTTCTTGACTCCTTGTCAAATTTGGCCTTTATTTCCTGCTGCTCTTTTTCGCTTAACACATCATCTGCGCTGTTGCTTGTATCACTGGTTTGGCTCATAGGTTCCTCCTTGGCCGGTAAGCTTGAGGCTGCAAAAACCGACAAATCGGCGCAGCCGAATAAGGTACTGCTTCAATTCTACCGCACCAACGCCCCGCCTGTCAACCGGCCCCGGAAAAAAAGCAATTCTACATATCTAGGGAAGCACGACAAACGCATGAATGCTCGAACTTCGGAATTCACTCCCATTTTTATCACACGAAGGCACAAAGGCGCAAAGGCACCAAGTACTGATTAGAAAGCCCTACTTCATTCCTACTTCTTCCTTCCGCTCTTATGTTCGATAATGATGCAAAAGGAAGGCGCGGGCTTACCGTAGCTC
>WRKI01000340.1 GCA_009778155.1 Spirochaetota bacterium
GGGGGGGGGGGGCAAGCGTCCGAAGGCGGCGGCGGCTTTATATCGCTGCCGGCTCTGCTGGGGTTAAATGGCGATTCAGCCGTTCACGGCATTGTGCTAAAAACGGCCGCAGATGATGATGCTAATGCAAACGCGGAGGCAACCGCCCCCCCGTCTGTGCTTTTGGTTCCAAGGGTGGACATCGAGCTTGAGATTGCCGGCGAAGACATACACCCGCTACCCGACGTTCTGTCAAAAATGTTAAAATACTTTAAGGGTGCGCATTTTGCCGGCGAAAAACTTATTCTTATATTGGACACTCAAAAAATAACGGAGGGCTATAGGTGATAAATACATTGATTGCTGACGGATGTCCCGTTACGCGCAGTATGCTGCGGGACTTTTTTGAAGGCGGCGAAAACTTTAAGATTATAGGCGAGGCCGCCGACGGGCAAGATGCAATCGATAAAATTTTATCCCTTAATCCCGATCTCGTAACGCTGGACATAGAGCTGTCAAAAAAAAACGGCTTTGAAGTAATTGAAGAAGCGATGAAAAAAACTTCCGTTCCCATTGTTGTCATTACAAACAATGACAGCGCGAAAAACGCCTACGAAGCGACTGTCAAGGGCGCGTTGGAATTTTATTCAAAGGCGGTATTTTCGGCTTCGTTGCCGGCAGAAAAACGGCGGGAAATTTACGAAACACTTAGACGGATAAGCGGCGTCAAGTCGCGTAAAAAAGAAAGCGATGCGCCTGTTCTAAACGAAGAGCCGAGCCGGGAAATAAGGGCTGTGGTGATAGCTTCGTCCACAGGCGGGCCAAAGGCGCTTGCCGCTTTTTTTGCCCTTTTACCTGGCAACTTTCATCCGCCGGTAGTTATCGTCCAGCATAACTCTTCGGGCTTTGATCAAAGTTTCGCGCAATGGTTGGCCACTCATACAAAATTGAACGTAAAGCTTGCAGAAGAAGGGGAGCCTCTTAAACCGGGAACTGTTTATGTCGCCCGCACCGACAAACATCTGGAGCTTAGACGAAAAGGAGCAGAGAGCGACGACTGTCGTTTTTTTTACAACGATGAGGCTCCCCAGCACAATCAAAAGCCGGCGGCGGACGTTCTTTTTAAGACGGCGGCGGAAAGTCTTAAAAACGCGCTTGTTTCCGTCGTTCTTACAGGAATGGGCAGCGACGGCGCGGCAGGGACGGCTGCCGTGCGCGAAATGGGCGGCGTTACCCTGGCGCAAGATGAGGAAACTTCCTTCATTTACGGTATGCCCAAGGCCGCCGCCGAAACGGGCTGTGTGGATAAGGTGCTTCCTTTGGATAAAATCCCGGCGGAGCTGGCAAGGCTGGCCTCAGCGATGGCTGCAGCCGGGCAGTAGAATGGCTAACATGACTAACATGGATAAAAATGGACAACATCGATAAGGGCATAAATAGCATACTTGCTGTCGCAGAAGAATGTTACGGGATTAAAGTCGATCCCGATGACGCGCAAAGGTTGCATTTACAGCTTTGCAAAAAATACGGTTCTTTGAACGCGCAAATTATAAAAAATGCTTTTTTATCCGGCGAGGCTGCCGGTTTTCTTACGGTAAACGAAACTTATTTTTTTAGGGAGAGCGCGCATTTTTTTCTGCTTCGAGATTATTTGCATTCATTAGGCGAAGGCGGCAGGGGCGGCCGCGGCGCGGCCGGCGGAATACGGATTTGTTGCGCGGCGGTTGCATCCGGCTGCGAGGCCTACAGTATTGCCATGTTATTAAACGATTTCAACAAGAACTGCGAAAAGCCTGTTCCCTTCCATATTGACGCATTTGACATTAACAGGCAGGCGCTGGAAATTGCAAGCAAAGGGCTTTACTCGGAACGCGCCTTGCGGGAAGACGGGAGTTGTTTCCATTATATGGCGGCTCCTTTCCTGAAAAAAATAGAAGGGGGCTACAGGCCGGAATATCTTGCGGATGCTTCCATTAGAAAAAACATTTCTTTTTTTGCGCATAACCTTATGGACGAGCTGCCCGGCAAGGATTATGACGTTATTTTTTTTAGGAACGCCTTTATTTACATTACCGCCAAAAACAGGCCGCGCATTCTTTCCAACTTGCACGCGGCCTTAAAAGAAGGGGGGCTTCTCATAACCGGCGTTTCGGAAACTGCGGCGGTTGCCTCGGCTATTGCCGCAGCGATTGCCTCGGCGGCCTGTCTTCCCGGCCTAGAGGGAAAAAACAAGGGCGATGTTTTTTATTTCCAAAAAAACACCTCCCTTTCATCGGCGGACGGTGGTTTTGTTTGAAGCCCCTGCAAGGGCAAAATTTCTCAAAATGCGAAAATTTCTCAAAATGATAATAGAAATGTTCTCAGTTCTGCCTTCTGCAAAGAGTTCCGTTATTTTCCCGGACAAAAATTCCAAAAAAACAGCTTAAAAGCCAAGCGTTTACGGAAGTTTTTGCCCTGCAATACTCAAAACAAAAAATATCAAAAAAATGACAAGTTGGCACGGTTTTTGCTAGTACAAAAGAAGAAGCTCTGTTAAAATAACGACAAAGCTTTATCGTCCGGCTTTTACAAACGCCGGACCTGAAAAATGAAGGAGGAAACACATGATAGACTTGACAATAAACAAGCAGGGCCTGGAAAAAAACATCCGCAAGGCAAAAGAAAAAGGGATTATCGTCCCGACATTCAGCCAGATGCGCGACCCGTCAACCGCCCCCGCGTCCGTAAAGGAGCGGCTTAAAAAAACCGGCCTTTGGGACCTTGACCCGGCGAACCTGTTCCGGGTTACATGGAAAAACGAGCCGAAAGAATACGGCGGGCTTTTCGGCGAGCCGAATTACATCGAACTGCCGTCCAAACTTACAGGAGTGCCGGCAAAAATAATTTGCATGGTAGGAAAATATTTCCCCACGGGATGCCACAAAGTGGGCGCATCCTTCGGCTGCCTTGCGCCAAGGCTTGTAACAGGGCAGTTTGACGCATCGCAGCAAAAAGCGGTGTGGCCATCTACCGGCAACTACTGCCGGGGGGGGGCCTTCAACTCGAAACTTATGGACGTGGACTCCGTCGCGATACTGCCGGAGGGCATGAGCCGGGAACGCTTTGACTGGCTGAAAACCGTCGCCACGGAAATCATAGCCACGCCGGGGACGGAATCCAACGTTAAAGAAATTTTTGACAAGGTGCACGAGATAAAAGCCACGCGCAAAGATGCGACAATCTTCAATCAGTTTGAAGAAATGGGAAACTATATGTGGCACTACAGCGTAACAGGGCCGGCAATCGCCGAAGCTTTCGAGGGTATGTTGCGTAACAACAAAGACCTTAACTTTGCCGGGGCCTGCTTTACATCCGGCTCTGCCGGCACGCTTGCATCCGGCGATTTTTTGAAACAGCGTTATCCGCAAAGCAAACTTTCTGTAGGCGAGGCCTTGCAGTGCCCCACGATTTTGAATAACGGCTTCGGAGCGCACAGAATAGAAGGAATCGGCGACAAACACATACCCTGGGTGCATAACGTGAAAAATACCGACATGGCTATCGCCATTGACGACAACGACTGCATGGCGCTTCTGCGGCTGTTCAACGAGCCGGCCGGGAAGGAGTATCTTGTTTCCGCAGGCCTTAATAAGGCGCAAGTAGAATCGCTCGCGCTCATGGGCATTTCCGGTATTGCCAATATGCTGTGCTGCATAAAGTTTGCAAAGTATTACGGGCTTGGCGAAAACGACGTGGTCGCCACGGTTTTGACAGACTCCGTGGAAATGTATCGGTCGCGCATAGAGGAACTGGCGCAGGAGGAAGGCGCGTATTCAAGGGAAAAAGCCGCCGGGGATTTTGCCGCCAGCCTTCACGGCGAGGGTACGGACAATATGCTGGAGATGGGCTTGGAGGAACGCCGGCGTGTGCATAATCTAAAATACTACACTTGGGTAGAACAGCAGGGAAGAACGGCCGAAGAGCTTGACGAACAATGGCACAATCAGGAAAAAAACTTTGCCGCCGTTCAAAAGCAGGCCGATGCCGTTGACGCGCTTATAAACGAGTTTAACAAGCAGACGGGCTTATTGTAAAGCCGGGCGCAGGAGGTGATGTTATGCGAAACGTAAAAAACGCCGTGTGCGTAAAATGCGCCGCAGAGTTTGAAGCGGCAAGAGCAACCTACACTTGCACAAAATGCGGCGGCAGGCTGGAAGTAACATACGACTACGACTACATTAAAACAAGGGTAAGCCGGGAAAAGTTTGCCGCCGACAAAAACTTTTCCATGTGGCGTTACATGGACTTTCTTCCGATTGAGGAAGGCGCGAAAGTCTGCCCCCTTAGAACCGGCTGGTCGCCGCTTTACAAAACGGACGCACTGGGAAAAGCGCTGGGGCTGAAAAACTTGTATGTGAAAGACGACGGGATAAACCCGACATCAAGCCTGAAGGACAGGCCCTCGGCCGTTGCCGCAGTGAGAGCCTTTCACGAGGGCAAGGACACGGTTTCATGTTCCTCCACCGGGAACGCCGCATCTTCTTTGGCCGGCGCGGCCGCTTCTATGGGGCTAAAATCCGTGATTTTTGTGCCGGAACGCGCCCCCCAGGGCAAGCTGACCCAGCTTTTAATTTTCGGCGCAACCGTCGTCAGCGTAAAAGGCGACTATGGCGCGACCTTCCGGCTTTCCGCGCAGGCGATTGAAAAATACGGATGGTACAATCGCAACGCTTCTATCAATCCTTATCTTTCCGAAGGGAAAAAAACCGTATCCTTGGAAATTGCCGAGCAGCTTGGCTTTGCGGCCCCGGATTTTGTGGCGGTTTCAGTCGGCGACGGCTGCACCATTGCCGGCGTATGGAAAGGTTTTAAGGACCTCTTCGCTGTCGGACTTATCGACAAACTGCCGCGACTTATAAGCGTGCAGGCCGAAGGCTGCTGTCCTGTGAACCGCGCCATCGAAAAAAACGCGCCGCTGGAAGAAATGGAAGAAAACACGCTTGCGGACAGCATCGCCGTCGGCCTTCCGCGTAACGGGGACAAGGCGCTGGCGGCTATACGCGACTCTGGCGGCATCGCTGTCAATGTAAGCGATGAGGAAATCCTGGCGGCAATGCGCCTTTTGGGGGCAAGCTCTGGCATTTTCGGCGAGCCGGCCGGGGTTGCAGGTACTGCGGGGCTTGCGAAAGCCGCGGCGCAGGGGCTTATTCCAAGCGATGCGCTTGTTGTGTCAATCGTTACGGGAAACGGCCTTAAAGACGTGGTGTCAGGCCAGAAGGCCGCCGGAATACACGGCGATGCGCCCGGTAGCGTTTCGCCTAACTTGATTCGCATAGAACCTGACATGGAAAAGCTTACTCGTGAATTCGTAAAAAGAGGAGTAGTGTCTTAACAATGAGAGAGCCGATAAAATGGGCATACAACGAGATGCCGGAAACAGATTGTTCAAAAAGCCTTTCCCTAATGTCTGTAGCGCAGGTTGAAAACGCAATCCGCTTTCACCGGAGTTTCCCTCAGTATGCCCAAACCCCCTTGGCTAATTTGTCATCTCTTGCGGAATACTTAGGCGTAAAGGGAATTTTCGTCAAAGACGAAATGTTTCGTTTTGATCTTAACGCCTTCAAAGTTTTGGGCGGCTCTTTTGCCATTGGGAAGTATATCGCAGGAAAACTTGCAAAAGAGCTTTCCGACATTGATTACCGGGCGATGGTGTCAGACGAAACCAAGCGCGCGTTAGGCGACATCACTTTTTACACGGCGACAGACGGCAACCACGGCAGGGGCGTGGCTTGGGCGGCAAACAGGCTGCGGCAAAAATCCGTAGTGTATATGCCGAAAGGCTCTTCGAAGGCGCGTTTGGAAAATATTCTGAAAGAGGGAGCGGCGGCTTCCATTACGGATTTTAACTATGACGATGCGGTGCGGCTCGCCGGCAAAATGGCGGCAGGCGATCCTAACGGAGTTGTCGTTCAGGATACGGCCTGGGAAGGCTACGAGGAAATACCGGGCTGGATAATGCAGGGTTACGGCACTATGGCGCTGGAAGCCCGCGCTCAGTTGGCCGCCGCCGGGATTGAGCGGCCCACGCACATTTTTGTACAAGCGGGTGTCGGTTCCTTGGCAGGATCGATAATCGGATATTTCGCAAACATTTTCCGCGATAATCCGCCTGTCATGACCGTGGTGGAAGCATCGGCGGCGGACTGCCTTTATGTTTCCAATTTGGCGGGGAAGCTGGTCGGCGTAAAAGGAAACTTGAACACGATAATGGCCGGCCTTGCCTGCGGCGAGGGCAATACGGTTTCTTGGGAAATTCTTAAAAACCACGCCGATTTTTTTGTTTCATCGCCGGATTGGGTTGCATCACGAGGAATGCGGGTGTTAGCTGTTCCGCTAAAGGGCGATGACAAAGTTATTTCTGGCGAGTCGGGCGCGGTTACTGCCGGGCTTTTGTTCACCATTCTTAGGGACAGCGAGTACGGCGACTTCCGCCAAGCTCTGGGGATAAATTCGGAATCGGTGATTTTGCTTTTCAGCACGGAAGGCAACACCGATCCGGAAAAGTTTCGTGATATAGTCTGGGACGGTGATTATCCCAGCGCAAATAGTTAGGAGGAAAATATATGGATTTTACAGCGATTAAAAATGCTGCAGGCTCTTATGAAGCGGACATGGTAAAGTTTCTTAGAGACCTGATACGGCTGCCCGGCGAAAGTTGCGGCGAAAAAGAAACTGCGGCGCGAGTTTTGGAAGAAATGAAAAAAGTCGGCTTTGACGAGGCGGCGTTAGACAAAATGGGCAATGTCATAGGCTACATGGGGAAAGGCAAAACGCTCATCGGCTATGACGCGCATATCGACACTGTCGGTGTCGGTAACAAAGCCAACTGGGAGTTCGACCCTTATGAAGGTTTCGAGAACGAAACAACGATTGGCGGGCGCGGCGGATCGGATCAGCTTGGCGGGATTGTGTCGGCAGTTTACGGCGCGAAAATTATGAAAGACCTAGGTCTGCTAAACGACAAATACCGGGTAATCGTAACAGGCACAGTGCAGGAGGAAGACTGCGACGGGCTTTGCTGGGAATACATCATCAAAGAAAGCAAAATTACGCCAGAGTTTGTTGTTCTTACCGAGCCTACTGACGGCGGCATTTATCGCGGGCAGCGCGGCCGCATGGAAATTCGCGTAGACGTAAAAGGCGTGTCGTGTCACGGTTCCGCGCCGGAGCGCGGCGATAACGCGATTTACAAAATGGCGGATATTTTGCAAGACGTGCGCGCCCTTAACGAGAACGACGATTCTGCCCCGGTAAAAGGCTTAGTAAAAATGTTGAGCGAAAAATATAACCCGGAATGGAAAGAGGCGCAATTTTTGGGACGCGGCACAATAACTGCAAGCCAGATTTTCTTTACGTCGCCCAGCCGTTGCGCTGTTGCCGACTCCTGCGCCGTGTCGCTTGACCGCCGTATGACTGCCGGGGAAACTTGGGAAAGCTGCTTGGAAGAAATACGGCAACTGCCTGCCGTCCAAAAATACAAATCCGATGTTACCGTGTCCATGTACGAATATGACAGCCCGTCGTACACCGGCCTTGTATATCCAATCGAGTGCTACTTCCCGACATGGGTAATCCCGGAAGACCACAAGGCGACAAAGGCATTGGAAAAAACTTACAAAGCCATGTACGGGGACAAGCGCGTTGGCCCGGCTGAAACCTTGCAAATGCGCCAGTCCCGGCCTTTGACCGACAAATGGACGTTTTCGACTAACGGTGTTACGATAATGGGTCGCAATAAAATCCCCTGCATAGGTTTCGGCCCCGGCGCCGAAGCGCAGGCTCATGCCCCCAACGAAAAAACATGGAAGCTCGATCTGGTGAACTGCGCCGCCGTTTACGCCGCGCTGCCGAACATTTACACTGAAGGGAATGCCTGACGCATAACCTGAAGTTTTCAAGCTGGTATCTAAAGCGGCTGTTTCAAAATCTGTGTTTTGGGGCGGCCGTGCAAATATATTTTTTTAGGAGACAAAAATGGCTTACATTAAACAGTATCTGTCCGCTCTGGACAAACTCAATTTCAACGGAATGTTCAGCGGGGATTTTTTCCTTACATGGGAAAAATCCTACGATGAAATTCTTGCAACCTTTACCGTGGCGGATGCCCTGCGCTGGCTTAGGGAGAACAATGTTTCTACCCGCATTTTCGATTCGGGGCTTGGCATATCGAACTTTCGCGACAACTCCACAAGGACGCGCTTTAGCTTTTCATCGGCCTGCAATATGTTAGGCCTTGCGCTACAGGACTTGGACGAAGGCAAATCCCAGATCGCCCACGGCGAGACGGTACGCGAAACCGCCAATATGATTTCCTTTATGGCGGACGTTATCGGCATAAGGGACGATATGTATATCGGCAAGGGCAATGCCTATATGCGCGAAGTCGCAAAAGCGGTGCGGGAAGGTTTTATCGAAGGCAACTTGGAACAATGCCCGACACTGGTAAACTTGCAGTGCGACATTGACCATCCCACGCAGAGTATGTCCGACATGAATCATATCATTCAATACTTCGGCGGCATAGACAAACTTAAAGGAAAAAAAATCGCAATGACATGGGCCTACTCCCCCTCTTACGGCAAGCCCCTCTCTGTTCCCCAAGGCGTTATCGGCCTTATGAGTCGTTTCGGTATGGACGTGCATCTTGCCCATCCGGAAGGCTACGAAATGATGCCGGAAGTCGAAGCTGTAGCGACAAAGAACGCGGCGCTTAGCGGCGGCAAGTTCACCAAATCCAACTCCATGAAAGATGCCTTTAAGGATGCGGACATTGTGTATCCCAAAAGCTGGGCTCCCTTTGCCGCAATGGAAAAAAGAACAAACTTGTACGGCAACAATGACTTTGACGGCATAAAGGCTTTGGAAAAAGAGCTTCTTACCCAAAACGCCAAACACAAAGACTGGGAATGCACCGAAGACATGATGAAGTTGACAAAAAACGCCCAGGCGCTTTACCTGCACTGCCTGCCTGCGGACATCTCCGGCGTTAGCTGCAAAGAAGGCGAGGTTGCCGCATCGGTGTTTGACCGTTACCGGGTTCCGTTGTACAAGGAAGCGAGCCACAAGCCTTACATCATTGCCGCGATGATCATGCTTGCCAAAGTAAAATGCCCGCAGGAAACTTTGAGCAACTTGGTTGCCAAAGACATCAAGCGTTGTTTTTCCTGAGCAATTTGTATGAAGAAGAGAATTGTGATAGCCTTGGGCGGCAACGCCCTTGGCGACAATCTGGAAGAACAAATGACTGCGGCAAAAATAACCGCCGGGGCCATTGTTGACTTGGTAGAGGCCGGGCATGAAATCGCGATAGTCCACGGCAACGGCCCCCAGGTGGGAATGATCCTGACGGCTTTTGAGACAGCGGCCAAGGCTAACAGCAAATTTCCCGTGTTGCCAATATCGGTGTGCGTGGCGCTCAGCCAGGGTTACATTGGCTACGACTTGCAAAACACTATTCGCATGGAACTTGACAAGCGGGGAATGAAACAGCAAGTTGCCGCTATCATAAGCCAGGTCGAAGTTGATCCAAACGACAAGGCTTTTCAAAACCCGACAAAACCCATTGGCGGTTTTATGAGCAAGGAAGAGGCCGACGCTCTTAAAGCCCAGGGTGTTTCCGTTATGGAAGATGCCGGCCGGGGCTGGCGGCAGGTTGTCGCCTCCCCCAAGCCGCAGCATATCGTGGAAGCCGGGATTATCAAGGGGATGCTTGCCGCAGGGCAGATACCGATTGCCGCAGGGGGAGGGGGAATACCTGTCGCCATGAAGGACGGCCAGTATCACGGTATGCCTGCCGTTATCGACAAGGATTTTTCCGCAGCCAAACTTGCGCAGCTTATCGAGGCTGATATGCTTATAATTCTTACGGCTGTTGAAAAAGTTGCGATAAACTTTAACAAGCCGGACCAACAATGGCTTGACACCCTTACGCTGGCGGAGGCGGAAAAGCTGATTGCGGAAAACCATTTTGCAAAAGGCTCCATGTTGCCAAAAATGGAAGCGGCTATGGCCTTTGTAAAGTCGTCTTCCGCCAAAGCCGGACGGGAGCCTCCTAGCGCGCTTATTACGCTATTGACAAAAGCGCGGGACGGCGTGGCTGGAAAAACGGGAACTAAGATTGTTGCAAATCTGTGAAAATAAGGCTTGTCCGGAAAACGCCGCCAAAAACGGCCCCCGGGCAAGCTTTTTTCGCAAAAACTAAGGGGAGTGATATGGAAACATTGGATAAATTGTTCAAGCTCCGGGAACGGGGCGTTACGGTGAAAGGAGAGTTTGTCGCCGGGGCTACGACTTTTTTGTCGATGGCTTACATTTTGGCGGTCAATCCCAGCATACTGGGGCAAATTGGCGACGGCATGACGCCGGAAGCTGTGTTTACCGCTACGGCAGTAGCCGCTATTGTTGCCACTTTGTGGATGGCTTTTTTTGCCAACCTGCCGCTTGCGCTTGCGCCCGGCATGGGGCTTAACGCGTTTTTCACATTCACAGTAGTTATGGGAATGGGTATGCCCTGGCGTGTGGCTCTTACGGCTGTTTTCCTGGAAGGCGTACTGTTCATGATCTTGTCTTTCTTCAACGTAAGGGAGGCTTTAGTCCAGGCAATTCCGCAAAACTTAAAAAAAGCCGTTGCGGTTGGTATTGGAATGTTTATAGCGCTTATAGGCTTTAGGAACGCCGGCTTTTCCGCACACAGCGTTGGCACAATTATAACTGTGGGAAACATGACAGCCCCCGGCGCTGTTACCGCTTTTATCGGCTTGATTGTCATCTTCGTGCTTTTTTCGTACAAAATTCCAGGTTCCGTTCTTATCGGTATTATGGTCGCTACCATTGCGGGAATTCCTTTGGGCGTAACCGTATTGCCAGAAACATTTGTTGCTTTTAGCCTGCCTGCTGCTCCGCTTTTCCTGGAGTTTGATTTTTCGCAAGTCCTTACCCTAAAATTCTTTACGGTGTTTTTTACATTTTTCTTTGTTGACGTTTTTAACACTGTTGGAACTCTGGTAGCCACAACTACGCAAGCCGGGCTGGCAAATGAAAAAACAGGCGATTTTCCCGGTCTTAAGCAGGCGCTCATGGCCGATGCTGTCGGAACTGTCGCCGGTGCCGCGCTTGGAACATCTACAGTTACAACATATTCCGAAAGCACAGCGGGGATTGCGGCCGGCGGGCGTACAGGGCTTACCGCTTTGTTTATCGCAGGGATGTTTGTGCTGGGCCTGTTCTTTTCGCCGCTCTTTTTGCTTGTCCCAGGTGCGGCCACAGCCCCTGCGCTGATACTGGTCGGCTTTCTTATGATGCGCGGAGCCGTAACAAAGATTGACTTTTCCGATCCCACAGAAGGCATCCCTTGCTTCCTTACAATAGCCTTTATGCCTTTTACACACAGCGTTGCGGAAGGTATCTTTTACGGGCTTCTTTCCTATTGTGTGCTTAAAATCTTGACCAAAAAGCACAAAGAAATAACGACCGTTATGTGGGTAATTTTTGCGTTCTTTATTCTCCGAATAGTGCTAATGTAAAAGCGTTTTTTGCAAACCCCGCCCTTAAAGGGGCGGGGATGTTTGTTGATTAAGCGGGAGATTGAAATGATAAGTTTGACAGTAAACGGAAAAGAGGTTCAGGGGCGGGCAGATAAGAAACTTCTCGATTTTTTGCGGGAAGAGCTTCGCCTAACGGCGACGAAAAACGGCTGCGGCACAGGCGCCTGCGGGGCGTGTACAGTGCTGGCAGACGGCAAGCCCGTTCGCTCTTGCGTTACGCCTTTGAGCAAAGTCGAAGGCAAACAAGTTCTTACGGTCGAGGGGCTTTCGGATCGGGAAAAGGAAGTGTACGTTTTCGCCTTTGCCGAATCCGGGGCAGTGCAGTGCGGTTTTTGCATTCCCGGCATGGTGTTAAGCGCCAAAGCCCTGTTAGATACCAACAATAATCCCAACGAAGAAGAAACCCGGCAAGCGATTCGTGGCAACATTTGCCGCTGCACGGGTTATGTGAAAATAATAAAAGCCATAGAAATCGCCGCAAAACTGTTACGCGAAAATACGCCTGTTCCAAAACAAAACTTTAGCGGGCTTTTGGGTGAGCATATACACAGGGTTGACGCTGCGGAAAAAACCCTCGGCACGGGCATATTCACTGACGACCTTGAGTTTCCGCAAATGCTCCACGCCTCGGTTATCCGCTCCGCTTATCCCAGGGCGCGCCTTGTAAAAATAGACCCAAGCGCCGCCCTGTCTCACACGGACTGCAAGGCCGTATTAACCGCAAAGGACGTGCCGGGAAATATCAAAATAGGACACCTTGAATTTATATCCGACTACGATGTTATGATAGCCGAAGGCGGAATAACGCGCTTTATCGGCGATGCCATAGCCTTGGTAGTTTGTGGGAACAAAGAAAACCTTGAAGAAGTTAAGGCGTTAGTCAAAATAGATTACGAAGTTTTGGAACCCATGACCAGCCCCGCTATGGCACTGGCGGAAGGCGCGCCACTCATACATAACAAAGAGCGAAACATCCTGTCCCGCGAACACCTTGTTAGGGGAAATGCCGATGAAGTTCTTGCAAAATCGAAACACGTTGTAAACCGCCGTTATGTGCTACCCTTTACCGAACACGCCTTCATGGAACCGGAGTGCGCCATAGCCATGCCGGACGGCGCACCATCTGAAGATGGTGTCGACGGCCTTGTCCTTTATTCCGCCGGGCAGGGCATCTACGACGAACAACGGGAGTGTTCCCGAATGCTGGGAATTCCCCCGCAGAAATTGCGCGTCATTGGCCAGCTTGTGGGCGGAGCCTTCGGCGGCAAAGAAGATATGAGCGTTCAACCCCACGCCTGCCTTGCCGCATGGATTCTCAAAAAACCTGTGAAGGTGCTTTTTTCCAGGCAGGAAAGCATCAACGTCCATCCTAAACGTCATGCAATGGAAATAGAAATGACAACCGGCTGCGATGAAAACGGAAAACTTACGGCGATGAAGGCTGTCATTGTTTCCGACACTGGAGCCTACGCCAGCCTTGGCGGGCCGGTGTTGCAACGGGCTTGCACCCATGCCGCCGGGCCCTACAACTATCAGGTGATCAACATTGAAGGCAAGGCCGTTTATACAAACAACATTCCCGCCGGAGCCTTCCGTGGCTTCGGCGTTCCGCAAAGCTGTTTCGCCACAGAAAGCAATCTCAATCTGTTAGCCGAAATGGTCGGCATTAGCCCTTGGGAGATTCGCTTTCGCAACGCAATCAGGCCCGGACAAGTTTTGCCTAACGGACAGCTTGCAGGCGGCGATGTAGAACTTGAAGCCTGTCTTTTGGCTCTCAAAGATATTTACGAAAATGCCAATGCCCAGGGCAAACACGCAGGTATCGCTTGCGCCTTCAAAAACTCCGGCATTGGCGTTGGGCTTCCCGATGTTAGCCGATGTATTTTTTCGGTGGAAAATGGCAAAGTTCACATAAGAACCAGCGCCGCCTGCATAGGCCAGGGGCTTGCTACGCTATTAACACAAATCGCTTGCCAAACACTAGGCCTGCCGCCGGAAAACTTTTTTGTAGAAGCCCCTGACACCAGCCGCGCTCCCAATTCGGGAACCACAACCGCCTCCCGCCAATCGCTTTTTACCGGCGAGGCTACACGGCAAGCTGCGCTAAAATTGAAAGATGCGCTGGATGCCGCCGGGGGAAAGCTCGAAAAACTTGCCGGACAGGAATTTTACGGCGAATACTCCGGCGTTACAGACCCTATGGGCAGCGACAAACAAAACCCTGTGAGCCATGTCGCATACGGCTACGCCGCCACCTTGGCGATCATTGACGGGGAAGGCAAGGTGGAAAAACTTGTCGCCGCTTACGACATGGGCAGCGTGGTAAATCCCAAAGCGGCGGAGGGCCAAATCGAAGGCGGTCTTTTGATGGGCATGGGTTACGCGCTAACAGAAGACTTTCCTATGGAAGGCGGTTATCCGAAAGCGAAATACGGAACACTGGGATTGATTAAGGCCCCGGCAGCCCCGCCTATGGAAATAATTTTAACAAAACCACGCGACCCCTTGCCGGTTGCCTTTGGCATAAAAGGCGTGGGAGAACTTGCGACAATTCCGGTCGCTCCAGCTATAGCCGGGGCGTATTATGCGAAAGACGGTAATCACAGGACTAAGTTGCCGATGGAAAATACATTTTACAAAAGAGGGTAATGATGGAAAAAAACACGGATGACAATGCATTGATATATCAACTTGACGGGCGGCCTAGCTTGCGAGCGGCGGTTCCCATTGGATTGCAGCACGTTCTTGCAATGTTTATAGGAAACTTGGCTCCCATTCTTTTAATATCCGGCTTGGTAAGCAGCGTTACGGGAATGCCGATTGTAACCCCGCAACAACAAATGCTAATGATTCAAAGCTGTATGCTGGCCTCTGGGTTGGCCACTTTGGTACAAATATATCCAATAAAACTTGGTAAAACTACAATCCAAATAGGAGCTGGGCTTCCTATTGTTATGGGAACATCTTTTGGTTTTATGCCGACATTGATCCCCATTGGTTTAGCGCATGGAATTAACGTGATTCTAGGCTCGGTGCTTGTGGCAAGTTTTGCGGGCGTGTTTATGGGCTTGTTTATTAAGTATTTGAGAAAGGTTTTTCCGCCCATTGTTATCGGTTCTATTTTGATGGCTATAGGACTTAATCTTTTGCCTGTCGGGGTAAACAATTTTGCAGGCGGGGCTGGCGCACAAAATGCTTTCATTGAACAGCAGCGTTTGCTCGGCCTTGGGCTTGAAGTTCCGGCTCACATAGCGGCCTCTGCCGCAAACTTTGCTTCATGGCAGAATCTTTTAATGGGCGGCGTTGTGTTTATAATAATCGTTATGTTGCAACGCTTTGCAAAGGGAATATTTAAGGTGTCAGCGATCCTTATTGGAATCGCCACCGGGTATATTTTGGCAATCATTCTTGGGCAGATAAACTTTGCCTCTGTCGCTGCCGCAAGTGTCATTGCGCCGCCTATGCCATTTTCCATAAGGCCAGAGTTTCACCTGCCGTCGATTTTAGCCGTTGTGATTATGGTCATGGTGTCAGGGATTGAAACAATGGGACACATAAACGGCATGACTGTGGCGGTTTGGAACAGAGAAGCCAAGGACAAGGAGTTGCAAGGGGGGCTTTTGGCTGACGCTTTGGGAAACATGATCGCCTCAAGCTTTAACACTTTGCCTAACACTTCGTTTGGGCAAAACATAGGCATTGTCTCCATGAGCAAGGTTGTAAACAGATTTTGTATTTTTATAGCCGCGCTAACGCTTATACTTGCCGGACTTTCTCCAAAAGTAGGCGCGGTTTTAGCTATTATTCCCCCCAGTGTGTTAGGTGGCGCGGTCATTACCGTATTCGCTATGATCATGCTAAACGGAATAAAAATGATTGCCCTAGCAGGATTTTCCGATAAAAACATTTTTATTCTTGCGATAACTTTCGGTGTCGGTTTTGCCATTGGGAGTAACAGTCTTCTTGTAGCGAATCTGCCTGCCGCATTGCGGTTCATTTTCACCAATCCCATTGTCGCAGTAAGTTTTATTTCTATAACACTCAATCTTCTTTTCCCGACATCTACGGAAGATAAAGCTAAAAGCGAAGGGGTAGCTAAATAGGAAGATACCGTTTGCTGATATGATCAACAGCCCGGCTCTAGCGGCCGGGTATTAAGCCTTGGCACGATAAGCCGGGGCTATATATAAAAAGAAAAATCAGGAGGATGTTATGAGTGAAATAATGAGGCCGATTCCATTTCCAGAATTGGTAAGTTGGGCGAAGGGCGAGTACAAAAATCACGGTTCGGTTTTCGGAATACGGAAAGAGAAGTTTTTCCGCCCGGCAAACACCGAGGCTGCAATTTCGCTTTTTGGTACAAAGGTAAGTTCGCCGGTAGGCCCAGCGGCGGGGCCGCATTCGCAGTTGGCGCAAAACATTCTTGCCGCATATCTGGCCGGGTCCCGTTTTATCGAACTTAAAACCGTGCAAACCATGGACGGCGAAGAGTTACGGAAAGCTGTCGCCCGCCCCTGCATCAATGCCGCAGACGAAGGCTACAATGTGGAATGGTCTACCGAGCTTACAGTGCCGCAGGCGCAAGAGGAATACATTAAGGCATGGTTTCTTTGCCATGTGTTTGCAAAGGAATACGGCATAGCGGACAAGTGCGATTTTATTTTTAACATGAGCGTCGGCTACAGTCTTGACGGAATAAAATCTCCAAAAATTGATTCCTTCTTGGAAGGCATGAAGAATGCCCGTAGCACCCAAATATGGAAACAGTGTTATGAATACATCGAAACTAACATGGCGTTATTCGAAAAGTTCACAAAAAACGATCTTGCTGCAATTTCCCCGGCCGTGTCAATGAGCGTAACACTTTCGACACTGCACGGCTGCCCCAAGGAGGAAATAGAAAGGATAGCCGCCTATCTTTTAACCGAGAAGTCTCTGCACACATACATCAAATGTAATCCCACGTTACTGGGCTACGAAACCGCCCGCAAGCTCATGGACGAGATGGGGTACGGTTATCTTTCCTTTGACGATCATCATTTCAAAAACGACTTGCAGTTTAGTGATGCCGTTGAAATGCTACGCCGCTTGAAGACTTTGGCGACACAGCAGAAGCTAGATTTTGGGGTCAAAATCACAAACACATTCCCCGTGCAAATTAATCGCAGAGAGCTGCCGGGGAAAGAAATGTATATGTCCGGTCGCCCGCTGTTCGCGCTTTCGCTTAACGTGGCGAATAAACTTTCCGTCGCCTTAAACGGGGAACTTGCCATTTCCTATTCCGGCGGCGCGGATTTCTTTAACCTGAAAGAAATTCTGGAAACAGGCATATTGCCCGTAACGGTCGCCACGACAGTTCTTAAACCCGGCGGCAATGAAAGGTTTTTGCAGCTTGCAGAGTTGGGCGTAAAAACCCTTGCCGGAATTTCCCCCAGCGGCACGCCGATTGACGTTAAAAAAATAAATGCGTTAGCTGAATCGCTGCCAAGCAAAAAACGTTACCGCAAAGAATACCGGCAAACAGGCCAGCGCAAACCCTCATCCGACACTTCTAGTCGCGCACTGCCTTTGTTCGATTGTTTCCAAGCGCCCTGCATTGACAACGGCTGTCCTATTCATCAGCGCATTCCCGATTATTTAGACGCTGTAGCCGCAGGGAATTATAAAAAGGCTTTCAGCATTATCGCGCAAGACAACACAGCGCCTTCTATTACAGGAACAATTTGCGATCACCAGTGCCAGCATAAATGCACCAGAGTTGATTATGACGATCCCTTGCAAATAAGGCAGGCAAAACTTTGCGCTGTTGACAACGCGCAAGATGCTTTTACAGCCTCTCTAAGCGCGCCGGGCGTGAAAACCGAAAAGTCTGCCGCTGTTATCGGCGCTGGCCCTGCGGGCATTGCGGCGGCGGTTTTTTTGCGGCGCAACGGCGTTCCAGTTACGGTTTATGAAAAACGGGAGCGGCCATTCGGCATCGTACAGTATGTGATACCCTCTTTCAGAATTTCTGATGAGGCGATTGCACGGGATTTTAAGATCGCGCAAAAACTCGGTGTGGACTTTGTTTTTAACACGCCGGAATCGTATTCCGTTTCTGAATTGCAGAAAAAACACGCATTCGTTGTGCTCGCTACTGGAGCATGGAAAGAAGGGGAAGCCCCGGTAAAGCAGGGCCAGGAAAAAATCATCGACGCTTTGCGCTTTCTTGAGGATTCCAAAAAGGCGGATTGCAACCTTGAGCTTGGAAAAAAAGTCGCCGTAATCGGCGGCGGCGATGTGGCAATGGATGCCGCCAGAGCCGCAAAGCGAAACAAGGGCGTAGAAAACGTAATAATTGTTTACAGGCGCACAAGGGAGTTCATGCCCTCCCAGTACGATGAACAGGAACTGGCTCTTGCGGAAGGCATCGAGTTCAAAGAATTGCTAGCCCCCGAATCATTTGCCGACGGCGTACTTGCCTGCGAGGTTATGCGCTTGGGCGATTACGACAATTCAGGCCGCCGTGGCATAAAGGGAACCGGGGAAAAACAGAGCTTGCATTTCGACACCGTAATCGGGGCTGTCGGCTCAAGGGTTGACACCGGGCATTTTTCGCGTAACGGCATTGCGCTTAACGACAAAGGCCTGCCGCTAGTCAATGCCTGCGGGGAAAGCTCCGTGGCGAATGTTTACATTGCCGGGGATTGCAAAAACGGAGCGGCGGTGGTCGTCAAGGCCATCGCCGACGGAAAAGCCGCCGCCGCCGATATTCTGAAAAAACTTGGGCTGCAAGCGGATTTTCTGGCAGAAAACGCCTCCGCCGAAGCCACCGCCAAACATGAGCTTTCGGAGCTATATTTCAAAAAAGGTGTCATTGCCGAGGCAAAGAAAAACAAAGCCGACGGTTTTGACAATACCGAAGGCCTGCGCTGTCTTTCCTGCCATGCGTTATGCGAAATTTGCATTGACGTATGTCCGAACCGCGCAAATGTCATGGTGGAAATGCAGGGGGGGCATCAGGTTTTGCACATAGACCGTATGTGCAACGAATGCGGCAACTGTGCCGTTTTTTGTCCCTATGCCGGCGGGAAACCTTACAAGAACAAACTCACGGTTTTTTGCTGCGAGGAAGATTTTGCGGAAAGCGAAAACCCTGGCTTCTTAAAGGCAAACGGAACTTACAAAATCAGGCTTCAGGACAAGTCGGTTGTGAACCATCGCAAGGGCGAAAAAAATATTCCCGGCGAATTGGCCGCAATGATTGAAACAGTCGAGTCGAGATACGGCTATATGATAACTTGAGGAGGAATGTTATGTTGTTAATTGGAAACGGAAAAGTTGTAACAAGGGATGCCGCGTGTCCCTTCATCGAAAACGGGGCTGTAGCGGTTGAGGGCAAGCTCATAAAAGAATGCGGGGATACGGCGCAACTGCGATCAAAGTATCCCGATGCACAGTACATCGACGCAAAGGGCAGGCTTGTTATGCCCGGCTTTATCAATACTCATATGCACTATTACTCGACATTCGCCCGTGGGATTTCCCTGGGGGGCAAACCCGCTACAACTTTCGGCGAGGTACTGTCGGGGCTTTGGTGGCGGCTGGACAAACAGCTTACGTTAGACGATGTGTACTACAGTTGCATAGGCCCCATGATCGATCAAGTGCGTTCAGGCGCGACTTCCGTTGTCGATCATCATGCCAGCCCCTTTGCCGTGGAGGGCAGTCTTTTCAAAATTGCAGAAGCCGCCAAGCTTTTAGGCCTGCGAAGCAACCTTTGTTACGAATGTTCCGACAGGGACGGCGAGCAGATTGCCGCCGCCGGCATCAAGGAAAACATTGATTTTGCCAAACATTGCCAGAAACAAAATGACGATATGTTAGGCGCTCTCTTCGGGCTTCATGCCCAGATGACGGTAAGCGAAAAAACACTTGCCAAGTGTGTAGAGGCTGCAGCCGGGGCTGGCATAGGTTTTCACATACACGCCGCCGAGGGTATAGAAGATGTGGTTGATGCGATTTCAAAATACGACATGAGGGTAATCGAGCGTCTGCATAAACACGGCGTACTTTCGGAAAAATCCATCGCCGTTCACTGTATTCATGTTACGGAAGAAGAAATCGATCTGCTCAAGGAAAGCGGCGTTGCCGTGGCGCATAACCCGCAGTCTAACATGGGAAACGCCGTCGGGGTTTCGCCGGTACTGAAAATGCTGAAAAAAGGCGTGCTTGTTGGCATGGGAACCGACGGCTATTCAGCGGACGTGCTTGACTCTTACAAAACTGCGGCGATTCTTCATAAACACGCCAAAGGCCGCCCATCGGTCGCTTGGGGGGAGCCGCCCCTCATGCTTTTTGAAAACAACAAAAAAATCATGGAGCGTTTTATCAATGGAAAAATCGGCAGCCTTTCAAAAGATTGCTATGCGGACATTGTAATTGTTGATTACAAGGGGCCAACACCGATTAATGCCGATACTATTAACAGCCATATTCTGTTTGGCATAACGGGCCGCCATGTGGATACCACTATCATAAACGGCAAGGTCGTTATGAAAGACCGTGTATTGCTAAATATAGATGAAGAAGCGTTGATGGCAAAATCCAGAGAACACGCGGAAAAACTATGGAAGCGAATTTAAGCCAAAAGCTGGAAGGTGTAAAATTTTATGGAAAACTTGCAGAAAAGGGCTAACGTAGTCCTTATAGCAGGCATATTGTTCAACTTGTCTGTCGGTATGCTTTATACATGGAGCATCATAAGAGGGCGAATGATGGAAAGCGTCGAGGCCGGCGGCTGGGAATGGACTAGCGCGCAGGCCGGCCTGCCCTTCACTGTCGCCGTTGTGTTTTTCGCAATAGGGCTGCTTATCGGCGGGCGCATACAGGATAAAACCGGCCCCCGGTGGATTGTTACCATTGGCGGTTTTTTGGTGGGCTTGGGCATGATTATCTCGAGCCTGGCCGGCAACAGCCCGGCGGGCGTTACTTTCGGCTTCGGCTTTGTCGGCGGCATGGGGATAGGGCTTGGTTACGGATGCGTTACGCCGCCGGCCCTTAAATGGTTTCACCCGACAAAAAAAGGCATGGTAAGCGGGCTTATCGTGGGCGGCTTCGGTTTCGGTGCGGTTTACTTCGGCCCGCTGGCAAGTGCGTTGCTCTATAACTTCGGCATACAGGATGCGTTTCTGTTTATGGGCATCGGCGTTATAGTTTTAAGCGTGCCCATCGCCCAGTTTATCCGAAACCCGCCTCCCGGTTATGTGCCTGCGGAACCAAAAAACATAAAACCCGCCGCAGCAAAAGCCGCCGGCAATACTGTCGATTATTTTTGGCGGGATATGATAAAAACACCGCGCTTTTACATGATGTTCATCATTTTTATGATAACTTCGTCCGTGGGCCTTATGATAATCGGCAATGTAACAAGGATCGCCAGCGTGCAGATGGGAGTTACGGACACCGCCGTTCTTGCCGGCCTTGTGTCTTTTCTGGCTATTACAAATATGTTAGGGCGCATTATCGGCGGGTTTTTGTCCGACAGGATAGGCCGTGTCAATACATTGTTTGTTATTCTAAGCATACAGCTTGTGAATATGCTGGGCTTTATGTTTTACGCAAGTTTTCCCGCGCTGATTGTTGGAATAATAGGCACTGGAATGTGCTTTGGCGCGCTTTTAAGCGTGTTCCCGGCGCTCACGGCGGAGCAGTTCGGGCTTAAAAACTACGGCGCAAATTACGGCATAGTCTATCTTGCGTGGGGACTCTCAGGCGTTGTTGCCCCGGTGATTGCGGATAACATCTACGACACAACGGGAACATTTTTGGCGGCTTATATAATGTGCGTTGTAATGATGGCGCTTATGTTAGCGGTCAATTTTATGCTGATGAAAAATGTATCGAATGTGCAAAAGGCAAGAGCGGCAATCGCCTGAAAAAACAGCAAGCCCGCGCTTGATAGCGGGCTTGCTGTTTTTTCAGATATCGAGGTTCAGAGTTTTTCTTTTAAGGAACCTTCCCCTGCCCGGCTTCGCGCTGGCAGTTCCGCCGCGGATTATAACCTCGCCGCGCGAGATAGTGCAGACCGGCCAGCCGTGCACTTCAATACCTTCGTAGGCTGAGTAATCGACATTGGCATGAAGAGCGGCATGGCTAATCGCCCCACGCTTTGCAGGATCAATTATAACAATGTCAGCATCAGAGCCTTCTTTTATCACGCCTTTTTGGGGATAAAGCCCGAAGAGCTTCGCCGGGGCGGCGCTGCAAAGCTCCGTAAAACGCCGCAGACCCGAACCGCCCAAGCGATTCTTTGCGACAATTTCCGAATACATAAGCGGAACCCTCTCTTCGATACCGGGCGCGCCGGAAGGGCATTGGGTGAAATCCCCGGCGTGAACCGACTTCTGAGTTTCAAAAAAAAACGGACAGTGATCGGTTCCTACTATATCTATGTCCGACACAAGCCCCTGCCACAAAGCCTCCCGGTCAAAGGCCCCGCGCAAAGGCGGGCACATAATGTACTTCAGACCTTCGCTCCCAGGCAAATCGTAAAGACTTTCGTCCAGAAACAAATACTGGGGGCAGGTTTCAACGTAAAGATTTTTCTGCCCCCTGGCGCGCGCGCTTTTGACAAACTCCAAAGCCATTGAATTCGTTAGGTGAACAATGTAAAGAGGAGACTCGTTTGCCATCTTTGCAAGAAGCACCATGCGGCTGACCGCCTCTGCTTCGGCCTCCGGCGGGCGCGAAAGCGAATGGTAGCGGGAAGATAGCTTTTCTTCACTCTTAAACTTTTCTTTAAGATGATTTACAGCTCCGTCATTTTCGCAATGCACGGCAATCCAAACTCCCAGCTCCTTTGCCCTTTCAAAAACCTTGATTATGTCTTTGTCGCAAAGTTTGTAACCGTAGGTTGTATACAGCTTGAAACTGGCAATGCCTTCTTCGGCAAGGCCGGCCATCTTGGAAAGAACGTCATCGTTGACGTGCTGGATAACCCCGTGAAAGCCGTAATCAATCACTGCCTTGTTCCGCGCAAGCTCGTGGTATTTTTTTATCTGGTGATCCAGCGAACAATTGGCCGGGCCAAATCCTGGATGATCCACAATCGTAGTGGTCCCCCCCCAAGCGGCCGCCAGCGTGCCGGTGTAAAAATCATCTCCAACCACGGCCGCTCCTGTGTCCAGGCAAAGGTGGGTATGCACGTCCACCCCGCCGGGAATTACAACCATACCTGCCGCGTCGATAACCTCTGCGCCGGCTGCGGAAATATGTTTGCCGATTTGTTTTATCTTTTCCCCCGAACAGAGAATGTCGCAAACTTCTTCGGCATCCTCGCTTACGACTAAACCGCCTTTTATGATAATGTTTTTCATGGAAACAGTGTAGCATTTTTACTGCAAACATTCAACTGGCCTGCGGCGTTGATAATTGCTGATTTAGGCGGCAAGCCGCTTGACAAAATCGTATGTTTCTTCTATAATCTATGTTAGGTTGATTTAGCCCATTATAAGGAGATTGATATGATTGCATTGCAAGATGTCCTTGCGGCGATAGGCGTGGTATTAAATGGCATTCCAATGATGATATTTGCCATGAGTTTTGGTTTTATGACGGTTCCAACTGCAATCGGTTATCTTATCGCTGCGGCTGGTATGTTAGCTTATGGAGCGATTACGCCTGTATCGATACAGGCCGGCACTATAGCTTTGGTTGGCACTATGGGAAAGAGCCTGCCGGAGCGGCTTAGCATGGCTTTGTTTTCCGGGCTTGTCATGGCGTTGGTGGGGGCTATCGGACTTATACACACTATCATGGGATTGGCCGGAGCGAGAGTTGTCTTTGCCATGCAAGCCGGTGTGGGGATTATCCTTGCCAGAGTAGCCTTTGATATGATAAAAGCCAACAAGTTTGTCGGTATAGTGTCAATGGCCTCGGCTTTGCTGGTGTTTGTTCCGACCCAAAATTTGATTTATACAGTCGTGGTAAGCGTTATCGTTTCTAGCGGAGCATCTTTTTTTAAGAACAAAGCCCCGGCTAACACTGACACGGAAAAGTACAAGTTCAAGCTTTACAAGCCAATAGTAAACTACAATGTTATCCGCGGCGCGTTAGCTTTGGTATGTTTAACGATAGGCTCTAACATTGCCTTTGGCAACATCACTGCGGGAATGGCCGGGGTGCAGCCTAACATCAATCATTTGACGCTGTACTCAGGGCTTGCAAACTTGGCCGCCCTTTTCGGCGGCGCTCCGGTAGAAGCGATAATCTCCGCAACGGGGGCGGCTCCCAATCCGCTTGTATCCGGTGTTTTAATGATGCTGATCATGGCCGTCATTCTGATAACGGGCATCTTGCCAAAAATCGCCCGGTTTGTGCCCATGCAGTCAATCGCGGGCTTTTTGTTCGTCATTGGCGCATTCGCTACGATACCCGGAAACGCATTCAACGCGTTTAACGGAGCGGCGCGGCCGGAGTTTCTGGCCGCCGGCATGACGCTTCTTGTAACAGCGCTTTCCGATCCCTTTATCGGACTTGTCGCCGGCGTGTTGGTAAGTTTCCTTGTGCCAATATTCGGCATCTGAGCACTGGCGTTAGGTGAAGATATACGGAGGCGGCATGGACAGAGATGTTTTGGAAAAATTAATCAATGCCGCCGCTGGAAAGGCCCCGGCGGACTTGGTAATAAAAAACGGCATTGTTGCGGATGTTTATTCAGGGCGTTTTGTCGAAAAAGATATTGCCGTGTCGGGGGGCTTGATAGCGGCGTTGGCCGAACCGGGAACCTGCGAAGGCATCGAGGTTTTTGACGCTCGCGGCCAGTACGCGCTTCCGGGTTTTATCGACTCGCACATTCACATCGAATCTTCTTTTCTAAGCCCTGGAGAATTGGGGCGGCTGCTTTTGCCTTTTGGCACTTGTACGATAATCGCCGATCCGCACGAGATTGTAAATGTCTGCGGTATTGCCGCTTTGGATTATATGCTGGCGGCGGCGGGCGATACAGACATGGATATAAAGTTCATGCTGCCTTCCTGCGTGCCGGCAACTCCTTTTGAAAATGCGGGGGCCGCTTTGGATGCCGCTTCTTTGGCGGGGTCTATCAAGCATGAAAACATTCTAGGTTTGGGCGAGCTTATGAATTATCCGGGTGTGTTAAACTGCGACAAAGATGTTATAGAAAAAATTCTTTTGGCAAAGGCCTGCGGCAAGCTTATAGACGGCCACAGTCCCGGATTAAAGGGGCGGCTTCTTAACGCCTATGTCGCCGCCAAGGTTCATACCGATCACGAATGTTCTACAGCCGAAGAAATGACGGAAAGGCTTTCTTTAGGAATGTACGTCATGCTACGCCAAGGTTCGGCCTGTCATGATCTGCGAAAGCTCATACCCGCTATAACGCCGGAAAACAGCCGCCGCTGTCTGCTCTGCTCCGACGACTATCAGCCTAGAAGCATTTTTGAACACGGCCATATCAATAACGATTTGCGGATATGCGTTGAAGAGGGGGTCCCCCCCATGACGGCTATTCGCATGGCTACCCTTAACGCCGCTGAATGTTATCGTCTTTACGATCGCGGCGGCATTGCTCCCGGCCTTCGTGCCGACATAGTGCTGGCGCAAGACATTAGGGATTTTAACATAAGCAGGGTTTATGTGGCTGGCAAGCTTTGCGCTGAAAACGGTTCGGCGTTTGGCAAGCCTGCCGGTAAAAGTGATGACAGCCCCCTGCGCGGCAGTTTTTATGTGAAAGATTTTTCACTGGCAAAGCTCGCCTTGCCCTTGCGTTCAAGCTCTGTTTGGGTTATCGACTTGAAGCCCGGCGGTGTTGTTACGGGAAAGGGAAAGGCGATTGTAAAGCGGGATGTTTCCGGGGAATTTGTTCACGATCCGGCGATAGATATTGCAAAGATTGCCGTGGTCGAACGTCATCGCGGCACGGGCAATGTGGGTGTGGGGCTTTTAAGGGGTTACGGCATAAGCTGCGGCGCGATCGCAATTTCCGTAGCGCATGATTCGCACAACATTATTGCTGTTGGAGTGAATGATGCGGATATGGCCTGCGGGGTGCGCCGGCTTATAGAGATAGGCGGCGGGGCGGTTCTTGTCAAAAACGGAAACGCGCTTGAAGAAATGCCACTCCCCCTGGGGGGTATTATGAGCGACCAGTCCGGCGAATGGGTTGACGAAAAACTTAAATCGCTTAACCAAAAAGCCGTGGAAGAGCTGGGGGTAAACGCCGATCTTGAACCGCTTATGAGCCTGTGCTTCATGTCCCTTTCGGTAATTCCAGAGCTGAAAATTACCGACATGGGACTTTTCGATGTGGGGGTTTTCCAGTTTATCCCAACGGAGGCAGATTAACCGGAGAAAATCGCAAGTTTTTATGGCAACCTCTAAAAACTTCAGTTTTTGGAGGTTGCCTTATAATGGCCGGGATGTTAAACGACTGGCTTGTATGCAAGCCATGTAAAATACGCTATTTGGAACACCAATACCGATTTTTGCTGCAGCTTGTTGCTGCCGGTAGCGTTATAGTGTTAGACAACGTCAGTTTCCATAAAAAAATGCAAAAAATTTCCAAAAAAACGCTTGACAACTTTTACCCGAAATGCTACTATTATAGTAGACACTTTTAATGCCTGTCCGCTCGTAATACTGCTATACTATGGAAGGAAGTTAAAAACACAAGGAGGAACATAATTATGAAAAAAGCGCTGGAGTTTTTTTCGCCAAGTCATTTGAAGGTTGAAACTACTGTCAGGACAGAGGTTTTGGCCGGAATCACAAGTTTTTTTGCATCTATCTTTACCATCCTGGCTGTTCCAGGCATGATTTCAGGCGGGCAAGCAAATATTTTTAATGCAGTATTTGTGGCAGTAGTCATCGCTTCTATTTTGGGCTGTTTGTTAATGGCATTTATCGCCAAAATGCCGCTGGTTGTCTATCCGGCAATGGGTACATCCAGCTACTTTGCTTTTACAGCGTTGCCTATGATAGTCTTGCTTTCCGGCAATGAGCAGTTAGCCAGAGTAACCCAGTATCAAATCGGTTTGTTTCTGATTTTGGTTTCCGGTATCATATTCTCGTTTCTTTCAATAACAGGCCTTACGCGCAAGGTCTTGGATGGCATTCCAAAGAACATTAAAATAGCCACTGTTCCAGCTATTGGCCTTTTTATAACTTTGTTGG
The DNA here is from genome assembly GCA_009778155.1 of Spirochaetota bacterium. Lineage (GTDB taxonomy): Bacteria > Spirochaetota > Spirochaetia > Treponematales > Breznakiellaceae > WQXQ01. The sequence goes on from WRKI01000340.1 coordinate 26,736, forward strand.
GCGTAAGGCTAAGTGGTTTGGTGGTTAATTCTCCCGCCACTTTTGTTGCTTTCGTAAATTTAAGAAACCTTAATGATCCGGTAGCAGGCACTGCAGTTTTAGGAGCCATTGTAAGCTTTGTGGGGCTTCTTTTGCTAGCCTTTCTATATTATAAAAAGATTAAGTCTGCTTTTGTTATAGCTATCGTATCAACCGCTATTTTGGCTTATATTACTGGAGCGGCTGTGTTGCCGGCAGATTTTTCTTTCCATTTGGGGCAGCAGTTTAGTGATTGGGTTCAATATGGTTTGTTCCGTTTTGATGCTGCAACAATTTGGACATTTGGCAGTTTTGGAGCTGTTTTAGGGGTTGTTTTGAGCATAGTGTTAGCTCTGCTGTTGACAAATGCGCTAGATGCCATTGCTACAACATTTGGTATTGCAAAAAGCGCTAATCTAGTAAAAGGCGACGATGACGTTGAAGGTATAAAATACGTTAACAAAGGCGTTACAGCAGATGCGTTATCAAGTATTGTTGCTGCCTCTCTAGGAGGCGCCCCGAACACAACAGTTGTTTCAGGTTCATCCGGTGTAAGTGTTGGTGGAAGAACGGGTTTGACTTCATTGGTGGTCGCTATTTTAACGGCTCTGTTATTATTGGCAGGTCCCTTGGTAGGGCTTATTCCGAATATTGCCATTGCTCCCGCTCTAATTTTTGTAGGTTGTTTAATGCTGCAAGGCCTTAAAGACTTAGATTTCAGCGACATGACAGAATACTTTCCTGCCTTTTCTGTTCTGATTTTTGTAGTATTTACATTTAATATAGGAGTCGGCATTTGCTTGGGGCTGTTGGCACATATTGTTTTAAAATTGGTTAGCGGCAGAGCTAATGAAATAACAGTTGTTTCTGTTATTGTTACTATCCTGTTCTTATTGCAGTTTATTTTTTAACATACAGGGTGCAGGGGCGGCTTTCCCAAGGAAAGCCCGCCTTTGCATTCAGGCTTTACATGGAAGAACTTGGGGTAACAGCCGACTTGAACCCCCCTTATGAAGCGGATAAAATCGAACCCCTAAAAACTCCTTGGAGTTTTTAGGGAAGCACTGATTAACTCGAAGCTAATCAGTGCTTCCCGCGGACTTAAGTCCGATGCATTATGCTCATTTCATTGCGCAAAATGCGGTTAAGAACGC
>WRKI01000341.1 GCA_009778155.1 Spirochaetota bacterium
TAATCAACTTTGTAGAGGAGACATTATGTCTGATACATTGATTCCAAACGAAAGACCCAAGATTATAGATGAAATCTGGGCAACTCTAGACAGAACCACAAAAGGGCTAGAGGAAGTGAAGCTCATCATGAAGGCGAGCGCCGAGGAAAACAGGCTCCGGCAAGCCGAAGCTGCCGAAGAAAGCAAGCGCCGGCAGGCCGAAGCCGCCGAGGAAAGCAAGCTACGACAGGCCGAGCATGAAAAACGCATGGCGGAGTGGCAAGCCGAAGCCGCCGAGGAAAGCAAACGCCGGCAGGCCGAGTACGAAAAGTGGAAAAAGGATTTTGAAAAGGAGGCGAAAAAAACAAAAAAGCAGCTTGGCAGGCTGGGCAACTCCATTGGAGGCGTTCTGGAAATGCTGGTTGCGGCAAGGCTCTGGGAAAAGTTCTCCGCTTACCCCTACGGATTTAAGCGTGCGCACAAGCGCGTCATGGTTCATAAAGGCGATACCGGCTGGGAGCTTGCCGAGATCGACATTCTGCTTTCCAACACGGAATGGGTCATGGCGGTTGAAGTAAAGCGCAATGTGAAGCAATCCGATGTTACGCACCACGTCAAACGGCTGCAGCTTATCCGCGACAACCCGCCGGCAGAGGCAAAAGGGAAAAAACTGCTCGGCGCGGTGGCCGGGGGGACGGTTGGCCCGGAAGTCCGCGATCTTGCCTTCGAGTGCGGCTTTTTCGTGCTGGAACTAAAGGGCGAAGCCGTCGAACTTCTTCCCCCGCCGGCAGGCTTTACCCCCACGGAATTGACCTGCGGGAAAAGCTAAACGGCCGGCTTCCGGCCTTTGAACCACCCCGGGGGAAAAAATCGTTCAAAAAAATCGGATTTTTCGCCCCGGGGGTTTGAATTCGGCACGATTATCGCCTATAATATAAGTACCTATGATTTCCAGTTCCAAAAAGTGCTTTTTAGCCATTCTTTTCACGCTGTGTGTTTCTGTAGTTTTTGCACCGGTCAACGCTCCGCTCCACGCACAAAACACGCAGGACATTTTAAGCGAAATTGCGGATCGTTTTGCAAACAGAGATTTTAGAGCCGCTATTGAGCTTTTTGACGGTCTGGATAGCGCTCAGGCGCAATTGCCAGAAATTCTTATAATGCGGGCTGTTGTTTTGAATGCCGCAGGAATGACGGCTCAGGCCAGAACGGTTGCCAACGGGATCGTTGCCGGCCAGCCAAACAACATCGACGCTATCATGATCATCGCCGACTCCTTTGCATTAGAAGGGAATGATCGGGAAAGGCGGCTTGCTCTTGAAAGGGTTCTAAGGATCGAACCGAACAACCCAAGGGCGCTTGTCGATCTGGGCAAAATCGCCCTTAACGCAAGCAACTTGAATCTTGCCGCAAGGCATTTCGACCAAGCCCTGGCCGCCGATCCGTATAACGGCGAAGCCTTGGTTGCAAGGGCTATCGTTCACCGGTACTCCAATCAGCCCGCCGATGCCGAGCGGCTTTTGAACCGCGCCGTGCAACGTTACCCGCAGTGGGCTAGCCCCCTGCAAGAGCGAGCGCGGCTTTACCGTAGCGGCGGTTTTGTTCAAGACGCTGTGCAAGACCTTAGAATTGCCCAAAGGCTGGAACCGCACAATCAATGGGTGGCTGTCGATCTGGGCATGGCCTTGATCAGCATGAACCGCCGGCAAGAGGCCTTGACGGAGTTCAACCGCGCCGTGTCCCTTGACCCGGAAAACTTCCTCGCCCTTGTGCACTCGGCAGGGCTTAGGGAAGAGTTCGGCGACTTTGACGGGGCTATCCGGGATTTGCAAACCTTGACGCGGATTCGGCCGGACTACTTTTTCGGCTTTGAAAGCCTGGGGTTAATAATGATGAAGCAACAACGCTGGGCAGAAGCGCGTGATGCCTTTATGGAAGCGCACAGGCGCGCGCCCCCGGAGTTTTCGTTTTCGTATGCAATGCTTGCCTCAATCAATTTAATGCGTGCCGGCAGGCCTACAGACGCTCGCCCATTTTTGGCGCAGGCGATGAGGAATTTCCCCAACGGTTCTATGCAGCACTCCATGCTTAGGCTTTTCCACAATTTGAACGGCGATCTTGATGTTGCAAGAATGGTAGAAAGAGAGGAAAACCTGAATCTTAGAGCGAGCCTTTTGTTTTTCCTTGCCAGCTATTACGACATAACCGGCAGCACTCTTTTGGCCAACCGGCATCACCTAATGGTAAGGGATTTAAACCGCAGTGGAATTATCGAATGGCGGCTTAACGAGTTTATTCTTGAACAGCGCGGCTTTGCAAGGCCGGCTCTTGGAAGCCCCGCGCTCGATGAGGACAGGGGCTAATGGCCGACAGCTACGCTGACAGCCACGCAAGCGGTTCCGATAACAGCAGCCACAGTTTGCGCATAACGCTTGGCAACAAGGAAGTTTACCTTATCGGAACCGCGCACATTTCACGCGAAAGTGTCGAGGAAGTAAAAAAAACAATCACTCTAGAAAAGCCGGACATGGTCTGTGTGGAGTTAGACCAAGGCCGGTACAATTCCCTAACGCAAAAAGAACAATGGGAAAACTTGAATGTTTCCAAGGTGATCAAAGAGGGCAAGGGGTTTTTGCTTATGGCGAATCTTGCCCTTTCCAGTTTCCAGCGTCGTCTTGGGAAAGACTTGGGCGTAAAGCCCGGCGAAGAGATGAAGGTGGCCGTAGAAACTGCGACAAGTCTTGGCATCGCCTACAGTTTTTGCGACCGCGAAGTGCAGATTACCCTGCGCCGTGCTTGGGCGCGTTGCGGCTTTTGGAGCAAGTGCAAATTGATTGCCGCTCTGCTTGCCAATTCCTTTTCGACGGAAAAACTTGGCGAGCAAGAAATAGAGGACTTAAAAAAACAAAACGAAATGGACGGCATGATGTCCGATCTTGCCGACTATTTGCCGGGTGTAAAGGAAACGCTGATTGACGAGCGCGACCGCTACATGGCCGCAAAAATCTGGAACTCCGTTCCCGATACGGCTGGGCAAAAAAAACGTATTATTGCCGTAATTGGCGCCGGGCATTTGCAGGGGATTAAAGCCCACTTGGAAAAGCTTGCCGAAAAAGAAGTGTCAACTGATGTTAGCGGCTTAAACGTTATCCCGGCCGGCAGTTTTGTTTCCAAGCTTGGCTACTTTATTTTTCCGGCTATTTTGCTTTCCCTTTTCGCGCTTGGCTTCTACCGCGACGGCGCAGATTTAAGTCTGTATATGTTGCGCTTGTGGATTTTATGGAACGGCTCCCTTGCCGCCCTTGGAGCGATTCTTGCCCGGGGCCACCCTCTGGCGATTCTGGTTTCCTTTTTGGGTGCGCCGGTTACTACCTTCATTCCCTTTGTGGGTGTGGGTATGTTTTCCGGCTTTGTGCAGGCATCTCTACGCAAGCCGCGTGTTAGCGACGTGCAAAGTATTGCCGACGATGTCTCCAGTTTGAAGGGTCTGTACCGCAATCGCATTAGCCGCGCTCTGCTTGTTTTTTTCCTAGCCAACATGGGTAGCTCCATTGGCACTTTTGTCTCGATCCCGGTCATGGCGGGTCTTTTAGCGGGGGGCTAGCGGAAACGCTGCCGAGAGGCTGGCGGGTTCAAAGAGATGACCAAAATCCGTCTAAGCAGGGTGCGGCAAGCAAATTGGAGAGTTTTTAGCATGAGGGTTTTCGTAAAATTGTTCCGGGCAGTTGTTTTGGTAGCGGCGGCATGGCTTTTCTTGACGGGCTTTAGCAGCCGGCCTCAGCTTTTGTCGCCGGCAGGTTGGGCTGTCCTGACGGCAAGCGATGAAGGGCTTGGCGCTGGCGCGGGGATCAACGAGGGGGCTTGCGACGTTGCGGCTGACGGCTGGGTATCTGTATCGGCAGGTTATGCTTTCACCGTGGCGATAGCACCCGGCGGGGTGTTGTGGGCTTGGGGGAACAATGAGTTTGGGCAGCTTGGGCATGGGGATGATGCCGAGCGTAACGAGCCTGAATGTACAGGGGTTGCCGACTATTGGGTGCTTGTATCGGCAGGGCACTCGCATACTGTGGCGATAAATTCGAGCGGGGAGTTGTGGGCTTGGGGCTACAATAGTTCTGGGCGGCTGGGGCTTGGCGACAGCGTGGATCGCAGCGAGCCGGCTCTCATAGAAAGTGAAAATTCTTGGGCTTTTGTCTCGGCGGGTTACGCGCATACTTTGGCGATAACGACCGGGGGCGAGTTATGGGCTTGGGGGAACAATGTGTACGGCCAGCTTGGGCTTGGCGACAATGTGGATCGCTACGAGCCAACTCGTGTGGGGCAGGCCGGCAATTGGGCATCTGTTTCGGCTGGGGGGATGCACAGTTTGGCGGTAACAAGCGGGGGCGAATTGTGGGCTTGGGGGCTTAATGATTCGGGGCAGCTTGGGCTTGGGGACGATGTTGCGCGTAACGAACCTGCCCGCATAGAGGCCGGGAACACTTGGATCGCCGTATCTGCTGGCGGGATGCATAGCGTGGCGATAGCGTCTGGCGGCGGGCTATGGGCTTGGGGGCAGAATAATTTGGGGCAGGTTGGGGATGGCTCGGATGAAAATCGGAATGCTCCTGTTCGCATAGGAGGGGCGAGTAATTGGGCGGCGGTGGCGGCTGGCGGAGCGGGTTACACTCTGGCATTGACGGCTGGCGGGCAACTGTGGGCTTGGGGAAACAACGGGGACGGCCAGCTTGGGCTTGGCGACAACGAGGCTCGCAACGAGCCTGTCCGCATAGGGCTGGCTGATAATTGGGTGGCAGTGGCGGCGGGTGCCGGGCACGCTTTGGCGATAAATTCAAGCGGAGAGCTTTGGGCCTGGGGAAGGAATAGTTTTGGCAAGTTGGGATTGGGCGATACTGAGCCTCGGAATTTGCCCACGCAGGTAAGCCGGGCGATGGCTGCGGATGGCTGACACTCTATGACGAAAACGGCCAGCTTGATTTGGGCGACGTTTTGCGCAAAATGTGGTAATCAAAAAGAGTAAATGTAGAATTGCTGCACAGACGGACATTACCCTTGACAAATGCACGGTATTGAAACATAATATGTGTAAGGAGACGCGTTTTGGAAAACACCGCTGTTAGAATTGGCGAACAGGCAAAGGAAATAACCGGGCAGTTAGACCACCTTGTCTCTCTTTTTTCCGAAAATATCGCCCAATACAAAGGCGGGCAATATGACGAAGCCAACACCCGCGCAGACTTTATCGACAAATTTTTCGCGCTGCTTGATTGGGATATGTACAACAGCCAGCGTTTTTCAGAAACTTACAGGGAAGTCGTGCGCGAAGACAAGGTTAAAATTGACGGATCGCAAAAAGCCCCCGACTACAGCTTTCGCATAGGCGGCGTGCGCAAGTTTTTTGTGGAGGCAAAAAAGCCTTCGGTGAACATTAAGGATGCGGCGGAACCCGCCTATCAGGTGCGCCGTTACGCCTACACCGCCAAGTTGCCGCTTTCGATTTTGACAAACTTTGCCGAATTCGCCGTTTACGATACTCGCATAAAACCCGGCAAAGATGACAAGGCAAGTACCGCACGAATTTTTTACTGTACGTTTGATCAATACGCACAGCATTTTGATTTTATCTTTAATACTTTTTCCAAAAACGCTATACTAAAAGGCAGTTTTGACAAATATGTCGAGGAAAATAAAAACAAAAAAGGCACGTCGGAAGTTGACGATGAGCTTTTGGCCCTTGTCGAAGACTGGCGCGTAGTTCTGGCTAAAAATATCGCTAAAAACAACCCCGGCCTTTCGGTTTACAACCTTAACACTGCCGTACAAAAAATAATTGACCGCATAGTTTTTCTACGCATTGCCGAAGACAGGGGCATTGAAGATAAAAACCTGCTGCTTTCAGTTTGCAAAGCGCATAACATATACGAAAAGCTAGTATTGATTTTTACAAGAGCCGATGCCAAATACAACGCGGGGCTTTTTGCCAAAACTAGTTGGTTAGACGATCTAAAAATCGACGACAAAGCACTGTCAAACATTATCATAAATTTATATTACCCCGAATGCCCATACGAATTCTCCGTATTGCCTGTAGAAATATTGGGCAGCATTTACGAGCGTTTTTTAGGCAAGACAATTCGTTTACGCGCCGTTAAAGGCGACACCCACACCGCTCTTATCGAAGAAAAGCCGGAGGTGAAAAAAGCGGGGGGCGTATTTTACACGCCTCAGTATATTGTCGATTACATCGTGCAAAACACGGTCGGCGAAAAAATCAAAAACAAAACGCCAGAGGAAATTGCCAGTATAAAAATATGCGATCCCGCCTGCGGCTCAGGCTCATTTTTGGTTGGCGCGTATCGGTATCTGCTGAACTATCATCTTGACTATTACACCCAAGCAAAAAACATAAAAGCCGCGCTCAAAGACGGCAAAATTTACGAAGCGGCTTTTGAATCCCATAAACTTACGATAGAAGAAAAACAGCGCATTCTTACCGCCAACATTTTCGGCGTTGACATTGACAGTCAGGCGGTGGAAGTGAGCAAGCTGTCCCTGTACCTGAAGCTTTTGGAGGGCGAAGGCAAGGAAGCCGAAGGCCGCCTCTTTAGGCACTCGGACTTTACTTTTCTGCCCTCGCTAGAGGAAAACATCAAATGCGGCAACAGCCTTATCGGGACGGACTTTTACGCGCAGCCTGACCTTGACCTGACTGATGACGACCGGATTAAGGTAAATTGTTTTGACTGGCAGGCGGGTTTCCCGGCGGTTTTCGCGGCGGGCGGGTTTGACACAATTATTGGGAACCCGCCGTATGTAAAAGAGTACACGGATAAAACTATTTTTGAAAATATTAAAAAATCGTATATGGGCAAATATTATGAAGGAAAAATGGACTTATGGTATTTCTTTGTATGTTTGGGAATTGATATTCTAAAAGAAACAGGCTTGCTTGGATTCATCGCTCCAAATAATTGGATAACCAATGCGGGAGCGTCCATACTCCGCAATAAAATACTTAATGACACACTGATTAAAACTTATTTCGATTTTAACGATTATATGGTTTTTAGTGCGGCGAGCATACAGACTATGGTTTTTGTTTTGCAAAAGGAAAAGCGCGCAAATGAATATGAATTTCAATTCAACAAAATATTAAGCAAAAAACATACAGCCGACGATTTATACCGTTTTCTTTTTGACCTTCATTCTACAGAAAGCGTGCAAAAATTTACGGTAAAAATAAATCCTAATGCAATGCAGAATAAGCTGATTAACTTCATAGATTCTTCTTTGAACGGCATATTGGAAAAAATGGTAAAAGCGGCAAATTTTAAGTTTGTTGAAAAAGATATAGCGCAGGGAATTGTAGCTCCTCAAGATTTTGTAATAAACAGTCACTTGGAACTGTTGAAAAACAAAAACATTGAAAAAGGGGACGGTATTTTCATCATCTCTGATGAAGAAAAAGCTCTCTTAAACCTTTCAAAAAACGAATTGGAAATAATTAAGCCGTATTACACAACCGATGAGTTAAAACGCTTTTACGGGAATTCTAAAAATCGTTTTTGGGTGATTTATTCTGACGTTAAAGTGCGAAAGGATATAAAAAGCTATCCGAACATAAAGTCTCATCTTGATAAATACAAAAAAATAATAACTTCTGATTTTGCCCCCTATGGTTTGCATAGAGCACGTGAACAGGATTTCTTTGAAGGCGTAAAAATAATATCTCTGCGAAAAACTTCTTTTCCTCATTTTACCTACACAGAATTCCCCTGTTATGTATCGCAAACGTATTTTGTTATCAAGCCAAAAGACATAGATTTAAAATATCTTACCGCCATACTAAATTCCAAGTTGATATATTTTTGGCTGTATCATAAAGGCAAGAAACAAGGGGAGCAACTGCAAATTGACAAAGAACCTCTTTTGAATATACCAATTGTAAAAACAGCAGACCCGAAAAAAGTAAATCACCTTGCCTCGCTTACAGATAAAATGATCGAACTCAAGCGTAAAGAAGCCGCCGAGCCGAATAGCCAGCTAAAAACGATGATTACCCGCCAGATCGAGGGCGTGGACAAAGCGGTTGACGCTGCGGTGTACGGCTTGTATGGTTTGACGGAAGATGAGGTTAAGGCGGTGGAGGAGTAATGGGGAAATATAATAAGTTGCTTTCCAATATCCTCTCTGGCAGAAATGATCATTCAATAAAATTTTTTGATCTTACTCACTTATTACTTGCTATGGGATTTAACGAGCGAGTTAAAGGAAGCCATCACATTTATTACAAGCAAGACATTGAAGAAATACTCAATTTGCAGCCCAAAGGATCGCAAGCAAAGGCCTATCAAGTAAAACAGGTTAGGAATATTATCTTAAAGTATAAGCTGGAGGAACCAAATGCATAATTACGAAATAATTGTATACTGGAGCTTTGATGACGAAGCATTTATCGCGGAAGTGCCAGAACTGGCAGGCTGCATGGCTGACGGAAGCTCGTATGTTGAAGCCGTACAAAATGCCGAAACAGCGATCGGCGAATGGATCGAAACGGCGCGGCTTATGGGTCGGACTATTCCTGTTGCGCGTGGTCGGTTGGCCTATGCGTAGTAGGTGGTAGATGAGAGGGAGAGAACTCGCAGATGGTAAATTCGGCACAAAAAAACAAGAAGAAGATATCAGAGATAACACGGCAAGAAATAATCGATCTTACCCAAATGGGTTTTTGTGATCCAGACACCTCCGAAAATATAAAAATTTTCTGGAATGGAAAACTAGCAGAACCCGAATTTTTGAGCCGATTATATGATCTGTCGCAAATGAAGTCAACAGATAATCGTTTTACTAACGCTATAGGAGATATATGGCAGCATAGAGTAAACAATTATGATTGGGTTGATGATTGGGTTTTTTATGACAGTCGATTTGCAATAAAAACTGGAAGCGATGAGGATTTTTTAAGGTTTATTTCTGAGATGTTTCATCCTGCTGTAAGGGATGAAAATAAAAACTGGGAATATTTGATCAAATTGTTTAATGATCTTTTACGAATCGATGGTTTTGAACTTTACGAAAAACCACATATATCAGGTAGTACATTATATGGATGGAGATGTATAAATAGTGTAAATATTGTCATTCAAAATCAAGTTCGGAATTTGATTCAGAGCTTTGATTCTGAGCACATTCGAGTTCAAATAGAAGCAATGAATATCGCTATTGATAAAAACCCATATGATGCTATTGGGAAAGCTAAAGAATTGTTAGAAACCTGCTGTAAAACGATTTTAAACTATAATGGTATAGTGCTCGATACTAGTTGGGATGTAATAAGACTTACAAAGGAAACATGCAATGTTTTAAAACTAACACCTGACGATATTGCTAATACTAACAAAGCAAGTGAGACTATAAAAAGACTTTTAGGAAATTTATCTGTTATTTCTCAGTCAATGGCTGAATTGCGAAACTCCTACGGAAGCGGACATGGGAAAGATGCTAAATTTAAAGGGTTATCACCTAGATATGCCAGACTTGCCGTAGGCGCAAGTGTAACCGCTGTTCATTTTCTGTGGGAAACATACCAAGAAAAGCAAAGAAGGATTACCCCATGACCCTATACCACGGCAGTGGTCAAATCATAAAAAACCCAGACCCCATACCCTGTCAAATATAAAAGGTAATAAAAATTTGCACTGGTTAGAGCTTCGTATGCCTGCTGGAAAATCTGTGAGAATACAACACTTGCAAAAACGCCAAATATGGAGTATATTTGCCTTTATGGAGTATTGCAATTACATAAATGAAATTTTGTGCCCCAAGTTGCAACAAAATTTAAGGTTACTTGATCTTTTTGCAGGTTGCGGCGGCCTTTCGTTGGGATTTGAAGCGGTGGGCTTTGAAACCGTTGGCTATGAAATGGATAAATTCGTCTGCGAAACCTATGGCAGAAGCCGGCTGGTATTTTTACGATGAAAATTTCAGACTGTGGAGAAGCCTTGACGAGCCAAGACCCTTCGCAGTTACGGAGGAGTGAACATGAAAAATTTAGAAGAGCATAACTTGCGGCAAGTTTTCGAACAAATAGCAAAACTTTGCGAAAAAACAGACCCGTACATCGATGTCGGATATTTGTGGGAATGGACAAAATTTGACGGCACAAACGAACACCACAACACATCGCTGGTGATTCATGAGCCGTCTGGAGTGCCGGTTGAAGGCCGGCCGGGATTGTTGGGCGAGCAAACCGTAAAAGGGAACTATTTGCTATTCGATTATATCGGCCATTTGCCCGAATGCAGAGTAGCCCAATGCGGCGATCTTGGCGAACTGATAGAACAAATCATGTCGGAGGGCGGAATATTAAACCCCTTTACAACAACCCAAGTGCCGGTAATCAACGGCATTGCCAAGGATATAACCTTTGTGTTAGAATACAAAGACAAAATATCATTCGATACCGTATTGGATAAAGAAACAACGGACAAAATAAGAGGCGAGATCGTAAAAATCTGCGAAAGCTAGGACTTGTTCGGGAAAAGGAGCGAAACGATGAAACCAAGAGAAGTTTTTCTAAAAGGATGTGCCGAAATATCCAAGGAATTTGTCCAGCACGGTTTTAAATCCTTGCAAAAAGGGCAGTTGCTAAAAAAAACAGCTTTGGATAGCGACATAACCTTTGAAATATATTTTCAAAGCAACGCAAAAAATCACTCGGCAAGCGTTCAGATAAGCCCGCAATTTTCAATATATTCAAGCGAGTTAAAAAGTTGGCAAATAGCGCGAAATAACATAAAGGGGGAAACCATGTTTTTATATTGGGACGGATACGAAATAGACGGATCGAGCACCGCTTTTGACATTGTATTGCCGGAAAACGTTCAGGCGGTGGAATTTGTCGAGCGTTTTTTGCAAATACCGATATTTGCCAAAAAGCCAAAGCCTAAATACAGCTTTACGAAAATCAATAAACAAAAACAAGCAGGCAAAACCAAATTTCTCGAAGTCCTGCTTTCTGGCGAGTATCGCGGCATGGGCATCGAAATGCTTTGTCTGCACCCGGAGCAACTGCCGGCGGTTTTACGCGCCGAAATTTACGCCATAAGCAAACGCCGGGAGCCGCACGAAGCGGCTTACGGCAAAGTGGAAAACCCCTGCACCACGCCGATCATACAAAACCACATAGGGGGGCGGGGCGGCATGGCACTCAGCTTGAATCTTTACAAAATAGGCAAAGATTGGAGCTGGGACGACGAAGCCTCCGAAGACAGCGACGGCCCCGGCGAATACGAATGCAACATGGAAGTAATGCAAACCGCAAAAGAAGGCGATGATTTATTCAGCTTAGATGTGGGGCCTGGGTTTTATTACGAATACGCAATGTATATAGTAGAATATATGCGAGCACACTTCCCCTCCGTTGCAATTTGGGGCGGATTGGATTGCGGCGGCGGTTGGACGGATGGCTGCACTTACGCCGCTTCCTTGTATTCGCATGAAAAAGTGCAATTCCCAGTAAAATACAACATAAAACATACGCTGAAATACTATACGGAATACGGCATAGTCCGTGCGTATCGTTGGTATTATTACAAGGGATATAAAAAAAAGTACGAATATTCAGTGGCAGGCTTTTACCTTGCGAACAGGGAATACGACAGGGGTTGGGGAAATTATCCCAAGAAAGAAAAAGACATAACACCCTTTGGCGAGTATTATGACTTGGTAGAAATGGCACTTTCCCATGTTGCCGATCCTTTTGAGCAAGTCCTTGAAACTGCCGTAAACATAATGCTGCCACAGCCAGAAATGTACGCGAAAAACCCCGAAGCGCATCGCCTGTTAAAAGCGGCTCTGCCCGAAATAGAAGATTGGGACAAAGAATCAATCTATACCGCATACATGGCATTTACAACGGAGGGCGACCGGCAAGTGTGCGAATTTAGGGTTAGATACCCAATGAAAAAATACCTATTAACTCTGCTTGAGTTAGCAGACAGCGGCATGATCGACTTTATCAAAACGCAAATTTACGAAAGCCGCCATGAATAACATACGCGCCGAGGAAAACGCCCTGCTTATATGGAACATGGAAGCCGCTCGCACGGCATACATCTCTGGCGAAGAACTGGCGGTGCTTGAACGATGGGCGCATGGCGAAAAAAACGAAAACAACGGTTTTATCGACCGGCTAAAAACATTGGGTTTAATAACAGACGATTGCAAACAAGCGATAAAAGATGCCGCGATTAGTTGCAGATCGAAAAAGTCGCCGGCAAATTCGTTTTACGCGCCGGAAAGCCTTCACATTGAACTAACGGGGCAATGCCCGCTAAATTGCCCCACCTGTTACAAGCCGGCAACACAGGAAAGTTTACCGTTAGATTTTTTGTCGGACTTGCTACGACAAGCGCAAGAAATGCAAGTTTTTCAAATTGCACTGGGTGGCGGCGAACCATTGATATATCCGCACTTAACAGCCGTAATACAGGAAATTCGCCGTTTGGGAATGGCCTCCTCCGTTACAACAAGCGGAGTAACCCTAACAGGGGCAAAACTCGCCGAGCTAAAAACCGCCGGGCTTAATCACATACAAATATCGCTTAACGGATCAAACAAGGTGGTTCATTCCAAGTCGCGGAACGGTTTTGAACACGGAATAAACGCGCTGGAAATTTTGCGGGGCTTTAATTACGACGCACTTAGACAGCGCATTGATAGCGACATAGAACCTCTAAACGTTTTCCGGGAAACAGGCATTTCATACGGCATAAATTGGATTGCACGGGCAGATAACATAGACGACTTCCCCCAATTTATGCGCCTTGCGAAAAATTACCAAGCGCATAACGTAAATATTTTACGTTACAAGCCTTCCCCCAAAGAAGATTACGCGCAAAACGAGCTATCCGCCAGGCAATTTTTACAGCTTGCGAAATATGTCCGGGAAAGAAAAAACGGCAAGCTAAACCTAAAACTGGATTCGGCATTTTCTAACTTGCGCTGTATAATAAACGGCAGAACAAGTTTTATGTCCGGCTGCGGCGCGGGGCGGCGGTTTATAGCCGTGGATTCAAGCGGATTTTACCGGCCATGCAGCCATGTCCCCATGCGCGAACAACCGCAAGATTTACACACACTGCGCACCGTATGGCATGAATCCAAAAATCTGGAAATGTTCCGAAATTTGCAAAGCCGTATAGAACAGCCATGTGCAACCTGCGACTATTTGCAAGGCTGTTACGGTTGCCGTGCCATTTCGCTTGCACAAAGTGGCGGGTTTTATGCCGGCGCTAAAGGGTGCGCGGCAGAAGTGCCGATATAATACTATGGAAAAAAATACTAGCGAAAAAACAATAATCGTTTGCGATGAATGCGGAAGCAATTACTACCAAGACGCTTCAAAAATGGAAAGCCTTTGCCCGGAATGTTCCCACATTTTGTACGGTTACGAAAATTGCACTCATGAATTTAAGAACGGCCGATGCCAAAAATGTTTCTGGGACGGTAGCGCATCAAATTATATACAGGGGCTAAAATGAATATGTTTTTCTTTGTGCTGCTTTCTCCATTTTACATTGTGTTGTTTGTCCCAATAATTTTGGCGGTTGCAACTTCGCAAATTCCGCTAACCCGCAGAATAAGCGACGAAAAAACGCGGCACTTCGCCCAAAAGATAAGCAAAATAGCTTTACGGGGCTTTGCAATAATTAACTTTGCATTGTTCTTTGCGGCACACGTTACACCGACACCGGGGGGCATGGGGGACATCATGCGATTAGGTTTTTGGTGGTGGATAACAACTATCACCGCTGAGATGGCTTTTAGCCGGTTCGATTTCTATATTTTAGACTGGTACCATTATTGGGTTATTTCATTGTTTATCATTGCACCGTTACTTGTACTCGTATTGGCTAAAAAAGCAAGCGCAAAATGGAAATTATTGGCCTTTACAAAAATCTTCTACTCAATCTTCCTAATAATGTGGAGCCTGCTTTTTCTAGGCGTAGCAATTGTTGATTTTGCTGTCGGGGGGCTTTGAGCTTGGGGCAAAAGGTTGCCGGAAGACTGCCTAAAGGCTGCCTAAAGGCTGCCGGAAGGCTTGACAAAATCAAAATAAGACCCCATAATAAATTATGGAAACAAGACAGTTTCCCAACAGTAATTCCCAGGGGTTTTTGAAGGTGAAAAACAAGTTAAAAAAGGCGGTGGAAAATTTTGGCGGTTTTATGGAAACCATCCCGGCCAAAGAAGAACGCGTGAAAAAGATTGAAAGCCAGTTCCAGACGACACTGCCGCAGGATTACAGGACATTTTTGCTGGAATACGGCTACGCATTGCCAAATTATGACGATGTTGAATTTACGCCAATAAAAAGTTCGGGGGCTTTTACAGGGTCGATATTGAGCTGTTTTTTTGGGATTGACATAAAATCAGCAAAAGGGGAGACGGCGGCCTATGAAGCTGTGGATTCAATCCATGTTATAAAAAAATACAAAAACGCAATAGCCAAATGGTGTATACCTATTGGCGATGCCCACGGAAATATAATTTGCATGAGTTTAGCCCGAGAAACTTTTGGTCGTATATACCTGTGGGAAATTGAAGAAATGCCGGCGCAAGCAAAGCAGAAAAACCTTCACTTGCTTGCAAATTCATTTCATGAATTTTTGACAGGGTTAAAAACAACGAAAAAACTTCAAGATGCGACAGGGGCAAGCTCAAATTTGGAAACTGTGGGAAAAAGCAAAGAATGGCGCGAAGTTGTGTTGTTGGCATTTTTTGGTATACTTATGTTAATTCTTATTGTTCATGAACTTCCACGGCTTGTACGGCTCTTTGATGAAGGCATAGAAACAATGGGGACAGTGCAATATATTGGAATGGGGAATACGGGGAGGGCGGTTGACCGTATGATGAGGAGCAGGATATATGTCCAATATGAAGCTGACGGTATTCGTACGCAAAGAGTTCGGCTAACGCTAACTCTAAGGCAGGCACAAAGAGCTTTCAATATCGGCGACGAAATAGCTGTAATATATCATCCCAGCAATCCGAATTTTATAGTCGTAAGCGATCGCCTTGGCAGGGATATAAGAAGAACTGTTCTCAATATATTTATATCCGCCGGTTTTATTTTAATTTTTAGCGGCTGGATGCCCAATCCATTTTATAAATTTTTTGACTGGTTAATATTCCGGGGGATAGACAGACAAGTCAAACGCAGTGTGGCTAGACCCAGAAAATGAAAACGAGTTTTCTTAAAAACTCCTCGATAAGAAGAGTTAAAAAATCACAGGAGGATCAAAATGAAAAACGAGTTGAAAAAAGCAGTGAAAAATTTTGGCGGATTTATGGACACTATCCCAGCTAAAGAAGAAAGCGTGAAAAAAATTGAACGCCTGTTCCAGACAGCGTTGCCGCAAGATTACAGGACATTTTTGCTGGAATACGGCTACGCATTGCCAAATAGCGAGAACGTTGAATTTACGCCAATAAAAAGTTCGGGGGCTTTTGCAGGCTCGGCATTGGGCTGTTTTTTTGGAATAGACATAGAACCAGTCTTGGCGGCAGAGGGGGGCTATGAGGATTCGGATTTAACCAATGTAATAAAAGAACACAAAGACACAATGCCCGAATGGTGTATCCCCATTGGCGACGATCTTGATGATGATGACCACGAAAATATAATCTGCATGAGTTTAGCCCAAGAAACCTTTGGGCATATATGCCTGTGGGAGGTTGAAAAAATGCCGGCACAAGCAAAGTACAGCGATCTTCACTTGCTTGCAAATTCGTTCTATGAATTTTTGGCAGGTTTGAAATTAGGAGAGGCGCCGGAAGAGGCCGCAAAACCGAGTTTTTTTAAGAGGCTGTTCGGCGGAAGAAGTTGAAAATGAAAACCGAGATAAAAAAAAGACTTGGCGGATCGCTCATGGTGTTACTCGGCATAGTGCTTATTTTAGTTGCAATCAGTTACGCGATACGTTTTGTGCCAATCTTTTTGAACGGCACAGAAACCACAGGGATTGTGCAATCGCTTGAACAGCGAAGAGTATATACCGGCCGCCCAGGAGGGAATCGTATACGCACCGATGTATATGTCCTGTATTTTGGCGACGGTGTGTTTCAAACTAATCGACTTTGGCTAGAAATGCGCTTAGAGCGGACAAGAAGAGCTTTCAATGTCGGCGGCGAAATAACCGTAAAATATTCTGCCGGCAACCCCAGCCTTATAATACAAAGCGGCTTTATCGGCATAAGAAGCGTGATCATCTTTGTTAGCGTCAACTTTGTTTTTGGCCTTGTTATGATTTGGGTAGGCCGGCAAGAATTAAAAAAGATCGAGCGCAAGGCTAATAAGCCGAACAAAAAAATGAGAGGGTAAAAATGAAAAGCGAGCTAAAACAGGTAATAAGAACTTTCGGTGGTTTTTTTGAATATCTCCCGTCATCAAAAAAAGGCGTGAAAAAAATTGAAAAAATATTTCAAACGGAGCTTCCCGAAGACTACAAAACTTTTTTGTTAGAATACGGTTACGCACTGCCTAATGAAAAAGTTGTTAAAATGCCCCCTGCAAAAAATTCAAGTTTATCGGTTTTGAAGGTGTTGTATTGTTTTTATGGAGCTGGCCTTAAGCCAGATTTGGACTTTGCACCTATGGTGGGCTTTGACTGTAGCGATGTAGATTCACTCTGTATCATGGAAGAATACAGGGATAATCTGCCAGAAAACTTTTTGCCTATTGGGGGCGATTATTCTAACATTACGATTGGTATAATTTTAAGTCGCGAAAATTTTGGGCATATATGTTTGTGGGATTTTTTTGAAACACCAGACAATGCAGAGTATGAAGAACTTCCCTTGCTTGCAGAATCATTTTATGATTTTTTGACAAAATTGACTATAGGGACAGATCAAGACTTAAAAAAAGTTTTGGACAGTTCTTATTAACAGGCAAATCTCATGAAACAAAAAACGTGGAAGGCGCAAAATGGAAAAATCGCTTTTTGACATTTTTAACAAGCTAGATTTGCTCAAAGAAAAACTGGCAGGCTTGCGTCCGTTAAACCCCGGTGAATTAAACCGGCTTCGTGAAGAATTTATGATACAAAACACTTATGACACAAACGCCATAGAGGGAAACACCCTAACGCTCCGGGAAACGGTTTTAATTTTGAAAGAGGATATAACCATTGCAGAAAAGCCGCTCCGTATGCACTTGGAGGCAATCGGCCACCGAGATGCTTTTAAGTATATGCTGACCATAGCGAACCCTAGCGATCCGCTAACGGAGCGCAGGATAAAGGAGTTGCACACGCTAATTTTAATGAACGATGCGGAAAACAAAGGGATATATCGAAACATTGGCGTAACGGTGTTAGGCGCAACACACACGCCCCCGCAGGCCTACCTTGTAGAACCGCAAATGGAGGCACTAATAGCCGACTATCAGGCCATGAAACATTCCAAGCACATCGTCGGGGCAATAGCGGAATTGCATTTAAGGTTTGAAGGAATACATCCTTTTATTGATGGTAACGGACGCACAGGCCGTTTGATAATAAACCTTGAATTGATAAAGGCGGGACTTTTGCCGGTAAACATAAAATTTACAGACCGACAAAAATATTACGATTGTTTTGATTTCTACTTCAACAACGAATGTTCGCCAGACGCATTGAGCGAACTGATAGCGAACTATGAAGTGCAGGAACTGGAGCGATATATTCAGATTATCGAAACAAAAAACGCAGGAGGCGCAACATGAATAAAGAGCAAACAAAAAAAGAAAATGGCAAACCTTTGGTTGTTGTTGGCCTAGCGTTCATTGCGTTTGGCCTTGGCGCGGCAGTGTGGTTTACATCGCTTTTTTTCGGAGGCATAGAAACCACAGGGACTGTGCATTCGTTTGGCCAGCAGAGGACACACCGTGGCGGGGCGCGTACCGTTGTAAATGTCCAATATGTTGCCGGCGATATTCACATACAAAGCAGTCTTTGGCTTTTAGGAATGCCAGAACGGGCAAGGCGCGCATCCTTTAGCATTGGCGATGAAATAACTATAATTTACGCCACGCGCAATCCGAACTTTATAATACAAAGCGGGTTCATTGGCATAAGAGGTACAATAATATCTGTCGCCATTATGTTTGTTTTTGGCGGCCTTGCAGTTTGGGCAGGCTTGCAAGAGATAAAAAGAAAAAAGCACAAAGCCGCTGAATCTGATGTTGACAATCTATGGAGGTAAACCATGCAAAAGATAGTATTCACAAAAATAAGCGAAAAAGATTTTCAGGACATGGAGGCAATCTTTGGCATATTGAAAGGGTGGAAAGAGATTTATTATGCGAATTATGGACGTGAAAAATCTAACGAATGGCAAGCGGAGTTTGAGCTTAAGGTAACCGAAGACACGCTTAAAATAATCGAAATATTGGACACGCGGTATAACGCGAAATTTTGGAACCCGACAAAGGCAGAGGCGGCCGAATTTTACAAGGGCTACAACAAACTGACGCTTGAAGAAAAAAGCGCGAAGGAAAGAAGCCGGCCGCATAAATGGAATTTCGACTCTTGGATAGACGCTATAGTCAACATGGAAGTTGCGCTATTGGATTTGGCCCCAGACGGTACAAACTATGTGATGACCGTTGAAGAATCGGCATGGCCGTCTGCCGGGATAGATGCAACGCAACATTTAATCGATATATACGACGGGGAAGTTTTGCAAAACGAAATGATTCCGGACTTTGACGAAGGCGTTAGGGTGATTACTTGGTGAACTATGCATAAAATAGAAACATTTGATTTTGCGGATGGACACATTCAAAGCATTACAATCGAACCGGATTGTACAAAAGTTGCGTTTTCAAGCTGGGACGGCAAGCGGTTTAATTTTATTTTCAATGACAGCTATTATTTGCAAGATAGTGCCAGTTGTGGCAAAGAAACAAGCCATGTAGAAGTCGAAGCCTTGCAAAAAGGCGTTTCAAAAACGCTGGATGATGCCTTGGAATGTTACGATAAAGATGTGCCGGCAAAGCTGTTTCGGTTTTACGAACCTTGGGAAAACCGCATCGTTTTAACAATTGCGGCTTCTTCTGTAGAAATTGTTAGCTGTGATTGCTGAGACTCTGGCCGGGATTTACGGGAGCCAGGACTCATTAAACTTGGGAGTGCTGTCTTCACAACTGGAACAAAATTTTCCACTAGAACCTAAAAAAGATTGGCACTGCCAACCGCCGAGAAGTCTTCCTCACCTTGAATAAATTCGCTATGAGGCGAGAAATTTAACTCTCCGTAGGAAAAACTTCCTAAAAAGCCTCTTCCCAAACTGGCAAAAATAGGTTATAATACGGCTAGGGAAAACAAAATCTTGCAGAAGGCTGGCAAAGTGCGCTTTCTTTCGGTTTTGCAGAACCCGTATCAAAATTTAGAGAGGTCTTTAATGATTCGAGGCGGAGATATTGTAAAGGGGACGTGCTTGTTGCAGAAGGGGCAGCCGTACATTGTTGTCGATAGGGAATTTCACACCCCCGGTAAGGGGACTGCTGTTGCGCGGATAAAAATGAAAAGCATAAAAGACGGGGCGGTGTTGACGCTGACTATTCCGACACAACAAGAGGTCGAGGACGCGCAGGTTAGCTTGCATACTTGCCAGTACCAGTATTCCGATTTGGAAAACTATCATTTTATGGACAACGAGTCCTTTGAACAATACGAGGTTCCCATTGCCGACCATGAAGATAAAAAGTTTTATTTGAAAGACGGCTTGGCTTACGATTTGACAGTGTGGGAAGATCGTGTAATTGACATAAAAATACCATACAAGGTGGTTTTTATTGTTGCAGAAAGCGAGAACTATGTTAAAGGTGATACGGTATCCGGAGCGACCAAGCCGATCACGACTGAAACCGGGCTTGTTGTTCGTGTGCCGCTTTTCATTAAGCAGGGCGAAAAGATACTGGTAAACACCGAAACCAACGAATATGTTGAGCGGGTTAATAACTAAGGGGGAACTATGGAAATTTCTGTTTTGCAGAAAGAGCGTTATGCGTATAAACCGAAACTGCCGGAAAGTTTGTTGCACTCTGTTAGCGAAATTGCGGTAGAGCTTGGGCAGCCGACGGAATCTGTGGCGAATCAAGACGAGTTACGCAAAATTTTTAAGCACAGCTACGGCAAACCGATTGCGGCCTTTGTTAAGGGAAAAAACGAGGCGGCAAGCAGGGAGCTAAAAGTCGGCGTTATTTTGTCGGGCGGGCAGGCTCCGGGGGGGCACAATGTTATTGCCGGCTTGTTTGACGGGCTTAAAAAGGGCAATGCAAATTCTCAGCTTTACGGGCTAAAAGGCGGCCCTAAAGGATTGATAGAAAACGATACAATCCCGCTTAAGGATGCCATTATCGACGAGTATCGCAACACGGGCGGGTTTGACATAATCGGTTCGGGGCGCGACAAGATCGAAACAGATGAACAGTTTGCCGCATCTTTGGAAACGGCAAAAAAACTGGGGCTTAATGCCGTGGTCGTTATTGGCGGGGACGATTCCAACACCAACGCCGCATTGTTAGCCGAATATTTCCTTGACAAAGGTTCCGACATACAGGTTATCGGCTGCCCTAAAACAATAGACGGCGATCTGAAAAACGAATACATCGAAACGTCTTTTGGTTTTGACACTGCGTGTAAAACATACAGCGAGCTTATTGGCAATTTGTGCCGGGATACAAACAGCGCGAAAAAGTATTGGCACTTTGTAAAACTTATGGGACGCTCTGCCAGCCATATCGCTTTGGAGTGTGCCTTGCAAACACAGCCAAACATTTGTTTTGTTTCCGAAGAGGTCGAAGCGAAGCATTTGTCGGTTGAGCAAATCGTTGGGCAAATTTGCGATTCCGTTGTAAAGCGTGCCGAACGCGGCCATGACTTTGGCGTTGTGTTGATCCCAGAAGGGCTTGTGGAGTTTATCCCGGAAATGAAAAAACTGATTAGCGAGCTTAACGATGCGATTGCGGCTAACGAGGCGCAGTTTGCAGCGATTTCTGGTTTTGCGGATCAGCTTGCTTGGCTAAAGAGCCACATTGACGCGGCATCGTATAACATTTTACAATCACTGCCGGCGGAAATTGCACAGCAGTTTTTAATGGACAGAGACCCGCATGGAAATGTTCAGGTTTCGCGTATCGACACCGAAAAACTTTTGGAAGGAATGGTTGCGAAAAAGCTGGCGGAGCTAAAAAAGAAAAACGCCTACAAGGGCAAGTATAGCTCGCTCACTCACTTTTTTGGCTACGAAGGCCGTTGCGCTTTTCCCACAAACTTTGACTCCGATTATTGTTACAGCCTTGGCTTTGGCGCATTTGCGCTTATATCGCTTGGGCTTACTGGCTATCTTTCCAGCGTGAGAAATCTTAGCGAGCCGGCAAACAAATGGAAGGCCGGCGGTGTTCCCCTAACAATGATGATGAACATCGAACACAGGCACGGCAAGGAAAAACCTGTTATACGAAAAGCGCTTGTAGACATTGAAGGCAAACCTTTCAAGGCTTTTGCGGCTGCGCGGGAAAAATGGGCGGTTGAAACCTGTTTCCTTTACCCGGGCGCGATTCAGTATTTTGGCCCGCCGTCTGTGTGCGACGATACGACAAAAACGCTCAAACTAGAGCAAGGGAAATAAAATGAGGTGGAAAGCTATGGTTTTTGGAATGATTTTATCGTGCATGGCCGCAAGCGGCATTCCGGCGCAAGACGGGGAAGCCCCCCCCGGTGGGGAGAATTCGCTTTCTTTACGTCGGGTAGTAATTCTTTCATCTGGATTGGCTTATCATGAACATTCGGGGAGCCTTACCGGCGATGCCCAGCTTGCGCTCCCCTTTAGAATTTCCGCGTTAAACGATGTTCTAAAAACGATGATAATCAACGATCCAGCTTCGACGCAACCTTCGGTTGTGTATCAGTCCGCGCAAACATTGCTTATGACATTGCGTAACCTAACGCTCGATCTTTCCGATAATCCGGACATGGCAACCATGTTGGACAGGCTTAGGGGCGAAGAGGTGGAAATTACGCCTGTTATGCCGGCTTCGGCGGTAGCTACTGCTCCGATGCCTGCGACAATAATCGGCAGGGTTATTGGGGTTGAACACCGCACTGTGTTTGCACCTAACGCGCATGAAACAAGGCCTTGGCTTTTGCTTAACACGGCCGGCGGTATTCGGCCTTTTGATTTGCGGGAGGTAAGTGCAATCAATTTTACAAACCCTGTCGTAAACAATGACATAACACGCGCTTTGGACATTATTGCCGAAGCGCGGAACCCGAACATTCGCAGTCTTTTAGTAAGTTTGCCGGGCGCGGGAACAAGGGATGTAACTGTAAGTTATGTTGTTCCCGCTCCTGTATGGAAGGTTTCCTATCGTTTGGATTTAGGCGCGACCCGGCCGATGCTTCAAGGCTGGGCGATTGTCGATAACGATAGCGATGCGGATTGGAACTATGTCGAGCTTTCGTTGGTTGCTGGCCGGCCTGCTTCTTTTATTCAAGAGTTGTACCCGCCGTTTTACGTTTGGCGGCCGACTGTTCCTTTGGCGATTGCCGGGGTTGCCGCGCCGGAAGCGCATGACACCGGCTGGGCAACCGCACCGCAACTTGTTTCGCCGCAGGCTACGGCTCCCGCAAGGGCTGGAATTGCGATGGATATGGAAATGGAAGAGGCGGCTTGGCCAATGGCCGCTGCCCCTGTGCCTCCTGCCGGTGCCAACCTTGCGAGCGGGGTTGTGGAAACGGCGCAGGCCGGCGCGGCTGGCGATCAGTTCGAGTTTACGATTCGCAGGCTTGTCAGTCTGGATCGCGGAATGAGCGCGATGCTGCCGTTAGTTGAAGCGGAAATCGAGGCTCGCCGGGTGTTGATTTTTTCCGGCGCAATTCCGGCGGGGGTGAGTTTTCACCCACGGCTTGGCGCGGAGGTTACTAATTTAAGCGAGATGGGGCTTCCCGCAGGGCCTATCACGGTTTTTGACGGCGGTGTGTATGCCGGCAGTGCTTTGATCGAGTTCTGGAACGAAAACGAAAGCCGGTTTATCTCTTTTGGCGAAGACCTTTCTGTTACTGGTGCGATCACAAACGCGCAGGTTCTTGAGGTTAGTTCGGTTAATTTGTCCGGCGGTGTTATGACGATCAATCGTAGCAGGACTTATAACAGGACTTATACGTTTAACAATACGAGTGGTGTTTCAAAGGAGCTTGTGGTAGAACATCCGATAACCGGCGGTGCGAATTTGGTTTCCCCGCAGGCGGACGAGTCAACTGCTTCATTGTATCGTTTTAATGTTACGCTTCCCGGCTCTGGCGCATTTTCGATGACTGTTAGCGAGCAAGTGCCTGTTGCGCAAAACATCAGTTTGCTTGCGCTGAATCCTCAAGCTTTTTTTAGTTTTACGGTAAACAATGAGATTCCAGAGGATGTGCGTGCGGCTTTGCAAAGGGCTATGGAGCTTAGGAATGCCGCCGATGCGGCTAACGCTGATGTTAGGAACTTGGAAGTAAGCCGCAACAGTTTGATCGAAGACCTTAATCGCACTCGGTTGAATCTTGAGGCTACCGGCACGGAGACTGCGCACGGGCAAACTTTTTTACAGCGGCTCGTTGCTTTGGACGCTGAAATCGAAGGTATTGGCTCGCAGATTGAAACTGCCCGCGCCAACGCGGCGGCTCTGCAACGGGAGTTTACGGATTATTTGACGGGGCTTAATTTTTAGCGGTAAGCCAGAGCGCAAAGCAGATTGCATTGCGCTCTGGCGTTACTCGCTAGTTTTTACGGCTCTATGTTAAGCGATTCCTTTAGGATGCCCCCCAGAGCCTTTTCGTATTTTTTCATTGTTTCCAAGAATACCGATATTTCACTCGGTGTTAAACTGCCCCAAGCTTTGCGGTCGATTGCCTGCATCGGTTTCAAAACCTTTTTTGCATATTCGATGCCGCTGGCCGTTAGAATTATTTCCTTGTTTCGCCTGTCCTTGGCCTCCTTTAACTCCACATAAGATTGCTCCCACAATGATTTTATTATGGAGTTGACACTTTGCTTGGGCAGCCCAAAGATTTCGCAAATATCTTTCTGGGTGTACACAGCCGCAGAATCGTATAAAAACTCCAGAACATGAATAGCTGTAAGGTTCAAACCCACCGACTTTGCATAAAGATTGTAAAGACTGTCAATTTTGTGCCAAGACTCCTTAAATTTACCGGACACGCTCTTGTATAAATCTTTATCCATGACAAACCTCTTTTCACGCATACTTATAGACACTCCTCTTCGCTTTCAAAAAATAAACAGTCATCGCAAAAGCCAACACTTCGGAAAAAGGAAGCGCTATCCAAGCGCCATTCACGCCAAAAATTTCCGAAAGCACCAAGATTGAGACAACAACAAAAACCAACGCCCTAAAAAATGAAAGCATTCCAGATAACTTTCCATTGTTTAGCGCGGTAAACATCATTGATGCGAATATATTGTAAGCCATAAACACAAAGCCTGCGATAAAAATCCTAAAGCCGGTAAAAGCCATTTCGTAGATAGGAGTTCCGACAGGCACGTCATAAATCCTTATTATGGGGCCGGTAAGCAGCCAGCCCAAGGCAATGCTTAAAACAGAGATAAACCCCAACAGGCGCAAGCTGCCGGAATATACCCGCCTTAAATTGTCCGTATCATTTTTGCCGTAGTTATAGCTTATAATTGGCGCAATGCCAGCAGAATATCCCATAAATATTGCTGTCAAAATTCCAACCCCTGCAAACATAATGCCCGCGGCGGCTACCGCTTCCGGGCCTTGTATACGCATCAGCACATTGTTCATAACTATTGCTGCAATGCTTGTGGCAAGCATTGTAACCATTTCGGAAAGCCCGTTTACCGAAGCCTTTGCAAGCAGGCCAAAATCAAATTTGGGTTTTACAAAATGCAAATAGCCCTTTCTATTGTATGCGAAATGGTACACCCCGACAAGCAGAGACACAGTATAGCCAATGCTTGTCGCCAGTGCCGCGCCCCTAAGCCCCATCTGCAATACATATATCAGCAAATAATTTAGCCCTATATTCAGCAAGCCTCCTATTATTGTTGCTATTGTGCCTATGTGCGCCTTGCCCTCGGTAATTAAAAACTGCTGAAACACAACTCCCAGTATTATTGTTGGCATGAAATACAAAAGCGGCTGCAAGTATTCAAACACCATGTCGTAAACAGAGGCATCCACCCCTAAAATACTCGTGATAGTCGCCGGAAATATAAGGCCCGCTACAGCCAGAAAAATGGATATTGCCAAACCTGTCAAGGCGATTAAGCTAAAGTTTTCCCTGGCTTCCCTTGTTAGGCCCTCGCCGATTTTCTTTGCGACTATGGCGTTGCCGCCAGTGCCTAACATAAGGCCGATTGCCATTGCGAACGAAATGAACGGGAAGACGATTCCCACTGCCGCCAGTGCTATGGGGTCGATAATCCTTGCTACAAAAAGCCCGTCTACTATGCCGAACAAGCTCATTAATAGCATGGATATAATTGTCGGTAGCGAAAATTTCAAAAGATACGCCCCTGTGGCCTTCTTGCTGATGTCCGTTTCCATCTGTTTCTCCTAAATAGTCCGTTTTAAGACGGTCGTGTTTTATGATTATTGTACATACGGACTAATTTTTTGTCAAGAGGCTATAAAGGCAATCTCCAAAACCCCATCTGGGTTTTTGGAGGTTGCCTAAAATCGAAAGAATTGGCGGATATGGTGATGTCTATGCCGAATGTCAGAGGGAGTGCACGCCTTAGCTATAGGCGGCTTTTAGTTCGCCGGTGATAAAAGAGCTTATCTCGGTATTTCCTTCTATTAAAAGCTCCCCGCCCGGTCCAATGCCGGCAAGCCGCCCCGTGTGACTGCTCCCGGATTCCGCGCCGCCTTCGATAAAGTTTACGCTTTCTCCTTTTTTGTACAAACGCAAGTCAAGGCCTTCCTCCAGTCTTCGGCTTTAGCGGATCAGTGTTTCCCTAAATAGAGTTGTTCGGAAACTTCAGTTTCCGAACAACTTCAGCTTAAAAAAGCACTTTTTTAGGGTTTGTTCGAGAACCAATCGGGTTCTCGAACAAGTCCAATATGCTGGCTGAAGTTGCCTCAACGGGAATATCCATCGCGCGGCAGCCGAGCGGATTTACAGAAAGCGCGGCGGTTGCCCAAGAAGGCGCGCTGGCGGCAAAAACAGCCCGCGAACAGATCGAAAAAAGCACCGGCAAACCCGCCGTCAGCAAGTTGAACGCGAAGAAATTAGGTCTCTCCCAAAAAAAGCTGCCTTAATCTTCGTGCGGTTCGCGACAAAAAACCAACAACCTCGCCATGAACGTCGCTAGGGCCTTCCAACCCGCGCGATTTTGCGGTACAATCATTGCAGGGGAAAAAAATGAAATCGAATGAAGTTAAAGAACTATTTAGGCAATTTGAGGCGGCTTCCTTTGAACATGACGGGATGGAGTGCCAGGGAGCTTCAAAAATTGCTGGACTATACCCAATGGCGCAATTTTGTCAATATTATTGACAAAGCGAAAGAATCATGCACAAATGCAGGAGTAAAAACTGGTGATCACTTTGCTGAGGTCAGCAAGGTGATCGAAGCAGGTAAAGGTGCCCAGCATGAAATTGAGGACATCTTATTGACACGTTATGCCTGCTATCTGATAGCGCAAAACGGAGACAGCAGAAAAGAACAAATAGCTTTTGCCCAAAATTACTTTGCAGTGCAAACACGGCGCGCCGAAATCATAGAACAAAGGATACTCGATCATGAGCGGGTAAAAGCAAGAACAAAATTAGCCGAAACTGAAAAAATACTATCTGGCGTTTTATATGAACGGGGAATAAATGACAAGGATTTTGGCATAATTCGTTCAAAAGGGGATCAAGCCCTTTTTAGAACGAATACCGTTAATTTAAAACGCAAATTTGGCATACCGGCAAATAGACCTCTTGCTGATTTTTTGCCAACCATCAGTATAAAAGCAAAAGACCTTGCTGCGGAAATGACATCTGTAAATGTTCAGGCAAAAGACCTTACAGGCGTTCGCCCTATTGAAGGCGAACATATAGAAAACAATCAGGCCATCCGACAAATGTTATTGAACAGAGGCATAGCCCCTGAAAATTTGCCTGCGGCAGAAGATGTTAAAAAAGTGGAGCGACGGATAAAAAGCGAGGACAAAAAGGCGTTAAAAAACAAAAAGGGATAATAATCTTATGCACCTAACCTTGCGCCGGGGTCTTCCAACCCGCGCGATTTTGCGGTACAATAATGACAAAGGAACCCAATGGAAACACACATAAAAAAATACTACGCCGCAGTCTGCCAAGCTTATGAGCTTGGCAACGTGGAAACATCGTACAACGCGCCAATAATCGACCTGCTAAAAGCCTTCGGCTGCCAGCCAAAAGATATGTCCGGCAGCAGAAAAGGCAAGGCGGGCGAAAACACCGACATAGAACTTTGGCGCGAAGCCGAAGACCTTAATCGCACTCGGTTGAATCTTGAGGCTACCGGCACGGAGACTGCGCACGGGCAAACTTTTTTACAGCGATTGGTTGCTTTGGACGCTGAAATCGAAGGTATTGGCTCGCAGATTGAAACTGCCCGCGCCAATGCTGCGGCTCTGCAACGGGAGTTTACGGACTACTTGACGGGGCTTAATTTTTAGCGGCATTTTGCCGGCAAGCTATCCCAAAGGAACGAAGCTGCCTGTTCCTTTGGGATGGCGAACCGGTACGTTTAAGGCTTTTTATCCGCTATTTCCGGCAGAACGAGCCTGCCTTGAGATTGTTCAAAAGCATCGCCCTTCAAATCGTTGTACAACTCTTTTAACCTAGCCACCCGCTTTCCAATATGCCCGTCTTTATGGCCAACCCTTTCGTGAATAATCTCTTTCAACTCCTTAAAGCCGACAAGATTTTCGCCTACAAGTTTCGCCTCGAATTCGTCTTTTATCCGTTTGCCTTCTTTTTTAGCGGCCGCTACAATTTCGACAGCTTTTTTGGCATCGACAGCGACCG
>WRKI01000342.1 GCA_009778155.1 Spirochaetota bacterium
GGGGGGGGCTAACCACTGTCAGGATAAGGACTTGCGTCCAATTTTGCCTTGGCAAATCTTGCCGAGGCAAGTTCTGGCAAGGCAAGCCTTGCCCTAGCAAACTTTGCCAGTTAAGCAAGGGAACCTGCAAGAGCGAGAAAATCTCATGGTCTTTCAACTTTTTACCACCCACACTTTAATTATTGCAAAGAACCGGAAAAATGTCAAGCGGTTTTTGCTTTTTTTTCAATTTTTTTCGCGCATTTCGGCAAATCAGACCGCGCCGGCAGCCGCTTGGGGGCTTTTGCCTTGTATACAAGCCCTTGGTTTGGGGCCAACGGGGGAAAAGCCCGCCGGGGGCAGTCTGCCGGGCGGGCACTCATCGTTTTGTGTTTCCGCCAAGCCAAGGTAATTCAAAAAACCAAAAAAGGCCTATTGACAACAGCCCACCGTTATGGTAAAATCTTTTTATCGGACTAATTTCATGCCTGTTTAGGAGATTTATATTTTGCAAACAAAAAAAGGGCTTTATGCCGTTTTAGGAGCTGTGGCCATACAGCTTACATTAGGCATTGCCTATATTTGGAGTGTTTTTCAAACAGGCATAGCCGAAACAATTTTTGATGGCGACAATGCCGCCGCCGGTCTTGTGTTTTCTTTACTTTTGGCAGCTTTAGCGGTGGGCAGTCTCTTAGGGGGCAGGTTAACGGTTAAATATAGCACTCGCCGGATCATCTTTATCGGCGGTATTATATTGAGTGTTGGCACGTTTTTAGCGGCATGGACGCAGCCCGGCTACGGCTGGATGCTCTGGCTTTCTTACGGGGTTATGGGCGGTTTTGGTATGGGTTTTGCCTATACTACAACTATTGCTTGCGCCCAAAAATGGTATCCTCATAAAAAAGGTCTTATAACGGGTATCATCGTTGCGGCACTTGGGTTTGGCGGTGTTATATTCACTCCTCTAATAGAACAACTGATTCTTGCTTTTGGCGGCTTTGGTGTTGGTGAAAGAAGCACTTTTTTGGTGCTTTCTGTCATTTTCTTGGTTGTCTGTTCAATAGGTAGTATCTTCATGGTGAATCCGCCTGATGGATATTTGGCAGACAAGGTTGCTAAAAATTCCGCCGCGGTGGCAGCGCATCATTTTACTCCTAAAGAAATGCTCAAAACTCCGCAGGCTTATGTATTGACTTTTGCGTTTGTCCTGTCGGTAATTGGCGGGCTTATGATGATAGGTTTTGCCCGTCCTATTGCGGTGTTAAGGGGCTTGGAGGAAACGGCAACTGTTGGGGTTGTCGCGATTGCTATGTTTAATTCAATCGGCCGCCTGTTTTGGGGGAATGTATCGGACAAAATTGGCCGTATTCCAACTTTAACAATCCTTTTAGTTGTATCCGGCTGTCTGTCTCTATTGGTTAATGTTGTACAGGGTTACTCCATATATGTGCTTATAGCGATGATTGGTTTTTGTTTCGGCGGCATTTTGAGCAATTTTCCCGCTTTAACGTCCGACCTTTTCGGCTCGAAGTATATGGCCGCAAATTATGGTATTGTTCTTTTGGGCTTTGGAGCCGGGGCTATTGTGGCGACGCAGATAGCGGGGCATTTTGCCAATATAGCCACGGCCTACGGCGATATTGGTCTTATGTATCCCGCTTTTGTTGCGGCATCTGTTTTTTCTGGCATAGGGGTAGGAATGATGTTGCTTTTACGGGGTTTAACAAGAAAAAAGGCGACGGCGTGATTTATAATCCTGAGTAATCAAGGGTAACCCTCAAACAGGGCGGTTTCTCGCCGGCATTTTGCGCGGGGGAGCCGTCGCGGGGGCTTGCTCCAGGAGTTTTTCTCCCAGAAGCTCGCCCAAGCGTCCCGGCCGGCAAATTCGTTTTTCCAAAACCCCAGTCTTCTCGCGTTAATCAACGCTTCCTTCAATTTTCCAGAAAGGCGCGGAAGGCAAACTCGCCGGTAGTAGTGTTGCTAAAGCCCCTTATCATTGCAATGTATTGACGGCTCGCGCTTACTTGGCGGCTAATACGGGCGTTTCTGCCCTGCCCGCCGTCATCGTTTTCGGCAAGCAAATCGCCGGTTTCCCAGTCGAAAAATTCCAGATAAGTATCGGTGCCGCCTGTGGTTTCCACCGTCAACTGCCCGTCGGCGGGCAGGGTTATAAGGAAGTAATGTCTGCCGCTCCTTTCAAGTACACGGTTTACGGCCGGGCCGGTTCCGCTCTGGCCTATTTCGTATGGTATGGGCGCATCGCTATCGCTGCTGCGGGTGTCGGTGATTATGGGCACAAAGGCCGCCTGTAGGGTGTAGTTCCCGGTGGTGCTTGAGCTGTAGCCCCGTATCCTGGCTATGTAACGGCGACCCGCCTGAACGTTCTGCGTGATACGGGCGTTTCTGCCTGCGCCGCCGTCATCGTTACTGGCAAGCTCCGCGCGGTTTTCCCCATCGATAAAATGCATAAAGGTGTCGGTGCTGCCAGTGGTTTCAACCGTCAGCCGGCCGTCGGTGGGCGGAATAAATAGAAAAAATTCCTCGCCGCCCCGTCTAAGCGTGCCGGGCAGTCTCGGGCTGACAGCTTCTGTTTCCAACACAAAAATTATCGGGTTATCCCAAGTTCCGTCTCCGCCGCCGGCCGGCCTGCCGCCAGAGAAGACTCCTTTGTAAGTGGCCACGTATGAAGCCAAAAAGCTGGCGCGTCTTTCCGGGGCCTCACTTGAGCGTTCAGGTCTCCCGTGGGAATTTGCAAGGGCAAAGCGGCCTTCGGCGGCGGCTCGCGCTTCCGCCCTGACATTGGACAGGGTTGTGGTAAAAACCATGAAGGATAATACCAGGGTGAAAAGCGTCGTAAATATAAGTGCTTCCGATAAAACAATCGGCATGGTGAATTTCTTTTTCATCTGTTCCCTCCGGAGTTTGCCAATTCCGATTCGGCGAGAAAAACTTCGTACTCCCGGCTTAGGCTGTCGGCATCTTGTATTACAAGGTTTGTATCGGCAAAGCTGGAAATACGCGATACTTCCGCATCGTCGATAATCGGCGAAATGTTTGACATTTTTTCTTTTGACTGTAGCGTAACCAAATATGTTTTTAAGGCATTTGAGTTTGTCTTTATCTCGGCAACTGCTGCATCAAGGTCGGGGTGGCTTATCTCTTTTGAAAACTGAAGTTTGTCTATTTCTTCTTTAAGTGTCGAGTCTATAAGCCCTGAGAATTTTACGATGTCAAAGTGCCCGATGTCTATGTATTTTAGCGATGCTGCAAATATTTGAAATACGTTTCGCAGATATATCGCCGCATATTTATCGTAGTATGTTTCGCAGTAAGCGACGATGTCTTTGTACTTCGACTTGATTTTGGCGTTCTCCTTTCCATTTATGACGCTGAGGTATTGGCTGAAGTGTTTCCTGTTCTCTCTCACTTCGTACATTTTTGCGCGTACTGCTGCTTTGTTTTTGTAAATTTCTTTGATTTCTGCGGGCAAAAGCAGTAGCGGTCTTTGTATGATTTTGCAGAAAGGCATTCTCATGTTTTTGGTCGCAAACACTACGCCCCGGCGTAAGGCTATGTACAGGGGCACGGTGATTATTATTGCAAAAAGAATGGTGAAAAAACCGGAGTTTAATACAATGCCGGGTCTTCTTGCTATAGTCATTGTGAGTAGCATTAATCCTATGCCCAATTCCGGTCTTATAACGGAATTTATAGTTCGATTGCGTTTCATGGCTCCCCCCATAAAGAAATTTTCTGGCGCAGAAATTAGTCCTATTGCCCCTGTCTTTTTACACGCTCCTGTTTGCCTAAAGACGGCAAATTTTTAAGGAAGTGTAAACGGGAACAAAACCAAAGTATTCAAGGCCGAGCGATGGAACAGGCGAGGGAGCTGAAAAGGATTTTTCCCGGCGTTCTACTATTAAAGATATGAAAAAAGGCACGGGGAGGCAAGTAAAAAGTGAATGGTGAAATGGCGGTTGCTCGCAGGGGCTTTTTCACTGGCAGTAGATCCCAAAGCCTTCAAACAGGGCAACCGCTCGCCGGGCTTCACCGCAAAGTCCCAAAACAGAGCAAGCACTCGCTGGCAACGGCTCACAACGTCCACAAACAGGGCTAATTACCGTAAAAACTCCCCCTCTAGTTGGTTGAGCGCATACCGATTTTATGCGATGCGCTGTATCCCTGACTTTATTTTTCAAAATAATCATTATCTATTGAATAGATTTTAAAATTTTGTTTAAGAGAAACACCTAATTCATTTTCAACCATATATTGAGATAATTTATCTCCATCAATTAGTATTATTGATACATCTAAATTTTTCGCATAATCATGAGCATCTTTTGAAAAATCACTCGTTGTAATAAAAACTCCTTTTTTGGCACGTTTACCTTGGAGTGCACCAACAAATTTTTGGATTTCTGGCCGTCCAACTGTATTTTCCCATTTTTTTGCTTGAATATATATTTTATCTAGACCCAATTTATCTTCCTTTATTATCCCATCAATTCCTTCGTCTTTAGTCCTGCTAATTGATTCTTCCACCATATTTCTAGAACCACCATATCCCATTTTCACCATTAAATCTATAACGAGATATTCAAAAAACTGCCATGAATTTGAACGAATTTTTTCTAAAAGCTCTATCGCTAATTCTTGAATAATATATTGATAACTTTCCTCAAGTTTTTCTAATGGGGTTTTTGTTTCTTCTGTAAACCTATTATTCGCACCTGTTTTAATTGAATCATATTTTTCTCTTGAAGAATCTTCTCCATTAACAAATTTTTTGAATTCATCAATTTTTTTAAAATCTGCAATTGTAATTTCAGAAGTAAAATTTTGCAGAAATTCTAAACCTCTTTCGGTAATTTTAAAGTGAGAGCGTTTTGTATTTTCAATAAGTTTTGCTTTGATAAAATAGCTTTTTGTCCAATAAATACGGTTATCGAATTTTGTTTGAACTCCACTTGGAACACGTTCTGCTTTATCTTCATTATTTAAAGAAAAATGGTTTATCAAAAAATCACGAACCTCATCTAAAGAATGTTCTTTTCCGTCTGAACTATATTTCAGAACAGGGTAAAAAAAGGATTGAAAATCTGGAATCATACAATAACTATCTCCCAAGGGCATCCTCACCGGCAACAACTCCGAAAACCTTCAAACAAGGCAACCGCTCGCCGGGGATTATGCTCCGTTTTGCACCTTCATTTATCCTGTTTGTCTTAATTCTATTTTCTTTTCGGTTTTGTCAAGCCGTTTTTTGGTCTTTTCAAGTACGGGTTACAACTTTACTTCAATAAGCGCAACTAGCTGGAACCCCTTTCAAGTCCGCCCTTGCGATTTTGTCCCATGAATCTTCCCCGCCAAAGCCCACCATTCGCCGGTTCTTGACCTCCAACCTTTAAAAAGCAGCCGCTCACTGGAGCTTCCGGCAAAGCTCTTTAAACCCTGCGACCATGCGCAGACTTTTTCATGCGATCGCTTGACCTTACTGCTATTTTAAATCTATTTCAACATCATTATTTGAAATATTAAATTTATTCATTATATTATTTATTCTAGTTATACATGTATAAGCAGAGATATTAATATGAATAAATATTTCATTATCATTAAGGTTAGGTACGTTTTTCCATGTTTTTCCATTTATTGTTTTATAGCGATTAGACAGCTCAATCTTATCTTCAATTATTTCCTTTAGCTTGAGCCAACTTATAATTGTTTCAGTTTTATTAAACAATTCAATTTGATTTTCTAGAATATATTCAAAATCAATATTTTTGTTATTTTTTATATGCTCAATGAATTTAATGAACACATCCTGCCAAGTTTTTACTTTAAAAGTGTTATTATAAATGCGTAACTCAACGGGTTTATTTCCTTCAGCTAAATCTACAGCATCATTATCAAGAGGGGAAAATGTTTTACTTTCAGTTACAATTGTATTCCAATTTGATTCAAATTTATACGATTCTGATAATGGGAATGTATCCAAAAACCATTTGATCATATTTTCTTGATGTTCCTTAATAGATTTTTCATTCCATATATTTTTATCAATTATAGTTAGTCTATAATTAAGCGATGATGTATTTAACTTCACCTTTTTTTCTTCAAATGTCTTATTACCAATTTCGTTGTTAAATTCAGTTAATATTAGGTTGCCAATATTATGAAGATATGTTTTATGAATATGTAAAAAATCTGAACCTAACTCTTTTTCCCAACTGTTACTAAGTTTTTGTGGCATAATGTGCTCTATTGTTATTTTCTGATTTCGAAAATCCACAGAAACTTTTGTTTTATTTTCCTCTATTTTTCCAAGAATAAATTTAGAATATTTCTTCAATCCTTCATAAAAATTTATAGAAACCAAGATATTTTTTAATTCATTATCATTTGGAAATCTCATCCTATAAAACATATTAGATAAAAATTCTACCATTTTGACATCGCCTTTTGCTAATTCATTAATACGATCACAAAGTAAAACTATATTTTTATTTTCTCCTTGCGTTAAGCCTAAAATACGTCGACGGATTAAATATGTGCGAATTGTTTTTAATATTGCTATTAACAGTTCATCATCTATTTTAATATTATTTACACCATATTGATGATATTCTAATAATCCTAAAACAAATGGTTTAAATGCTTCTGCTTTAATATCATGAAATATATTTCTTAACAACTCTTTTATTTCAATATTTTTATATGAATCTGACGATATATTATCAAAAATTATTTCAGAAATTATCCATTTATACCAATATACATAACGAATTATATCATTAATAAAATCAGAATGAGTATTAAAATTTTCTTCAACAAATATTTTAAATAACTGATATAATTCTTTAGTATTATTATCATTAACAACTTTTATTGGACTTGCTTTTTTATATTGCAAATAGTCTCTAAAAAAATATGAAGTGTTTTCATTTAAAACTGCTTCAATTTTAGGATGCCAAATATCTTCGTATATTTTTGATTGATTATTGCTATTCATATTTAACAAAACAAAATTTCTTACTAAATCAGATAGTGTTAATGGTTTGCCAAGAGAATTTAAAGTTTCAAAAATAATTTGTGGGTCTTCTCCTTTAAATGGCCTTTCATCCAAAAATATTACAGCTACATTCATTCTTTTTATTGCTAAAATAAAATGTTCAGCTTTAAGGTTTGGACACGATCTTTTTGTTTCATTTATTAATTTTATAAATAATAAATATGCATTATAAATTATTCCTTGCATTGGATTTTCTTTATTCACTAAAGCTCTATATGCTGCCCAATCTTTAGTTACTTGTTTTAGTTTTATTTTGTCTTGAAAAGTGGAAGCATTGTTCTTTAAATAATTATCAGTGATAAAACTTTGTTTTGCATCCTCTGTTTCAAGATCACGCAAAGCTATAAGAAATAACAAAGTTGTTGTCAGCCTTTGCTGACCATCAACAACAACTGATTTACTGGCAAAACCTTCTGTTTCTTCTTTTATAACAAGAGTACCGAAGAAATGTTCTAATTTATCTCTTTGTGAATTATCTAATTCAGATTCTATAATACGTAAAATATCACTGAAATATCTTTCAATTTCCGGCTTGCCCCATGCATACGCCCTTTGAAATGGTGGTATATAGAAGGAGGTGGCATTTTTATTTAAAACATCATTAATAGAATGATTTTCTGTCTTCATGCACTTTCCTTTTTTATCGTATTACAAGCCAATATTTTGAGCAAGGCTTTTCCTTCCTAAAACCACAAACCCAACCTTACTATTAGGTTATCACGCCAAATATAACTTGTCAAGTACTCTCCGCAAAAAAAGTGAAAAAAACGCCACGGCGAGAAACCTCCTTGACCTGCAAAACGGCTAACCATTGACTAGCCCTCCCAAGCCCTCAAACAAGGCTATCACTTGCTGGGACTTCCCGCAAAGCTCCCAAACAAGGCATCCGCTCGCTGGGCTTTCACACACAAGCTCTCAAACAGAGCAGCCGCCCGCTGGGTTTTCGCCGGCAAGCCCCCAAACAGGGTTTTTCCCCGCAGGGGCTTTCTCGCCGGGCATTCCCGCAAGCCCCGCAAAGCTCCCAAACAGAGCAGCCGCCTGCTAGGTTTTCACCCCCAAGCCCCCCAGACAAGTTTTCCCCGCAGGGGCTTTCTCGCTGGAGCCGCTCGCAGACTGTGGCTCGATTTGCCTGCCGGGAAACAGTCCGAACAACCCCGTTGTTATTTTCGCTCGTTAATTATCTTATCGTATTTAGAATTTTCCTCTTCCAATAATTTAATGGTGCCATTTTGTTTTTCAATTTCTAATTGCAAAATTTCTTTTTGCAACTCCAGTTCCTTTAACCTATTTTTTTGAGTTTTTTCTCTATATGAAAGAACCATTGCCACAATCGGTATAGATAGCGCGACAAGCGGTATCAAAAACCGTATATCCATATACTGCCTCCTGTTTTTAGAGCTAGATTATTTTTTACCCCAGATTTTTTCCACAATTTCGCCCGCGCTGTATTCAAAGTATTTCCCGTCTTTTCCCTTTTGCCGGTTAAAATACTCGTGTTTGTATCCCTTGAAATTAATTTTTAACAACACCCTGTAATAATCGTCCAAATAGATTTTGAACATTTGTGAAAAATCATTTTCCGTATCATTTTGAGCAAAATCACTTTCGTCAAAAGGCATTTTGAGAATTTCTACAATTTCAAGCAATTCATCTTTTGTTATATCGGCTATGATATTTGGCTCTGGCAAGGCGATTCTAAAAGACAGTACTTCCAGCCCTTCCCCTTCCCACCATTCGCTTAAATTGTACTTTGTCATGTCCTTTCCAGTGATTTCATGCAGGCTGTTTTCCAAGTTCTTATATTCAACAAGTTCCTCATCTCCATTTTCATCGCAATATTCGGCGTATTTTTCAATCAAATGTTTGATTTGAGGATATAGTTTTTCGGCAATTTCCATTTTAGGTTCAAGCTCTTTTCGCATTATTTTTCCTTCGTTGAAATTATTTCTTTGTCAGAAAAAATAATTTTGCCGTCATCAATATAACTTGCAGTAAAAAGTCCGACATCATGTTTTCTTGCCAATTGCCTTACTGCCTTATATGCTTGAGCACTAACTGATTGTGCAAAAGCGGCATATATTACAACCCTTCCAATAGAATAATCTGTAAGATATGCCTCGTTTTTCATTTTTGCAATTTCATCATCATTAAGGGCAAAGGGTCCATTCATGGGCGGGTATTTTTTTATTAGTTCCATAAAAAAACTTCGCAAATTATCCGATGTTTCTGTAGGATTATTATAATCATGCTCTTCGCTCCATTCTGTTTGTTTATGATACCATTCCAAAAAATCCTTTCGATTTTTTGGGGCGGCCGCCTTTTCAAAAACCATTAAATCATAACTCATTCTATGTCCTCCCTAGCTTTGCCCTCAAAGCCCCCTGTTATTTTTTAATTTTCAGTTTTTTCTCGTCAAATGTCATTACTTGATCTTCATAAAAATAATTATGCCGTATAATTTTATTTATATTGCCGTTGTCGTATTGATATTCAAACACATAAAATGTTTCTTCCTCCATATCTGGATCGTACATATAACAATAAACTTTTTCAACAAGCGTTCCAGCCATTGTTTTGTAATATAACTGGGACAATAACATTTGATCATCCTCATTTGAATCTGTATAATATAGCCTTGTTTTGTTGTTTTGCTCATCAGTAAAATAAAATTCTGTACCCCATTCCTTACGCAACCCATTATAGGAATAATAAATGTCATTATCCTTTATCCTGTTTTCAATAAAATTATCATTTTTATTTGACGCAGGTTTGTTTTTATGAAGAGTTGCCGGCTTGAACCCATTCATTATTGCTTGGTAAGGGAAAAAGTCTATATATGCGCTACTATAGCCTATTTCATAATTGTCGATTTTTTCAAAAACCCTTAAATGCTTTTTGTACTGTTTAAGATTTTCAGCGAATTTTTCTTTTATAAAAACAAATTCTTTTTCCATAATCCTCCTCCAATGTTTTATATTTGGCGAATAACCCGCAAAACGGCTAACCCGTTGGTTAGCCGTTTTACATTTCCAAGGGCTTTTCTCGCGGAAAGATTAAAGCCAAACAAACAACGTTATTTGTACTCTATCAGTTGAACTTCTTCCCCGTCAGGCCCACGGAAAAACGAAAATTCCGTTTTTGGATTTGGCGAGATTGGCCCTTTCGTTTTTGGAAACCCCGCCGCTTCCAGTTTCTTGGTTGCTTCTTCCAATTTTGGAACAACAAAACCAATAAAAAAGCCAGAAAACCCAACGGGCTGTGGCGCAACGATCAGTTCTAATTGAGGCTGCCCCTCAACACCAAGAAAAACAGGACCCGCCTCGCCCAATCGACGTGTAACGGCAAGCCCCAGAACCTTTTCGTAAAAGTTCAGCGACTTTTCCAAATTTTGCACATAAATTGCAGTGTGCGAAAATGTCATAATTTGCCTCCTTACTAATTATAACAAAAGAGCTAACCAATGGCTAGCCCTCCAAGTCTTCAAACAAGGCACCCGCTTGCTGGGATTTCTCGCTAAGCCTTCAAAACAGGGCTTCCCGCAGAAACTTTGCCCCGTACAACGGCCGCTGTTTACGCCATTTGATGTACATTGTTCGACTATTAAAGTTCCAAAAAACTATCATGTTCCAAATAATATTCTAAGGCCTTTACGCATTCGTCTATAGACGCTTGATTTTTCTGGTGTAAAACATTATAAATTACACTATAAAACAACTCTCCGCTACAAAAATTTTCAAGCCCTTCTTTAAGAATAAAATCAGGATATATTTCCTCGTCATCATCCGTAATTGACGGGCTTTGCTCTAAATAAAAAACAGTATCTGCATGAAAAACTCCCTCCCCATCACTTGTGTACAAATAAAAATCATCTGAATTTACAAAACTGCCGGTTCTTGATCTAAAGCTAGTTCTGTCCATTGTTTTTTCAAGATACTGTTCATTAGAAATAAATTTTACCGCAACTGATATTATTTCGCTTAATTTATATGGTTTTTTTAGTTCTAGTTTTTCAGTAGACTCTTCGCTTTTAATGAAAACGGCAACCCCTTGTTTAATCAATACTTGCACTGCACTATCAATATTTCCGTCTGTTTCGAGCAATATTTTTTTACATTCTGAAATGCTTATTTTTGACCCAGTTATGTCTCTTAATTTTTTTATTAAATCGGCTGTTATTTCCTTCATAAATTTCTCTTTTTATTGCACATAACTAACTCCACACATCAACCCCGGCGAATAAACACACAAAACGGCTAACCCACCGGTTAGCCGTTTTGCATTTCCCGCTAAAAACCCTCTAGCTCGAAGCCCGCTCCAAGCCGCTCTTGGCGATTTTGCCTCGCACAACAGCCGCTGTTTGCTGGTCTCCCAAGTAGACTTGGATTTTTTTGATGTTGCCCTTGGCCTCCGGGATTTTAATCTTTTCGAAAAGATTGACACGCTGGGTTGTAACACGAAGCTCGTGCTCAAGACGCTTGCGCTGTTCTTCCACAACTTGGGTTTCAAGATCAAGAAGAAGCACCTGTTTCATTTTTTCCACAGCAATATCAAGCCAAAGAGGAGTCCGGGCAAGATCGTAGTGGGAAATCTCGAAGTCCGCACCCAGAAAAATTGGGATAGGAACCCCGGCAATGTTTCCCATGCTGGTTCGCAGACTGGTAATCCTTAAAATATCCGCCACGAAAAAACCCGTTTCAGCAAACACGCCAATCCACGTCCTAAACGATTCGTTCAGTTCGTTTTTTTGCGCCTGCAGTTCCTCGATCCGCAAAAGAGTATTGCGAATCTCGGCCTGCAGTTGCTGCTTTTTCAAGATCAGCGTGGGAAGATAGCGCTTGAACATTTTTAGCGCGTCTTTTTGCTTTTTCAGCTCGTTTTTTGTGAGCCTAATCCTTGCCATTGCCTACCCCCGGTGTTAATTACCCTTCGGCCAGAACTTGGAAGTCAACTCGGTTCTAAGACCGGTTTCTTCGGGGCTAAAACAGGTGGCAAGTATTTCCCAGCCCAAGTCCAAAGCCTTTTCCAAGGGAATATTCACCGACAAGTCCATCATTTTAGCCTCAAAAAGCTCGCCGTATTTCAAGAGCTTTTCGTCCCAAGGCGACATCAAGAAGCCCATCGACTTTTTCTCCAGCGTGTCTTTGAAAGACGAGTACAGCTTGATCATACCGTCCATTAAGGCGCGGTGATCGGCGCGGGTTTTCCCGTTGACAATCTGCTTCAGACGGCTCAAGGAACCAAAAGGCTCGATACGCCCGTTCTTCAAGTAATACTGCCCTTCGGTAATGTAGCCCGTGTTGTCCGGCACCGGGTGCGTAACGTCATCGCCCGGCATCGTCGTAACGCCCAAGACCGTGATCGAACCCGCAGTTTCAAAGTCTACGGCTTTTTCATAGCGGGAGGCAAGCTGGCTGTACAAGTCGCCGGGGTAGCCACGGTTGGAGGGAACCTGTTCCTGAATAATCGAGATTTCCTTCATGGCATCGGCAAAGTTCGTCATGTCGGTAAGAAGCACAAGCACGGCTTTCCCCTGCAAGGCAAACTGCTCTGCAACCGCCAGGGACATATCCGGGATCATAAGGCATTCGACAGTCGGGTCGCTGGCGGTGTGAATAAACATTACCGTGCGGCTAAGAGCGCCGCCGTTTTCCAGCGTGTCTTTGAAGAACAAGTAGTCGTCGTATTTAAGCCCCATGCCGCCCAGAATGATAACCTCAACCTCCGCTTGCATGGCGATACGCGCCAAAAGTTCGTTGTAAGGCTCGCCAGAGACGGAGAAGATCGGCAGTTTTTGGGAAACAACCAGCGTGTTGAAAAGGTCGATCATCGGGATACCCGTGCGGATCATGTTTTTGGGAATAATACGCTGGGACGGATTTACCGACGGGCCGCCAATCGGCACAAGGTTGTCGTGCAAAGCCGGCCCGTTGTCCCTCGGCTTGCCGGAGCCGGTAAAGACCCGCCCCATTAAGTTTTCGGAAAAGGGAACCTTCATGGGGTAGCCCAAGAAGCGCACCGTGTCGCCCGTGGAAATACCGCGGCCGCCCGCAAATACTTGAAGCGAAACAAGGTCGCCGTTCAACCTGTTTACTTCAGCCAGTGAAGTACCGAACACGGTATCAACTTCGGCAAGGTCTCCGTAGCGGACACCTTCTGCCCGAACGGAGATAACGCTTCCGGTTATGGATTCAATCTTGCTATACACCTTTTTCATCATTACATCCTATGCCAAGATTTTTTCGGCGGCCTTGTCTAGACCTTTCGATTGGGATTTAACCGCTTCTTCAATTTCCCTTTCCAGCGTGTTAAACTGATCGCCCTTCCATTCAGAGCCGTTAAAGTCGAGCATTTTCTGCCGCAAGCGGTTGAACCAAGAACGGGCTTCGTTTTTGTCCGGGAAAGTGAACTGCGATGCCAAAATGTGAAGCAGTTTGGCGAAAATATAAATCTGCCTTTCGGGTTTGACAGCGGCATCAACCGGGTCAAAGGAGTTCTGCTGAAAGTAGGTAGAGTCAATCAACTCGCCTTTAAGGTAGATGATATAGTCTTCTATGCTGGTTCCTTCTTCACCGACAACTTTCATCATCTGCTCGACTTCGGAACCCCGGCGCAAGTAGCGGTGGGCGTAGGAGACTTTTTCTTCGGGGATAATACCCTTGTATTTTGACCACGAATCCAGCGGATGAATGGCGGGGAACTTACGCGCATCGGAACGCTCGCGGGAAAGCCCGTGGAACGCGCCAACAACCTTCAGCGTCGCCTGTGTTACCGGCTCTTCAAAGTTACCGCCCGCCGGGGAAACCGTGCCGCCGATTGTTACCGAGCCAAAAGACCCGTCCCGCAGACGCACGATACCAGCCCTTTCGTAGAAGGTGGCAATCGTAGATTCCAAGTACGCCGGGAAGGCTTCTTCGCCCGGAATCTCTTCCAAGCGGCCAGACATTTCACGCATGGCCTGCGCCCAGCGGCTGGTGGAGTCCGCCAGCAAGAGAACGTTCAGCCCCATCTGCCTGTAGTATTCCGCCAGCGTTACCGCCGTGTATACCGAAGCTTCACGAGCGGCAACCGGCATCGACGATGTATTACAAATGATGATCGTCCGTTCCATGAGGGAGCGGCCGGTTCTTTCGTCGATAAGCTCCGGGAACTCTTTCAAGGTTTCGACAACCTCGCCCGCGCGCTCACCGCAAGCGGCAACGATAACAATGTCAACGTCGGCAAAACGGCTGGTAATCTGCTGCAAGACGGTCTTGCCCGCACCGAAGGGGCCTGGGATACAATATGTCCCGCCACGCGCCACGGGGAAGAATGTGTCGATAAGACGCACCCGCGTTACCATTGGCTCCGTCGGCTTTAGCCGTTCTTCGTAGCAGTCAACGGCGCGTTTTACCGGCCAGTTAAAGCTCATCGCTACCGGAAAGACCTTGCCTTTTTCGTCTTGAAGTTCGGCAACCGTGTCGCGGATTGTGTATTCCCCGGCCGTTTTAATGGAAGAAACTGTATAACTTCCGTACATTCCAAACGGAACCATAATCCTGTGGGAAAAAGCCCCTTCTGGAACCGTCCCCAGTGCGTCGCCCCGTTCCACTCTGTCGCCGACTTTTACGGTGGGGGTAAACTGCCATTTGATTTCCGGGCTAAGCGGCTGTATGTAAACACCCCTTTCCAAGAAATACCCGGCGGCTTCCGCAAGCTGGGGCAGAGGGTTTTGAAGCCCGTCATAAACCTGCCCAAGCAAGCCCGGCCCCAGTTCTACCGCAAGCATATCCCCGGAAAATTCGACGGTATCGCCAACGGTAATCCCCTTGGTGATCTCGAATACCTGAAGCTGGCTTACTTCGCCGCGAATTCGGATGACTTCGCTTTTTAGCTTTGAATCAGCAACCTTAACGTAGCCGACCTCGTTCATGGAGACAACGCCGTCAAATTTGACGCTGACCATATTCCCGTTAACGGCTACAACCGTTCCTTTTGTTCCTGTCATTTAGATTCTCCCACAGGTG
The DNA here is from genome assembly GCA_009778155.1 of Spirochaetota bacterium. Classification (GTDB taxonomy): domain Bacteria; phylum Spirochaetota; class Spirochaetia; order Treponematales; family Breznakiellaceae; genus WQXQ01. The sequence continues at coordinate 15,058 of WRKI01000342.1, forward strand.
AAACATCTGACTGCACTCCGTCCAAAATGGCATCGTACAGCGAATTGTATTCAGCATAACCTTCTTCGGCTTTGAATAATTCCCGCCGTTCAAGCAACAAGAGTTTGAGCAGATAGGCGAAAACCGTGTTCGTACTAAAATAGTTGCTGCCCGCAAGCTCCTCTATCGCTATCCAGCGGGCTTTGTCTATTAGTAACTCCACATCCAAAGGAGATTCGCTTGCGTTTATCATTTTTGCCCCAAGAGCTACAGCTTCCGGCGGAGAAGAGGGCACATCCGAAGCGCTTTTTGGCGCACCTTCTCTGTTCAGCTTGACTGCCCTGGCCTTTGCAAGGTTTAGCCGGAAAGTCCGCTCCCAATTGCGCCAGCCGTCAAGAAAGGCCGAACCCGATTTTGCAATCTGGTTTGAATAAGTAGGCCCTTCATCGCCAGGCTTAAATGGCACCGGGTCAAGCTCGATAGTGTCCAACAGTTTGGCATCTCCCTTATCCAGCATGGACTTCGCCAATTCTTTGTATGCGGCAGAAGACATTGGCGGTTTTTGCCCATAGCTAAGATAGGGAAGCTGCGCTATAAGGTAGTAGTATCCCCCCACCTGTTATGCCCCTTTTGAAGATGATTTTAAGATTTCTGCCAAGCGAGGATTGAGGTAGGCCGAAAGCAGTTCCGCCACAGCTTCCGCAGAAAAGTCGTAGTAGACAGAGCCGTCTTTTGTGGAGATATGAAACCCGGTAGCCAGCGAGCGACTGGGTTTTAGCTCCACTCCCTTTTTAAGCTCTTCCGCAAGGCTTTGCTTAAAAAAGCCTTCTAGCTTGGAAAGCTCGCCTTCCGACAGCAGAAGGGTCAGTTGCCCGTCCCCTTTGCCAGCCCAAGCCTTGAGCAGATCCGGCAGGGCGGTCTTCAGAACATCGTCTTTGTAGGCCGCGCTAACCTGCGTCTCGACGATTTTGTCCAAAAGGCTTTGGACTTCGCCCTTAAATGCCAAAATAAGGTTGCGGGATGCCTGCTCCAAGGCGGCAATCCCTGCCTTTTCCAGCCTGTCGGCATCGTTTTTGCCGTTTGTAACGATGTTTTCGGCTTCCTTTTTGGCAGCTTCGACAATTTGCCGGGCTTCAGCCTCCGCTTCTTGTTTGATGCGGGCAACCTCTTGCGAAGCGGCTTCAATCCCTTCTCTCTTGATCTTGTCAATAAGTTCCTGAACCTGGATATCCATGACTCCCTCTTTTTGCCTAAGTTGTGTTATAATAAGTATATAACACAATCGCTATTTGCGCAATAGCCTTTTAAACTTTTTTAGCTATTGCAAACGGCAAGACTGACAGCACGTCAACGACACACCGGCGGCAGGCCAACGGCACTGCCTACCAAGTTAAATTAACTGTCAAGCCCTGCCTTTGTTCCAAAATGTCTGCGGTTGCCATTGCAAACGAGACCCTAGCCCCGGCCGCAACCAACCGCGCCCCCGGCGGTGCTTCCAACGCATTGCCGCCGCCGTCCGACAAGGCCAGCGCGGAACCGCCCGCCGCGCTAAAGCTCAAGTTGAACTCGTACCCCTGGGAGATTTGACGCACCAAATCCAGCAAAGCGGCATCCATGACCCCGTGGGAACCGTCCATTACCGCAATGGAAAGCCTGTTCCCCCCGTTTTCCCGGCTTAAAAAGGCACGCCCGCCGGAAGAATCCAAAAAAAACAAAAGCGCGTCTATATTGCCGAACTCCAGCACCACCGTGTTGATTGTGTCCCGCGAGTCTTCCCGCGTGGCAAACGAAACAAGGCGCATATCTGGGATTCTGGCCACCGTTCTTTCAATATCGGCACGTCCAGTCGGAATTATTTGCCAACGTTCATTGCCTTCCAGCCTGCCCAGGGCTTCGGCCACCTGCGAAACCCGGTATTCAAGCGTTATCCTGCCGGAGCCGTCCCCGCTTACTAAAATATCTGCGGAAAGGCCAATGCAGGAATTCATTGTAAAAAGAACGATCACCAAGGCCAAGACTGCCGTTTTTTTGTTTTTCAAAACTCCTCCGAGTGTATGCTCATGTCCTGTATGCGCACAGGAACCTCTTTCTCTATGGCCTGAAATGCCTTTAACAGCACCGACTCCCCAAAAACGCTGGAATTAGACACTATCGCTCCCCCAATTTGGGCAAAGGACAGGGAATCCTGCAAATCGACCTCGGCCGCGCTTATATGAAAACGGCGTTGGAGCTTGTCCTTTACAGATCGGACAACCCGGCGTTTTTCTTTAATGCTAGAAACGTCGGGAATTTCAAAAATTATCTGTATCATGGACACGATCATCGCTTTCAACGGCTCTTCTATAGAACATTTTAGCACAAAACCGGATTTTTGGCTATAGTTTTTTGGCAAAAAATCAAGAAATTTTCCATTTAGTCCCAATAAACCGAAGATAGCTCATCGCCGTCCAATTTAAGCATTCTGCCCCCCATACGATACGGAGAGTCCTCCGTCTGCCGGGCTTCCTCTGCGGCAAGTTTAATTTCGGCGGTTTTCATGCTGTCTGGCACAAATTTAAGCGCACGGCTATCCAGCCGAACCGATGTAAGGCAGATTTCGGCAGTTTTCAGATTGTCGGGCACCCATTCTAGAGCCGACTGCCGCCCGGGAAAAAACATATACACGTCCTTAACGGCAACGAGGCACATTTCGGGGGTTTTCAGATTGTCCGGCACAAACCTAAGCGCGTGGCCATTCTGTTGAACGGCGGCAAGGCAGATTTCGGCGGTCTTCAGGTTGTCCGGCACCCATTTTAGAACCGCCAGCCTTATGAATCCGCTATCTACCATAATAAGATCATCTTGCTTGACCGCGTTAAGGCACATTTCGGCAGTTTTCAGGCTGTCCGGCACAAACATAAGCGCGTAGCCACTCTGTTGAACGGCGGCAAGGCAGGCTTCGGCGGTTTTCAGATCGGCCGGCATCCATTTTAACGCAAAGACATTCTCCTTAATCGCGGCAAGGCAGATTTCAGCGGTTTTCATGTTGGCCGGCACCCATTCAAGCGCACTGCCATCCCGCTGAACTGCCGTAAGGTAGATTTCGGCGGTTTTCATGTTGTCGGGCACCTGTTTAAGCAATCGGCCGTCCCGCTGAACCGCCGCTAGGCACATTTCGGCGGTTTTCATGTTGTCGGGTACCCATTCAAACGCCTCGCCAGCCTGCCGAACCGCCGCAAGGCAGATGTCAACGGTTTTCATGTTGGCCGGCACCTGTTTAAGCAATCGGCCGTCCCGCTGAACCGCCGCAAGGTACATTTTGGTTGTTCTTAATTTGTCCGGCACCTGTTGAAGAAGCTCCACGGGATACTGCTGAACCGCCTCAAGGCAGATTTCGGCGTTTTTCATGCCGTCCGGCACCCATTGAATGGCCAAGCCATCCTGCTGAACCGCCGCTAGGCAGATTTCGGCAGTTTTCATGCCGTCCGGCACCCATTGAATGGCCAAGCCATCCTGCTGAACCGCCGCTAGGCAGATTTCAGCGGTTTTCATGTTATCCGGCACCCATTGAATGGCCAAGCCATCCTGCTGAACCGCCGCTAGGCAGATTTCAGCGGTTTTTATGTTATCCGGCACCGATTTTAACACCCCGCCGGACTGCCGAGCCGCCTCAAGGCAGATTTCGACGGTTTTCATGCTACCGGGTACCCATTGAATGGCTAGGCCGTCCTGCTGAACCGCCGCTAGGCAGATTTCAGCGGTTTTCATGCCGTCCGGCACCCATTGAATGGCCAGGCCATCCTGCTGAACCGCCGCTAGGCAGATTTCAGCGGTTTGCAGATTGTCCGGCACCCATTCGAGCGCACTGCCAACCTGCTGAACTGCCGCAAGGCAGACTTCGGCGGTTTTACTCTTGACCGGCACCAGTTCAAGCGCATTGCCGGCCTGCTGAACTGCCGCAAGGCAGACTTCGACGGTTTTCATCTCCTTGGGCGCGTGTTGGAGTGCACTGCCGGCCTGCCGGACTGCCGCAAGGCAAACTTTGGCGGTTGCCAAGTCTTTTGGCACCCATTTTAACGCCCTGCCGTTTGCACAAACTGCGGCTAGGCAGATTTCTTCCGTTAGGAGTTCTTTTGGTATACGCTGAAGCTGGCTGCTGTCTTTGCAGACTTTTTTTATCAGCCTTTTTTGCTCTTCGTTCATGCGCCCTTCCTTTGCCGTAAAATTCCCGCCGCCGGCTTTGCGGGCAGGCGGCGGTTTTCCGCTAAAGCGGGGTTTCCCTAAAAATGAGCGGTGCTGGAGAAAATCACGTTGCCTTGCGTGTCGTTTATCGTCGTGGTAAACCTGATTGCAAGGGCGCTGCCGAAGTATCTTACGCTGACGATTTCTTCCCGGCCGTCAACGGTGCGGGTGGTCTCGACCCGGTCAATCTGCACGTTCATTATTGCATGAGCGTCAACGGCGTGTGCCTCCCTTAAAAGTTGGTGGAAGGTGGGGCTTTTTCGCCCGGTTTGCCTTATTTATAGCATTTCCCGCCCAGTTTTGTCAAGGCCTTTTTTGCCAGAAACGGCATTCCGGGCGATTTTTTTCAGAAATTCGCGCCGGGGTGTTTTTTTGCCAAAAAGCTTGCCCCAAAATGAATTGGGCTGGGGGTTGGCTGCCTTCTTCGCCTTTTTGAGCCTATCCTGCGGTTTCCCGCTTGGCTCAAGCTCGCGGCATTTTCTCAAAAATCGGCAATCGCTTTGCCTTGACATCATTTTAATTCCGTCCAGTACTTTTAAAAGCTTAAAATTGCGAATTTAACTTCAGGCTCTATTGATATATTTCGCTTTTTATGTTAAGTTTTTAAGCATGAGGTGTGGAGGTTCTCTAAACAGAAAATTTTCTCAAAAGGCGAGTTTTTGTGTTAATTTCCCCATCTTGACACGGTTCTTGCATATAGATTTTACGAGTAGTATTTTCTAAAAACTGTTCGTAAAAAAAGCCTTGTAAATCAAATTTTAAGCGTCCCTATAGGGGAGGCTGGATAAATTAAGTTTAAGGAGAGTTTTCATGTTTTACATTGGTCTAGTAATTGTGGCTTTGGCGATTTTTGCAATCGTTAAACGCTTCGAAGTCCGCCTGATTCTTTTTGTTTCCGGTTTGCTCATGTGCCTTGTCGCCGGAAACCCGCTGGGGGCAATCAGCGCCTTTACCGCCGGGATGATTCACGGAACCTTAGTTCCAATAATCTGCTCGGTTATGGGCTTTGCTTATGTGTTAAAACTAACGCAGTGTGATGCCCACTTGGTTCACGCGCTAACCAAACCCATGACAAAACTAAGCAAGGGCTTAGTCCCCGGTGCTGTAATTGTTACCTTTTTGATCAATACAGCGTTAACAAGTGCCGCCGGCGTATCCGCCGCTGTAGGCGCGATTTTAATCCCTGCGCTAATGGCCGCAGGCGTACACCCGGGCTTGGCCGCAGCCGCCGTCATGGCAGGAACATTCGGAAGCACCCTTAACCCGGGCAACGCGCACGTTGTCATGGTCGCAGGCTTTGCAGGCGTAAGCCCCGTGGATGTCGCAATCAGCATAGCACCAAGGTCTGTCGTTTCCGCGCTAATCGGCGCTGTTTCCATAACAATCATCGCGTTTGTTACAAAGGAATACAAAGGCTACGTGCCGGAAAATGCCGAAGAAGTTGCCGCTGCAGGCGCGGAGTTTAAGGTCAACCCCCTAAAAGCCATCGTCCCGGCAGCCCCCTTAGCCCTGCTTGTTTTAAGCAGTTCCACCGTCGGCCTTTTTGAAACCGAGGTTACCGTCCCGCAGGCAATGATCGCCGGGATTTTCCTTGCCGGCCTTGTATCATGGAAAAACGCCCAAGAAGTTTCCAAGGCCTTCTTTAGCGGAATGGGGCAAGCCTACGCAGATGTCATAGGGATCATCGCCGCCGCCGGTGTTTTTACAACAGGAATGGCGCAAATAGGCTTAACCAGTGCGCTTATCGGAGCAATGGAACAGTCCGATGCAATCGTAAGGGTCGCCTCAACCTTCGGCCCCATGATAATCGCAATTCTTGCCGGAACAGGTGATGCCGCGACGCTGGCGTTTAACAATGCGATAACGCCCTACGCCGCACAGTTCGGATTGGACATGATACATCTTGGCAACACCGCCAACATTGCCGGTGCTTTAGGCCGCACGATGTCGCCTCTTGCGCCGGCCGCCATAATCTGCGCGTCTCTTGCAAAGGTAAACCCGATAGAAATCACCAAGCGAAACGGCCCCGGGATGTTCCTTGCGGCAATTTTCATCATGCTTACGTTGTAGAAGGGGTAACACATGAAATTTATCGATATGCATTGCGACACATTGTTGGAAATGTACAAACTCCGCTCAAAACCGGAGGAAACCCTAGGGAAAAATTCCTGCGGCGTTGATTTCGAGAGCATGAAGCGCGGCGGCAGCCTCGCGCAATTTTTCGCCATATTTCTAGCCTCCGGCGAAGCCTTTGAACGCTACGGAATGGAAGCGGTTGCGGACGATGTGTACATCAAAGCGTTACACGAAATATTTACCACAGATATAGCCGCCAACGCCGGCATTATCAGCTTTGCCCGCAGCTACAGCGACTTGCAGGAAAACGAAAAAAACGGCAAAATGTCGGCTTTTCTAACATTCGAGGACGGCCGCGCCATTGACGGCAGCTTGGACAAACTGAAAATGTATTACGACATGGGCATACGACTTATCACACTAACATGGAACGCCAAAAACTGCTTCGGTTCGCCAACCTCCGACGATCCGCAGGCCATGAAAGAAGGGCTTACGGATTTTGGACACCAAGCTGTCGAAAGGATGAACGAACTGGGCATGATCGTAGACGTTTCGCACCTGTCCGACGGCGGTTTTTGGGATGTCGTAAAAACCAGCAAAAAGCCTTTTATCGCTTCCCATTCAAACGCCCGTGCACTTTCACCGCACAGGCGCAACATAAGCGATGACATGATAAAAGCCTTAGCAAACGCCGGGGGTTGCGCCGGGATATGCTTTGCCCCCCAGTTTCTTGACAGCAAACTCTCGCCAGAAAACAGCACGGTAAAAGACATGGTAACACACGCCCTGCACATAAAAAATGTCGGCGGCATAGAATGCGTGGCAATCGGCTCCGATCTTGATGGCACAAAGGGCAATTTGGAGATAAACGACATCGCGAAAATGCCCCTGCTGCTTGACGCGCTAAAAAAAGCCGGTTTTACAGACGCAGAGGTCGAAGCGGTCGCTTACGGCAACGCATTGCGCGTTATAAAAGAGTCGATGAAGTAGCCGGGGGAGGGGTTCACATGAAAGAAAAAATCGTACAGATTGCATCGGGCTTGCAGGCCGAAATGGTAACACTGCGCCGGGACTTTCACCGCCATGCCGAAGCCGGCTGGACGGAGTTTCGCACAGCATCAATCGTCGCGCAACATCTGGAAGATGCAGGCTACGAAGTATTTGCTGGCAGAGAAGTAATAGAAGAAAGCGCCATGATGGGCGTTCCCGGCGAAGACATTTTGAATCAGCATATTGAACGGGCAAAAGCGCAAGGCGCGCCGGCAAAATATGTCGATAAAATGAAAGGCGGAAAAACCGGCGTAATGGGCGTGTTAAAGACCGGCAAACCCGGCCCCGTCATCGCCCTGCGCTTTGAAATGGATTCCAACGACCTGAACGAAAGCAAAGAAGAAAGCCACCGCCCCTTCAAAGAAGGCTTTGCCTCGGTGAATGACATGGCCATGCACGCCTGCGGGCATGACGGGCACACAGCAATCGGCATAGGCATTTCCAAACTGCTAATGCAGTGCCGCGATCAGCTTGCCGGCACAATCAAAATCATTTTCCAGCCGGCAGAAGAAGGGGTGCGCGGCGCGGCATCGATGGTTGCCAAAGGCATTGTAGACGATGTTGACTATATGATCGGCCTGCATCTTGGATTTTCCGTAAACAAAACCGGGCAGTTAATTTGCGGAACCAGCGGCCTCTTGGCGACAAGCAAGTTTGATGCCGTCTTCAAAGGCGTTCCCGCCCATGCCGGCGCAAAGCCAGAAGAAGGCAAAAGCGCGTTACTGGCAGCGGCTGCCGCGACAATGAGCATACAAGGCATATACCGGCACAGCAAAGGCGTTTCCCGGATCAATATCGGCGTGTTGCAAGCGGGCACCGGACGCAATGTTGTTCCCGACCACGCCGTAATGAAAATCGAAACGCGGGGTTCTACTTCCGAGATTGACGGCTTTGTAAAAAAAGAAGCCTTGCGTATGATTGCCGCTAGTGCCGCCATGTACGACGTACAAGTTTCTACGAAAGAAATGGGCGGAGCAATTTCTGCGGAAAGCGACCCGGAAATGCTCGCTTTAACGAAAGAAATCGCGCTGGACTTGGGTTTGTTCAACGACATAAAAGATACGGAAAATCTAGGCTTTAGCGAGGACTACAGCTATTTCATGGATCGCGTCCAAAAGAAAGGCGGCAAGGCAAACTATTTTATGATCGGCACAACGCTTACTGCCGGTCATCATGACAGCAAGTTCGACTTTGACGAAAGCGTTTTTGCAAACAGTTTAGCGTTGTTAGGCGTAATGGTTCATCGTTTGTCGCATTCGTAAACAAGTTGTTCGGAAACCAAAGCCTTATGGTTGGTTTCCGAAAAACTTCAAACAGGGGATGCAATGGAAGCATAAACTGATTTAGGAGGAATAGTATGAAGGCTGATTTCGGACGACGCATTGCGGACGGTTTTACCTACAAGGATTATTTGGAATGGGATGAAGGGAATAGATGGGAGTTGCTGGACGGTTTCCCGTTTATGATGGCCGCTCCTAATAGGAAGCATCAGGATATGGTGTTTAGTTTAGCTAGGCAGTTGGGGAATTGGTTGGAAGGGAAGCCTTGCCGGCCGTATATAGCTCCGTTTGATGTTAGATTGTTTCCCAAAGATGATTTGTCTGACAAGGATGTTGTTCAGCCTGATGTTTTGGCAGTTTGCGATCAAAATAAGATAACGGATGCCGGGATTATTGGCGCTCCTGATTTTGTTATAGAGGTTATTTCCCCTTGGTCTAGGACAAGGGATTTGATTGAGAAGAGGCGGTTGTATGAGAAAGCTGGCGTAAAAGAATATTGGGCCGTTGATTTGGATGGAAAGAAGCTGCACAAGTATTTGCTGAAAAACGGCATATTTGAGGAGTCTATTAAGGATTTTGAAGAAGGGTCGCCGGAGGCCGTCTCCGTTTTAGAAGGCTGTATTTTGAAGTTTTAGGAAGAGGAAAGTTATGAAGGCTGATTTTGGAAGACGCATTGCGGACGGTTTTACCTACAAGGATTATTTGGAATGGGATGAAGGGAATAGATGGGAGTTGATAGATGGTTTTCCGTTTATGATGGGGGCTCCTACTAGAACTCACCAATGGTTGCTGGGTGAACTGTTTCTTCAGTTGAGACTGTTTTTGGAAGGTAAACAATGTGAGCCATATATGGCTCCTTTTGAGGCTAGATTGTTTCCTAAAGAGGATATGACTGATAAAGATGTGGTTCAGCCTGATCTTATGGTGATATGTGATCAAAGCAAGGTTTTTGAGGAAGGGGTTAAAGGTGCGCCTGACTTTGTTATAGAGATAGTTTCAAAGTGGTCTAGAACTAGAGATTTGGTCGAGAAGAGAAGGTTGTATGAGCAGGCCGAAGTTAAAGAGTACTGGGCAGTTGATTTGGAAGGAAACAGGTTGCATAAGTATTTGCTGAAGGGAGGGGTCTTTGAGGAGTCTGTTAAGGATTTCGCGAATGGGACTTTGGAGGCCGTATCCGTTTTGGAAGGGTGTGTATTGAAGTTTTAGCAAAGGAGAATACAATGGAGTTAATTCTTAGAAACGCAAGAGTTGTCGATCCGAAAAACAACATTGACGGACTTTTAGACATTGGGATTGACGACGAAAAAATAACCGCTGTGGGAACACAGTTGCCAGATGGAAAAACAAATGTCGATTGCAAAGGTAAAACAATTATCCCCGGGGTAATCGACACCCACGTTCATGTTACAGCTCTTTTGGGCGGACACGAAGGCTACTACATGGTAGCAAAGTCCGGCGTTACCGGCATAATCGATTTTGCCGGCCCTATAGAAGACGTTCTGGAAAATGCCGCCCGCGTAGGTTGCGGGTTAAATGTCGGCTGTATAGACGCGATAAAACCTGACAGCGTGGGGGCTAACCCGTCCAAAACACAAATCGATGAGTATCTGGAAAAAGTGCTGGAAAACGGCGCAATCGGCCTAAAAATTTTGGGCGGACATTATCCGCTTACACCAGAAGCCATTCGCCAAACCGTTCTCTCTGCCAATGCTCGCAATGCTATCGCCGCCATACACGCCGGCTCCACCGAACATGGTAGCGATATCCACGGTATGCGCGAGGCGATTGAATTATCAAAAGGCTCAAGTATGCTTATGGCGCACGTAAACTCTTATTGCCGGGGAAAGCATTACGATTGTTTGGAAGAAGTACAGCAAGCATTTCAAATGTTACGCGATAACCCCAACGTTCTTTCAGATTCTTACCTTTCCATTATGAACGGCACATCGGGCTTCTGCGAAAACGGCGTGCCGAAAAGCACCGTTACCGGCAACTGCCTAAAAATGTTCGGGTACGAAGTTACCGAAGAAGCTCTGGGCCGGTCCATTCTGGACGGAATTACCCATGTTAGCGTTCAAACGGGAAAAGAAAATCTTCCGCTGACAAAAAAAGACGCTTATGATTTTTGGCGCAAACATAACACAAATGTTTCCATCAGCTTTCCGGTAAACAGCCCGGCAGTTGCCCTCGCCTGTACAGTGGAGCGCAGGGCGGCAGGCGGCGAGTTTTTAATCCCGCTTAGCGCAACCGACGGCGGCGGCATCGCAAGAAACAACATGATCGGTAGGCTTCTTGCGTTGCACAAACTGGAATATCTTTCCCTTGCCGATATTGTCTATAAGTCTTCCCTAAATGCCGCAAAAGTGTTTGGGCTGGCGAACAAGGGGCATCTAGGCGTTGGCGCAGATGCCGATATTACCGTTTTAAACGAGGAACTGACAGGGGCTGTTTTAAGTTATGCAATGGGGCAACAGATTATGAAAGATCAAGTTGTTACAGGTAGCGGCGCACATTTGCTCACGACAGAAGCCGGACGAGCCAAAGCCGCAAAGAACAACCTGCCGTGCATAATAGCCGATTTGCCCTTGTCAGCTTTTTACAAAGGTTTTTTAGGGAAACACTGATTAACTCGACGTTAATCAGTGTTTCATTAGAAAAAATAAAAAGCAGGAGAAATCACATGAAAGAAAAAATCATTCAGCTTGCAGCGGAAATGCAGGGCGAGCTTGTAACAATGCGCCGGGACTTTCACCGCCATGCAGAAGCCGGCTGGACGGAATTCCGCACGGCATCCATCGTCGCCAAACATCTGGAAGACTACGGATACAAAGTGCTTGTCGGCGAAGACGTAATCGCAGAAAGTGCCATGATGGGCGTTCCCAGCGATGAAATTCTAAAACTGCACATGGAGCGGGCAAAGATGCAGGGCGCTCTTACGCAGTATTTGGATAAAATGAAGGGTGGCAAAACCGGAGTTGTCGGCATTTTGGAAACCGGCAAACCCGGGCCCGTTATCGGCCTGCGTTTTGACATCGATGCCAACGATATGAGCGAAGCAAAAGAAGAAAAGCACCGCCCCTTAAAAGAAGGTTTTGCCTCTATCAATGATGAAGCCATGCATGCCTGCGGCCATGATGGGCACACGGCAGTTGGTCTGGGCGTGGCAAAAGTGCTAATGGAGCTTAAAGATAAATTCTCCGGCACCATTAAGCTGATTTTCCAACCGGCAGAAGAAGGAGTGCGCGGCGCGGCATCTATGGCAGAAAAAGGAATTGTCAATGATGTTGATTATTTACTTGGGATGCACCTTGGCACTTCCGGTGCGGAAACCGGCACTTTCATTTGCGGAACCAACGGCTTTTTAGCGACAAGCAAATTCGACGCAATGTATAAAGGCGTTCCCGCCCACGCCGGAGCAAAGCCGGAAGAAGGAAAAAGCGCATTACTCGCCGCAGCATCCGCCACAATGAGTTTGCAGGGGATTTACCGGCACAGCAAGGGGGCTTCCCGCATTAACATTGGCGTTTTGCAAGCGGGAACTGGCCGCAATGTTGTTCCGGACAAAGCTGTAATAAAAATAGAAACCCGCGGCATAACCTCCGAAATCGATGACTTTGTAAAAAAAGAAGCCTTGCGTATGATTAAAGCCAGTGCTTTAATGTACGATGTCGAGGTTGAAATAAAAGAAGTCGGCGGGGCAAAGTCTGGCCAAAGCGACGATGAACTGATTGTTTTTGCAAGAAAAACAGCCGAAGGCTCCGGCCTCTTTAATAAAATTATCGACACGGCCGATTTAGGCGGTAGCGAAGATTTCACATACCTAATGGATCGCGTCCAAAAGAAGGGCGGCAAATCGAGTTATGTGATTGTCGGAACAAAAATTGCCGCAGGGCATCACAACTCGTACTTCGATTTTGACGAAGAGGCCATGCACCAAGCTGTGGCTATCCTTTTGCTAATGGTTCAAGGTTTGGCAAATCCGTAGTTGCTTTGTTTATACCATATTTCGCCTGATTTTGTCAAGGCCTTTTAGCCGAGGAACGGCATTTTGGGCGAAATTTAACGGAAATCCGCGCCGGGGTGTTTTTTTGCACCGTAAATTGCGCACTGGCTGTGGCTTTAGCGCGCCGGGGTTTTGGGATTTTTCTTGATCCCCATGTATAAGCGAATACGCCACGACAAACGCATGAACAAAAGTTCCAAGAAAATGGAATAATACCCCAAGGAGGGGAGATGAACGAGATCTTGGAATGGCTGGTGGAAGCGGAAGACCCGAGGCAGCAAGCGAAAGTGAAGCATCTGATGAAGGACATAATAGCCACAGTGTTTTTCGGGGAGCTGGCCAACGCGACCGAATGGATAGAGATACAACTGTTGGCGCAGGCCAACGAAGAGGCGCTCAGGGAATACAGCGTCGGCTGCTCCGCTCTTATCTCAACACCGTTGTACCAGCTGTACCGGTACTCAAGGTGCTGCCGCCCGTTCCGCCGCCGCCAAAGTCGCTTGTGAAAAAAGCTCCTGCGCCTATGCTCAAGGGCAGCCGGGGGGCGGCGACATCGGCCGCAACATCGGCCAACGCTTCCAGTTCTGCCGCTTCAAGTTCCGTATCCGGCGGCACGAGTGCCGCTATATCCGCTGGGTCTTGCTCTGGCACTGGGAAAACGCCGGGCAGGGGCGGTGCGCCGGCAAAAATCACGTTGCCGTGTATGTCGAACACGGGTTCCGTGTACCTTATCGCAAGTGCCGAACCGAAGTACCTTATGCTGACAACTTCTTCCCGGCCGTCAACGGTGCGGGTGGTCTCGACCCGGTCGATCTGCACGTTCATGATTGCATGAGCGCCAACCGCGTGTGCCTCCCTCAAAAGCTGGTGGAAGGTGAAGACCTCGCCGCCGCCTTGTACCGACGGAAACACGACGTTTTCCGTAAAAACAAGCTGAACAGGCTCGAAGTCTTTTGCGGGCAGGTCTGTAATGCGGGGAAACGCGCCGCCATACTCGCCGTCGAGCCGGTACACCGTGCCTTCTTGCCGAATGAAGCTTGCGCAAGACCCTAGGGAAACGGCTACAGCCACGGCTATAACCCCGAAAATCTTTGAAGTTCCTTTCATTTTGCCTCCAAAAATATCAGCCACCCGGCATTGCCGAATGGCCAAAAAATAAACAGCCCATACGAGCAGTTTTACCATTAAAATCCCCCGCTAAAGCAGTTTTTTGTGGGGATGCCGTTTGCAGAGTGTATTGTGTTAGGCCTCACCAGGCCTCTTCTACCCGCTCCTTGCGGGTGGGGAGTAAATTGGGGG
>WRKI01000343.1 GCA_009778155.1 Spirochaetota bacterium
CCCCCCCTGCCGCAATTATTTGCCGTGTCTGCCCGGCGGGAATCCCCAGGCAGCCTGCCGCATCAAGGTTGCAGATGAAGTATTTTTGCGGACAGGAATCACTCAAAGTCATGTTTTATCCGGCTTAAAAGCTCTTGCGTGTCAAGGCAAAAAACATGGTTGCCTTTCCATTCAAAAAAGGCCGTTACCGAAGCGGTTGCGCCGTCTTCATCCAGCTCTGTTTTCATAAGCTGCTCTGGGGGGATGTCCGCAATGTCCGTTACATCGTCGATTATAAAGCCCAGCCTGTCGATTTCCTGCTTTAGAACGATTACTTTGCGCGCCGCCGAAGCTGTTTTGAAAAAAAGAATGTTGATATCGACTAGCGCATAAGGGATTGAATAGCGGTTGATGATGCCGCACACATAATCCGGCACAAGGGGCAAGGGAAAAACCTTTTCGACAGCGGCCACCTCGCTTATAATTTTGGACGGCAAGGCGTATTGTTTATCCCCAAGCGCGAAAACAAGGTATTTTTCGTTTGTATTTTCTTCCACAAAAGAAATTTAACACAGATCGGCTTATTTTGGCAAGTGCCCGGCAACCGCATGAAAAAAATATGATAAAATGCTAAGGAAACGCTGATTAAATCCCATCGAGGCTGCGGTCTAAAGTCCGAATCAGCGTTTCCTATAACCTGACTGAAATAGCGACGAGGCTCTAAACAGTGAAAAAACGTTTGGCGTGGGCTTGGAGATCGAGTTCCAAGGTTTCGGCGGCGAGCATTTCCTTGCGGTGCTCTTTTTCCTTTTTTTCCTTGAGCTTTTCCATCGTTTTAAGATCGCGGGCGGCTTCAAGGTAAATACCCCGCTTTTCCTCGACCACAGCCGCCGCCGCCGCCGCGTCTTCTTCTAGAATCACCCGCTCCAAGTCCAGCCTGTTAATGTAAACTTCCCATGCTAAAAAATCGCCGCCGCCGGCACTGCCGCCCACGGCGGAAAACCTTTCGGATGCGGCAAAACTGCGCTTTGAGGCCGTTAATTGAATATTGTCTTCGATTTGGGACAAGGCCCCTATCGCAACGCCAAGCTGTATCTTGCATTCTTCCTCGCGGTACTTTCTAAGCTGCAAAATTTTCTGCAAGCTAAAATTAAAACGCTTCATTTACCGGCCGCCTGAAACAAACCCGCCATATTGTCCAAAGGCCTAGGCTGTGCCTTTCCCGCATCCGCGTCTTTGTAAGCCAGCTTTTCAGAGCCGCCCTTTGCCGCCGCCAAAGACCCTTCGCCCTCCCCGGGCACGCCAGATAGCGCGTCTTCGGCCATGTATTCCTCCGTGGGAATCGCCACGCCGGTTATTTTGGACATAGCCTCCATCGTGTCTTTTATGGAGGCACGCTCTGAAACATCCTGAACCAAAAAACTTTCGATTGGAATGTGGTTGTCAATAGCCTTGTCTATCGCCGGGTTTGATCCCTTGTGATAAGCCCCGACATTTATAAGGTCTTCCGCCTCGGCGTAAACGGCCATAGTCTTGCGGATAAAACCGGCCGCTTTGTTGGAAGCGGGGCCGGCAACCTCCGTGGCAAGACGGGAAACACTTTGCAAAACATCGATGGCCGGGTAGTGGTAGGCCTGCGCCAGCTTGCGGGAAAGCACAATGTGCCCGTCAAGAATACCCCGCGCGGTGTCCGCCACAGGCTCGTCCATGTCGTCGCCGTCAACCAGAATCGTGTAAAAGCCCGTGATACTCCCCCTTTCGGCCGTGCCGGAACGTTCCAGCAATTTGGGCATAGAGTCGAACATACTCGGAGGATAGCCCCGTGTTGTCGGCGGCTCCCCTGCGGCAAGGCCTATCTCGCGCTGCGCCCTTGCAAAACGGGTAACGGAGTCGAACAAAAGCATAACGTCAAGCCCTTGGTCGCGGAAGAACTCCGCCACGGCCGTCGCCACATAAGCCCCGCGAAGCCTTGAAAGCGGCGGGGCGTTGCCGGGGGTAACGATTAAAACACTGTGTTTTAGACCCTCCGGGCCAAGATCGTTTTCGATAAAGTCGTTTACCTCGCGCCCGCGCTCGCCGATAAGAGCTATAACGTTGACATCGGCGCTGGTGTTGCGGGCGATCATGCCGATCAAGGTGGATTTGCCCACGCCGGAGCCGGCGAAAATACCCAGCCGCTGGCCTTTGCCTACGGCAAGAAGACCGTCTATGGCGCGAACCCCGGTAACGATCCTTTCGGTAACCCGTTTTCGCTTGAGCGGGTCCGGCGGGCTGGCCAAAGCCGGGTAAAGACGGGGGGATTCCACCGCGCCCTTGCCGTCAACCGGCCTGCCCAAGGCGTTCAACACCCTGCCTAAAAGTTTGCCGGAGACAGGAACTTCCAGAGGCCTTCCAAGAGCGACAACCCTGGTGCCTATTTCTATGCCGAAGGTTTCTTCAAAGACCATAAGCTGGGCGGTGTCGCCGCGCAAGCCCACGACCTCGGCCAAAATGGGAGGCCTGCCGCCGGTCATTTCGATCCTGCACATCTCCCCGACAATGGCCTGGGGGCCGTGGCTTTCGATTAGAAGCCCCTGCACCTTGGAGACCCTGCCCACGCATTTAATCGGGTCGGTGCGTTTTGCGGATTCTAAGTATTTGCCGAATATGCTAGCCACAAGCCCTCATCTTTCAAGCCGGCCAGCCGGGACACTGTCAGGCATTTTCATCTTTGTCCGCCATTAACGAGAAGGCCACAAAGGGGTCTTCTTCTTCGACTTTTTCGCCCCCGTTTGACAAAACACTGCTTTTCAAATCGCCGTCGGCCAAAACGCTTTCGGCAAACTCATCTTCCGGCAAATCGTCATCCGTTTTTGAAAGCCCCTCTTTTAACGAAAGGCCTTTGAGGGAATCGTCCGGCAAGCCCCCAGCGGCATCAGCCTCTGAACCTTTGGGGGATTTTATCCTTGACTTGATGGGCGATATTTCCAGAATTTTGTCTTCCAGTTCGGCCAACTGGCTGGATATTCGCGCGTCTATTTCCCCAAAATCCGTCTCGATAATACAGCCGCCGGGGCCGACGGAAGAGTCTTCGATAACTTGAATGGATTTTGCCCCTTCGACAAGCTGTATGAAGTCCCGCGTGTGCTCCGTCGTAAGCTTTAAATCGGTAAGATTTACCCTTACAATAATGTCGCCCTTGGTGCGGATTTTCCGCAGGGCTTGAATTACATTGGAGACGATCACGCTTTTCTGCGTTTCGGAAATTATTTTGATTACTTTTCTTGCCAGCAAAAGGACAAGGTCTACGATTTCCTGCTCGCTTTGAACGAGTATGTCAGCCCGCTTGTCTTGGGCGCGTTCAAGCACGGTGCGGGCGCGTTCAATCAAACGCTCGACCTCGGTCTTGCCTTCCGCGTAGCCTTCCCGGTGCCCACTCTCCTTTCCAAGATCGAGAGCCTCCTTCTGCTGAATGTCCAAGTTCTGGCGCATTTCTTTTTCTATTTCGGCGGCTTTCGCTTGGGCAGCGGCGATAATTTTGTCGGCTTCCTCGTGCGCATGGTTTACAATCGTCATGGCCTCGGCGTTTTTCCGCTCGACTTCCCGGGCGACCTCTTCTTCGGCCTTTCTGATAAGATTTTCCGCCATAAAGTTGGCGTCTTCTATCATAGCCTGCCGCTCTTCTTCCAACTGCTGTTTGAATTCTTCGGCTTCCCTGCGCAAGTCTTCTATAGACGGGCCTGTATATTCGTCCAGTATATCCAGCTCCTCCAGGGATTCCTCGTTAGAGAGCGAAATCGAACTGGAAAGCTCAGCGTATTCAACAGGGACTTCTATATCGACCGTCTCGGAAAGAATTGTCAGTTCCTGCGGCCTAAATACTGCCTTGGGCATTAACCACCTCTAAAATGTTTTTTTACAGGGGGAAGCAGCCTTCCCCCCAACTTTGCGCTTTTTAAACAACAAGCTCGTCTTCTCCGGCGCGGGCGACGACAATTTCCCCGGCATCCTCAAGCTGGCGTATAATGGCCACGATCTTTTGCTGGGCTTCTTCCACGTCTTTAAGCCTGATCGGGCCCATGTACTCCATGTCTTCCTTGAGCATACCGGCTGCGCGCTTACTCATATTCCTGAAAATCTTGTCCTGAACCTCGGTATCCACCGATTTAAGCGCCTTGGACAACTCGGCAGAGTCAACCTCGCGCATAACTTTTTGTATGGATTTGTCGTCGAGCATGACAATGTCTTCGAACACGAACATACGCTTCTTGATTTCTTCGGCAAGCTCTGGGTCTTCTTCTTCCAGCGCCTCTATAATCTTTTTTTCGGATGCCCGGTCTACAAGGTTCAAGATTTCGACAATGCTCTCCACACCGCCGGCAGAAGTATAATCTTCGCTGGAAAGCGAGGAAAGCTTTTTTTCCAGAACACGCTCAACCTCGCGCAAGACCTCAGGACTAGTTCTGTCCATTGTGGCCACACGCTTGGCGACATCGCTTTGCACCTCTTCCGGCAGGTTTTGCATGATTACCGAGGCCTTGTTAGGCTCAAGGTAGGCCAGAATAAGAGCAATCGTCTGGGGATGCTCCTGCTGGATAAAGTTAAGCAAGTGGGACGGGTCGGTGCGCCGGATAAAGTCAAAGGGACGCACCTGAAGGCTCGATGTAAGGCGGTTGATTATGTCTACAGCCTTCTGGCTTCCCAGAGATTTTTCCAACAGCTCCCTTGCATAGTCTATGCCGCCGGTGGAAATAAACTGGTTGGCCAGCATCATTTCCTTGAATTCTTCGAGTATAGAGTCCTTCTGCTCGGAATCGATAGTCTCAAGCCGGGCAATCTCGAAGGTTAATGCTTCGATTTCGTCTTCGCGCAAATACTTGAAGATTTCCGATGAGACCTCCGACCCCATGGTAACAAGGAAAATAGCGGCTTTTTGACGGCCTGTGAATTCTTTCTGGCCTTTCTTTTTTCCGCCAGGCCCTGCGCCTGCTGCCCCTGCTGCCGCCCCTTTGCTCATTGTTTATTCCTCCAAAATCCAGGTTCTGATAAGAGCGGCCGCATCTTGCGGGTGGTCTTTCGCCAAGTTGGTGATGCTTCCCATGAAATCCATTCTTTGCCGTTCTTCGGCGGACATTTGAACCTCCATGCCTTCCTGCTCGGCTTCGGCCATCGCGCTTTCCCTGAGCATTCTCTCGCGCCGCTCCCTCTCTTCTTCGGCAAGCTTTCTGCGCCTTTCGCTCTCGCGGGAAATTATCCTGAAGGCTACAAAACCGACTGACAGCAAAACCAAGCCTGAAAGGAAGATAATAAGCATCATGCGTATTTGAGCCGCCCTTGCAAGCTCGGCATCTTCGATCATGAACTCGTAAGTCCTGTCAAAGGGAATGTTGCTTACGGTAACCGAATCCCCCCTGGCGGCGGAAAACCCGATAGCGTCCCGGATTAAAAGCTCGGCTTGCGCAAGATGCGCCGCAGGGATAGGGACAAATTCCCTTTCGCTAGAGCCGTCGGGCAAAATGACCGGGTTTCCGTCTTCGTCAAAAACCCTAACCCAAGTGCCGTCTATGTTTACAGAAACCGTTATACGGTCAATCTGCGGGCTTCGCTCTTCCTGAATCTGCCGCTGGTTCAATTCATGGTTCACCTGCCGGGTCTGTTGGGTCATCATCCCCTGCCCCTGCGTCATGTCAACAAAGCCGGGAGGTGTCTGCCCTTCCACACCGGGAGGGCCTTGCGGGTGGAAGCCCCAGCCCTGCCACGAGGTTTCGGATATAGCCTCGGAGCGCGGGATAAACTCTAAAAGAACCGAGTCGTCAAAGGGAAGCCCCGGCGTCCTTGGGCTTATGGTTATTGGGAAAAATTCCGTTGTATCGACAACCCTTCTTGACATATCCATATCGATACTTATGCTAAGGTCCCGAACCCGGTCGGCGGAAAAAGTGCTCTGCAAAGCGCCCAAGACAAGCGCCCTTAACCGAGCCTCTTCGCGCTGGACAAAACGCATCTGCCTTTCGACCAAATCCTGCCTGTCAAAGCCTTCCATGCCAATAAAGTCATTAAGCAAAAGGCCCCGGTGGTCGGTAATCGTAATATTTTCTTCGGTAATACCTTCTATAGCGTGCTGCAAAAGCCGCTGAATGCCTTCTATGCTCCTGCGGTTTTCGGTTATGTCGCTGCCCGGCCTTGGGGTTATAATAACGCTGGCCGTTACCGGGTTCTGATCGGCGCGGAAAAGCTGCCTTTCCGGCCATACAATCTGCACATTGGCGTTGTCAACATCGTCCAGCGCCATTATGTGGTTGGTGATCATCTGCGTCTGCGCCCGCTGAAAATTGACGTTTCGTTCAAAGTCGGTAATCGTCCAGCGGTCCCGGTCGAAAATAGCCCAAGGGTCTATGCCGCTTGGAATAAGGTCTTCCCTAATAAGAATGGCGCGCATCCGCATGGCGGTCGCTTCGTCTGACACCTGCACAACGCCGGCAGGGGTAACGTGCGCGGTAACACCCTCTTGGTTAAGCCTTACCATAATCCTGTCCAAGGCCGCTTCGTCCCTTATGGGCGCGTCAATAACGTTTACAAGCGTCGGCATGGCCGACACCGTGAACAAGGCAAAAGCCCCGCCTAAAACGACAACCGCAATTCCAACAAGCATAGCCTTTTGCACAATCGACCAGCCAGCCCAAAGACCTGCAAACTTGGCCGCCTGTTGCTTGAATAAGTCACTCATATATAAATATCCCTCTCCCCGAAAATGACAGTCTTTCAGCGGCTCCTTCGCCGCCTTCCTAAAGAATCAGTGATTCCTCACATAACCTGCATTGCAGGCTATGTCCATTATCTAGTATTTATTAAATCTCTCCAACCCTGCGTCAGCCTGTTAAGCACGTTTTGCGCCAAGGAAAGCGACATATTCGCCTGCGCCTGGGCGATTGTAACATCGTGAGTGTCCACCGCGTCCGGGTTTATGATAGCTTCCCTTTGAAGGGCGCTGGCAAAATGCTGGGTGTCCGAAACCCTGTCCAAGGCCTGCAACATGGCATCTGAAAAAGAGCCGGTACGCATAGCCCTGTCAGGCCCCAAATCCTGCCCCGGAATGAACATACCCCGGCCGCCGATCGCATCTTGCCCGCCCAAATGGTTGGGATGCGTGCGCATCAAGTTTAATTCTTGGCTTCTTTGCGCCAAGGAGCTTAAAAAAGCGTCATTGCTAAAAATAATCACCGTTTACCCCCAGCCCTTTACCGGTTGCCTATATCCAAGGCCCTTTGGAACATGGCCTTTGACCCTTCTATTATGGAAGCGTTTGCCTCGTAAGCCCTGTTCGCCGAAAGCATATCCACCATTTCCGTAACAATATCGACATTCGGAAGCTCCACATAACCCTGCCTTGGGCCTGACTGAATGGCGTCCGGATGCGTCGGGTCCCAGCGAAGCGGGTTCGGCGTGGACTGATCCCGCTGGATTTCCGCGACCCGCACCCCCCGGCCAATCCCGCCGTCCAAGTCCTGCGGCATAAAAGGCGTGCGCCAAAAAGCCCCTTCGGTTCTTGGCCGCATTATTACCCGGCTGCGCTGGAAAGGGCCGCCTTCGGTAGTCCTTGTCGTGTTTATGTTAGCCATGTTGTCGGCAATCACATTCATCCGCACCCGTTCGGCACTAAGGCCGGTGGCGGCAATGTTAAGCGTGCTGAAGATTCCCATTTTCTACCCCTTTATACGAGCTTTAAGCCCTTAATACCATATTCACCTGGCCGAACTCAAACGAAAGCGACTGGGCGAAAAGATTGAACCTCATCTGGTTTTGCACCGAAAGCATGAATTCCCGCTCTGGGTCAACATTGCTGCCGTTGTTATTGTAAGTGCTGGAAAAATCCAGCACCCGGCGAATTTGCACGTCCCTGTGATCCCTTTCCTGCCAGTTTGACATATGGTTAGGATGAGTTACGGCAAGTTCCAGAGCCGGGCGCGAGCGGTTCGAGTCCAAAGCGCGCCTAAGCTCGCTTTCAAAACTGACCGTGCTACGCTTAAAGTTCGGAACCCCGGCGTTTGCAATATTGTTGGCAATCACCTGGCGGCGCACGGTTTCCGCGTCCAACGCCCTGTGCAATAAGTCAACGGTTGTGGCAAATGTATTCATAGCAACTAATCTCCCAAATTAAACATCGGCAACAGGCCGCCCCACCTTGAGATAATTGCAAAACTAGTTTTGCAATTTGCGTTTTTGCAAAATGCAAAACCGCCCCCCTTGGAAAAGCCGCCGCCTATGGAAGCACTTATTAAATCCCATCGAGGATTTAATAAGTGCTTCTTACCCGCATTTTGCGCAATGAAATGAGCAAATGCATCGGGAAACGCTGATTAGCTTCGAGTTAATCAGCGTTTCCCGATGTCCCCCTTACAAAATATACCGGCCTAGATCGTGATCCTTGACAATGCCGTCCAGCTTTTCGTCCACATACTCCTTGGTGATGGGAACCTTGGAAGGGGCAATGTCCGAAGCCTCAAACGAAAGCTCCTCCAAAAGGGTCTCCATTATGGTATGCAGCCGGCGCGCGCCAATGTTTTCCAGCCGCGAGTTCACCTCGGCGGCAAGCGCGGCCAGCCTGTCTATGGCCTCTGGGGTAAAGTTGATTTCCACCCCCTCGGTTCCAAGCAAATCGACATACTGCTTTGTTATCGCGTTTTTCGGCTCGGTAAGGATTCTAAGGAAGTCGTCCTTGCCAAGAGGATCAAGCTCCACACGCAGGGGAAAGCGGCCTTGAAGCTCCGGGATAAGGTCGGACGGCTTCGCGATCGTGAATGCGCCGGCGGCAATAAACAGAATGTGGTCGGTGTTGATCGGCCCCCACTTTGTGTTTACCGACGAACCTTCCACGATGGGCAGAATATCCCTCTGCACCCCTTCCCGCGACACATCCGAGCCGCCCCGATCGCTTTTTACCGCAATCTTGTCGATTTCATCTATAAAAATGATGCCCATCTGCTCGACACGATGCCGGGCTTCCTCGCTTACCCTGTCGCGGTCTACAAGCTTTTCGGCTTCCTCGGCTTTGAGAATTTCCTTGGCTCTGGCCACGCTTACAACCTTTTTCTTTTTGCCGCCCCCGAAAAGACCTGCAATGCCGGAAAGACTCGCTTCCAAGTCCTCCATGCTGGAACCCATCATTTCGATAGCCGGCATCTGCGGAGTCTGGCTTACCGTAAGCTCCACCGTGCGGCTATCCAGCTTGCCTTCGCGAAGCATTATCCGGAACTTTTCCCTGGTGGCCTTGTACTTGGTGTCCTCGCCGTCGCCTTCGGGGTTTTGCCCCGCGCCCGCGCCGGCAGCCCCGTCTTCGCCCTCCGGCAAGCCCGCGCCGTCCTCGGCCTCTTCGTTTTTAGGCCTGCCGCCGGGCCGGGAAACCGGAATGCCCACCTGAATAGCCGTCCCGATAAAACCGCCCCCTTGCGGGCTTTCCGGGTTGTTTATCGAAAAAGACCCCATAGGCCTTATTACCGGCGCGCCCTTTGGCGGGGTAGTCCCCCTTGCGCCCGGCCTTTTTCCGGGGGAAGGCAGAAGAAGGTCTAACAGGGCTTCTTCTGCGCGCATTTCCGCCTCGGCCACAACCGATTCCTGCATTTCCTGCTTGACCATTTTGATACCCATAGCCATAAGATCGCGCACCATGGATTCCACATCGCGGCCGACATAGCCGACCTCGGTATACTTGGTCGCTTCCACCTTGATAAAGGGGGAGCCGGCCAGCTTGGCAAGCCGCCTTGCGATTTCGGTTTTTCCCACCCCGGTAGGCCCTATCATAAGAATATTTTTCGGCGCAATGTCTTCCTGCACATCCGGCTCCAGCTTGAGCCTTCTGATACGGTTGCGCAGGGCGATAGCCACAGACCTTTTGGCTTTTTTCTGGCCGACAATATATTTGTCAAGCTCCGCCACGATTTCCCTGGGGGTGAGCCTGTTCATCTCATCGTCTTTTTGTTTTCTCTCGCTCATATAGTTTTACCTCTGTTTGCTTAACCGGCATTCCGCCGTATGATTCAACCTTAAGGAAGCAATTATTAAATCCCACCGAGGATGCGGACTAAAGTCCGAATAATTGCTTCTTACCCGGCATTCCGCCGTATTATTCAACCTAACTCCTCCAGAGTTATGTTCGTGTTGGTGTAAATGCAAATATTGCCCGCTATTTTGATGCTTTTTTCCGCAATTTCCGATGCCGAAAAAGAGCTGCCCTCAAGATAGGCCAGCGCCGCCGCATACGCGTAGTTGCCCCCCGAGCCAATCGCCAGGGCATTTTCGGCAGGCTCGATCACATCGCCGGTTCCCGAAATAAGCAGCGTTTTTGAAATATCCGCCACAAGAATAAGGGACTCCAGCCTTCGCAAACTGCGGTCCATACGCCAGTCCTTGGCAAGCTCCACCGCCGCGCGTAAAAGATCGCCGGAATACTCCTTGAGCTTTGCCTCGAAACGCTCCACCAGGGTAAAGGCATCCGCCGTAGCCCCGGCAAAACCGCAGAGAACCTTGCCGTCGTTCAAGCGGCGCACCTTTTTCGCGTTGTTTTTCGCCACGCTGTGCCCCATTGTTACCTGGCCGTCCCCGGCCATCGCAACCTTGCCGTCCTTGCGCACAACGATAATCGTCGTGCTTTTTATAACCGTTTTTTCACTCATTTGTTTTTCCTTGACCGCTATCCGGGGCGACTTTGCGCTCCGTCCCCTTTATTTTAGCGCGGGGATGCGCTTTTGCATATACTTTCTTAAGCCCTTCTATGTTTACATGGGCATAACGCTGGGTAGTCGAAAGGCTTGCGTGCCCCAGCAGTTCCTGCACAACGCGCAGGTCGCAGCCGGCATTGACAAGATGCGTGGCAAAACTGTGCCGCAAACTGTGCGGGTGAACATTCTTCCCAAGGCCGCACCTGTCGGCATAACGGGCGATAATCCAACGCGTCCCCGGCACCGAAATAGGCCGCCCCGCCCTGCTTACAAAAACCGCGCCTGATGCGGGAGCGGCCTTTATGCCGGCCTTTTTCAAACGAGCCGCCCTTTCCGGGAGATAATCGGACAGCGCGTCCCTGGCCTCTGGGGAAAAAAACACATAGCGCTCCTTGCCCCCCTTGCCGCTAACCTTTGCCCCTTCCAAGCCCTGCGTAAAATCCTTCAAGCACAGGGAGACAAGCTCCGAGATACGAAGCCCGGCAGAATACATGGCCATAATCAGCGCCTTGTCCCTTGCCGGCCACAAAATGCCGGCACTGTCGGGAAGCTGGGCAAAGGCGGCCATCTCTTTTTCCCACAAAACCGAAGGCAGATTCTTGGGCGTTTTGACATTGCGCAAAGCCGTTACAGGGCTTTGCGTTCCCTTGCCGTTTGCCGAAAGCCAGCGGTAAAACCCCCGGATAGAAGAAAGGGCGCGGTTGACGCTGGATGCGCTAATGCGCTCGGCGAAAAGGTCGGCGACAAAACCCTGCGCCTCGTAGCTTTGCGCATCTTGCACATTCAAACTGCGGTTTTCGCAGTAAACCGCATACCGGGACAAGTCGCCCCGATAGGCCTGAAGCGTCCTTGGGGCGATCCCGCGCACGGAGTGCAGGTAAGAAAGATATTCTTCGATAAGAGCCGCCGCCGGCATTGCATTTTCGCTCATTCTTCCCCTTCGCCTTCCCCTTCGCCTTCGGCATAGCCGCCGCCCTCATGCGCCCCCTCGTTAAGGCGGGCAAAATAACCGCAGGCCTCGTTTATGCAGGCCTTGCAGGAACCGTTTTTTTTGTCGTTTTTTTCCACAAGGAACTGCCCGCACTTCGGGCAGTCTTCGCCCGTGGGTTTAAGCATACTTAAAAAATCGCATTCAGGATAGTTCACGCAACCGTAAAATTCCTTGCCCCGGCCTTTGGCCTTTCTTGCCACCACGTCGCCGGCACACTTGGGGCACTTTGCCAGGGGGATAGCCTTGGTGTTGCGGCACTCGGGGAACCCAGAGCAGGCCAGGAAAAAACCGAAACGTCCCAGTTTTTTTACGATTGGCTTGCCGCATTTTTCGCAAGTGAAGTCGGTAGCCTCGTCAAGAATACCCTTGACCGACTCCAGACTGCGGGTAACCTCTTCGACCTTCACGTTGAAGGGGTCCCAGAACTCGCGGATCATGTCCGGCCAGCGAATCTGGTTTTCTTCCACGCTGTCCAGCTTGGCCTCCATGCTGGCGGTAAAGTCTGCGTCGATGTACTGGGAAAAATACTCCACAAGCATATCGTTGATCATCTTGCCAAGAACAGTCGGCACAAGCTGTCTGGCCTGCCGGGTAACATAGTAGCGGTCTAAAAGCACCGAAATGATAGGCGCGTAAGTCGAAGGCCGCCCAATGCCCTTTTCCTCAAGGGTTTTGACGATAGTCGCGTCGGTGAACCTAGCCGGGCCGCTTGTAAAATGCTGCTGGGGAAGGAGCTTTTCGGACTTTACCGTGTCGCCGGCCTTAATCGGCGGATAGGGATTGTCCTTGTCTTCCTTGGAAGAAAGCAGTTTGATAACCTTGTAAAACCCCTTTTCGACCAGCTTGCTGCCGGCAACGCGGAAAATCGCCTCGTTTTCGCCTTCGCCAGCCCTTATGTCCGCGCTTAAGGTTTTGGACTTCGCGCTGTTCATCTGGCTTGAGACAAAACGCTCCCAAATAATCGTGTAAAGACGAAGCTGATCGCGGCTTAAATAGTCCTTGACCGAGTCCGGCGTGTACTGGGTGTAAGTCGGGCGAATCGCCTCGTGCGCGTCTTGGGATTTTTTGCCCACAGCGTATTCATTGGCCTGGGCGGGAAGCTCGCCGGGGTAGTTTTTGGAAAGCCACAGACGCACATCGTCCAACGCGCTCTGCGAAATGCGCACAGAATCCGTCCTCATGTAAGAGATAAGGCCGATCCGGGAACTCCCCATGTTGATCCCTTCGTAAAGCTGCTGGGCAACCTGCATGGTTTTACGCGCGTTAAAGCCCAGTCGGTTGGCCGCCACCTGCTGAAGCTGGGAAGTCGTGAAAGGCGGCTTGGGCTTGATGCTTTTTTCGCTGTGGCGCAAATCGACAACGGAACAATCGCTGCCCTTTATAAGATCGACAATGACGTTCACGCTCGCCTCGTCTTTAAGAGTGGGCTTGACACCCTTCCATAAAACAAGCTGGGCGGAAAAAAGCGACTTCCCGGCGCGGAAATCGCCCTCCAGCGTCCAGTACTCCTGGGGGGCAAAACTTTCGACCTCTTTTTCCCTTTCGCAAATAAGACGCAGGGCGACAGATTGAACACGCCCGGCGGAAAGCCCGCTTTTCACCTTCTTCCATAAAAGAGGGGAAAGCCTGTAGCCGACAAGACGGTCTAAAACCCGCCTGGCCTTTTGCGCCCCCACCTTCGCCTCGTCAATAGCCCGCGGAGCCTTTACCGCGTCCTTGATCGCCGCCGGGGTAATCTCGTTAAAACTGATCCTGTGAATGGGCGTTTTTTCAAGCTTTGCCGAGATAGCGTTGGAAAGATGCCAGGCGATAGCCTCGCCCTCCCGGTCATGGTCGCTTGCAAGCAGAACCATGTCCGCCTTTTTTGCGTCGGACTTAAGCTCTTTAAGAATCTTCGCCCGGCCGCGCACGGTAATATACTCCGGCTCGAAGTCATGATCAAAGTTTACCCCGGTGCGGGACTTTGGCAAATCGATCAAATGCCCCATCGAAGCCTTAACCGTGTAATTTGCCCCCAAGTATTTTTCAATCGTTTTAGCCTTGGCCGGAGATTCCACAATAATGAGAATATGTTTGTCTGACGCAGGCACCTTTTTTTTGCCATCGGCCACCTTGTCTACGGCATCATTGCCGACGGCCACCTTGCTACCGGCAACCTTACCCTTCGCGCCGCCCTTCGCCGCTTTTTTTGCCTTAGCAGCCCCCGCAGCCCCTGCTTCACCAGACCCTGCCGCCGCTGCCGCCCCTGCCCCTGTAGCCATTGCTTCCCCAGCCATTATTCTTCCTTATAATTCGATATAAAGGATTCGCCGCCTGCAAAAGAGAAAGCCCCCTTTGCCGCTTCAACCCCGCCGTTACGTTCAAAACCCCGGGGCAGAAAATCCAAAAGCCCCTGCAGACTGTAAACAATCCGCGCCCCTTCCTGCGCCAGCCTTACCGTCCCCCGCCTGTCGTAGGGGGAATTTTTTTCGATACAGACCCCTGCGGAAGAAACAAAAACATCCTTGCCCTGATCAAGGGCAAAATCCGCCGTAATCAAAGCGCCCGAACGCGCTGGAGCCTCGGCAATGAACAGCCCGCTTGACAGAGCGGAAATAATCCTGTTCCTTGCCGGGAAATGCCACTTGTGCGGCAGAGTCCCCGGAGGGTACTCCGACAAAATAGCCCCGCCAGAATCCAGAACCCTCTTGGCAAGATGCCTGTTGGACGCCGGATACACCTCGTCAACACCGCAGCCGAGCACAGCGTAAGTCGCCGCCCCCCCGTCAACATTGCCCCGGTGAGCCAGCGCATCCACCCCCAGGGCAAGCCCAGAGACCACCGAAATTCCCAGCTCCCCCAAACCCCTTGCAAGAGAATAAGCTTGAGATGCCGCCTGCGGGCTAGGCCGCCGGGTGCCGACCATGCCGAAAAGCGCCAGCTCTTGGCCGGCAAGCCGCCCCCTGAAAAAAAGGACAGCCGGCGGATCGTAAATCTCCCTAAGAAGAGGCGGATACCCCCCGTCCATGAAGGAAACCCAGCCGATAGAACGCGCCCGGCAGCTTTTGAAATCCGCCTCGGCAGTGCGCCGGATTGCGTCTATGTCCCAAAAAAATTTAAGCCGGCGGCCAAGAAGCGCCTCGACATCCCCCTTGGAAAGCCTTGCAAAATCCGCCTCGGCATCAAAGGCCTTGCAAAGACACAGACGGTCTTTGTGGCCGACAGCCGGCAGGCGGGAAATAATCAAATCTAAAAGACCGCGATCACCCATCTAAAATGCCCCAGACAATCTCCCTGTTCATCTGAGCGTCCCTTCTTATGGCCGCGTCGTTAGAACTTGAAATAATGCGCCCGTACAAATAAAGCGCCGAATCGAACTCGCCGGTCATGACAAAGGCTCTTGCAAGAACAAACATCGCCTGTATGTCATTCGGCATAAACGACAGATAGTTTACCAAAAGCGGGATGGCAAGCTCCGGGCTGTCCAAGTCGAAGGCGTAAAGAACGCCCAGGGCGTACATAGGCCGCAGATACATATCGTCCAGCTCCAATGCGCGCCTGTGGGAATTTTCGGCCAGCCTTAAAAACCGCTCCCTTTCGTCCTGTCCCGCCGGGTCTACAATGGAAGCGCCGACAATGGCCGCAGAAATCCCCTTCAGGTAAAAAACCATAGGGTCTGCCGCGTCAAAGCGCAAAGCGCCTTCAAAAGCCGCAACCGCATCGCGATGCATCCCCGCGTCCGCCAGCCTTACCCCCAGAATGCGCCAGAAGGCCCCGGTTTGAGCGCCGTCCCTGACGTGCCTGTTAATTTGAGCCTCGTAAAGGGAAATCGCCCGCCTAAGGTCTTCGACCGTGCGCGGAGTGCCCCCCCTGGGAGTAATCTCGGCAATCTGCCTTGCGAAAGCGATATTCTCCCTGCGCCTGTCGTTAGCGAAGAGGAAGGTAAACAAAGTTGTCAAAACAAAAAGCACGAAAAGCCCCGTCAACATTTTCTTTTTCGTTTTTGCTTCCATAATGTTTCACCCTTATCATTATTTCCATAGCTTTGGCATATAGCGGCGGTGGCTTTCGCGCAAATTTTCCGCATTTACATGGGTGTAAATTTGCGTGGTGGCAATATCCGCATGACCCAAAAGCTCCTGAACCGTTCTTAGGTCGGCGCCGCCGGCCAAAAGCTCGGTCGCAAAACTGTGCCGCAAAGCGTGAACGCGGGAAGACGTGCCCGCAAGACCTGCGGCCTTGGCATAATTTTTCCAGATGCCCTTTCTGGAAAGCCGCTTCCCCCCCCTGCCGATAAAAAGAGCCGGCGAAAGCCGCCCGGCCGCGCCGCCCCTTGAAATTTTCGCCCTGGCTTCAAAAATGTAAAGTTTAAGCCAAGCAGCCGCTTCCTGCCCGAAAAGGGCCAGACGCTCCTTCTTCCCCTTTCCCTTGACCCGTATAATGCCCCCTTCAAAATCAATGTCGCGAATATCAAGAGCGGCCGCCTCTGATACGCGAAGCCCCCCCGAATAAATAAGCTCGAAAAGACACCTGTCCCGCAAGCCCAAAGGCGTTTTGGTGTCGATGCTTTCAAGAAAACCCGCCACGGTCTGTCTGTCCATAACCTCCGGCAGTTTTACCCTTTGCACGGGGCTTTCAAGGGAGGCCGCCGGGTTGTCTGAGCGAAACCCCTCGTCCGCCAAAAATTTGAAAAACGAGCGCAAAATGGAAAGAGCCTTGGCCGCAGAACGGGATTCAATCCCCCCGCCGCCGCCCCCGGCACCCCGCCGAAAACCGATGTACTCGATAACGCCCGCCTTGT
This sequence comes from Spirochaetota bacterium, assembly GCA_009778155.1. Lineage (GTDB taxonomy): Bacteria > Spirochaetota > Spirochaetia > Treponematales > Breznakiellaceae > WQXQ01. The sequence goes on from WRKI01000343.1 coordinate 16,445, forward strand.
CAACCGCCGCCGCGCTCAAGCCCCTTTCTTCAAGATAGCCGAGAAAGATGCGCAACTCAAGACAGTAGGTCTCTTTGGTGGCAAGCGATTTCCTTTCCATAGCGACAAGCCGCCCGGCAAACCTTTCGAGCAATTGCGTCTTGTTCAATTTTAGCCGTTCTCCGCCCTGGCATCGCCGGCTTTGCGCTGGGCCAAATTGTACTGGTTCCTGAGCACTGCCGGAATGTCAATATCGTCCGTATACCCGCCGCGCTGCTCCGGGCGCTGCTTGTAGCCGTCCCTAAGCTGGGTAAAATCATCTATGCTGATAAAATCCGAGCCGCCGGCCTTGCGGTTTTCCTGAACCGCCAGCGCCTGCGAAGCCTGCGCCTGGGAAGCCTGCGGGAAGCCGGTAATAACAACCGTTACCTGAATTTTGCCGTCTATTTCAGGGTCAAGACGCACGCCGTGGATAATGTGCGCCTGCTCGTCCACCTTCGACCTAATAGTGTTCAGCACCTCGTCAACTTCCACAAGGGAAAGATCATCGGGGCCTGCAATGTTTACAAGAACCTTGGTAGCCCCGTCTATGCAGGTGTCTTCCAGAAGCTCGTTGTCCAGGGCGCTTACCGCCGCATCCTTTGCGCGGTTAGTGTCCGAGCCTATGCCTATCCCCATAAGAGCGTCGCCCTGCCCCTTCATAATGGTTTGCACGTCGGCAAAATCCGTGTTGACAAGCCCCGTTTTGGTAATAAGATCGGATATACCCTGCACGCCCTGGCGCAAAACGTCGTCGGCGATAACATAGGCCTTGCTTATGGGAACCGAACGGTCTACCCGCTTAAAAAGATGCTGGTTGGGAATGACAATCAAAGCGTCAACTTCCTTTCTTAGCTTGCTTATACCCTCTTCGGCCAGCTTCATCTTGTAGCGGCCTTCGTTGTCGAAAGGCTTGGTAACAACCCCGACAGTCAAAGCGCCCTTGTCCCTAGCAATTCTGGCGATAACCGGCGCGGAGCCTGTCCCCGTGCCGCCGCCCATGCCGGCGGTAACAAAAACCATGTCGGCTCCCTTTATCGCCTCTGCAATGGCTTCCTGGTCTTCGTTTGCCGCGCTTTCGCCGACCTCCGGCTTGCCGCCGGCGCCGGTGCCGCCTGTAAGTTTTGAACCTATCTGCAATTTTATTTGCGCATTGCTTTTTTTAACTAAATCCTGCACATCCGTATTGACCGCGATGAATTCGACATCCGAAAGACCGCATTCGATCATGCGGTTTACCGCGTTGGAACCGCCGCCGCCGGTGCCGATAACCTTTATTACCGCGCCTGCAGCCTCGTCCCTTTCGTGAACCGGGAACTGATTGGCCGGCTTTTCCTGGCCTTTTTTTTCTTCCCGCACAGCAAAAATGTTCATTTTACCCCTCCATAAAACATTTATCTTTTTTATTGTCCGCCGCCAGCAATCCAAATTGCCGCCGGCAGGCCTTAGCCCGAACCCCCAATGGGTCAACCTGCGCTCCCTGCAACGGGCATAATGGAAACACTGATTAACTCGACGCTAATCATCGTTTCCATAAATTAAGTTTACCCCAAAAACAAACTTTTGGGAACAGCCCCGGCCGCATTTCTTGAAAAAAAAATCTTCCATTAAAAAAACTCTTCTTTGAACCAGACCTTGAGCTTTTTTAAGAGGTCCCCTCCCTTTTTTTTGCCCTGCTTTTCGGCCTTGCCGTTTACCGGAGGCAGATCGCTGCGTCTGTAGCCCTCTATAAGAAGCCCTATCGCCGTGGAATAAGAAGGCCGGCGGTAATCGTCCGCAAGCCCGGCAATGTGCTGGGAAGGAAGCGGGCTGCCAAGGCGCACCGGCATTTTGAAAACCTCCTCGGCAAGCTCCGCCGCCCCTGGCAGTTGCGCCGCGCCGCCTGTTAAAACAACCCCGGCGCCCAAAGGACGCGGAAGGTTAAGATCGTCATACCTTTCCTTTACCTTTTTGAAAATTTCTTCCATTCTGGGCTTGATAATCCCTAAAACCTGCGACCTTGGAATACTCGTGGGCGGCCGCCCCCCCACGCCGGGAATGTCAATATCGTAGTTGTCCTCTAAAAGCGGCTCCCAGCAGCAGCCCGCTTCGGTTTTAATTTTTTCCGCGGCATCATGGGCGATGCTTTTCATAATGGAAAGATCGCTTGTCAAATGCGAGCCGCCGGCCGGGATTGTGTAAGTCGAGTAAGGCACGCCGTCCAAGTAGACCAAAACATCGCTGGTGCCGCCGCCCAAGTCGATAAGCACCACCCCCATCTCCTTTTCCTCTTCCGTAAGGCAGGAGGAACCGCAGGCCAAAAGCTGCAAAATAAAGCCGCCGGCAAGCCCGAAGCCCGCCCGGTTGACGCATTTTAAGAGATTTTGAAGCCCGGTAAGCGAGCAGGTGATAATATGCACCTCGCACTCAAGGCGCACGCCGATCATGTCCAGCGGGTTGCGAATGTCCTTTTGATCGTCCACGGAAAAAGAGCGGGGAATAACTTCGAGAATTTCCCTGTCCATAGGAATAACCACAGCCTTGGCCGCGTCAATAACCCGCTGAATATCGTCATCGTCGATTTCCCGCGTTTCGCGCTTTTTTCCGGTAATGGCCACAACGCCGCGGGAATTAAGAGCGTTAATCTGAGTGCCGCCAATGCCGACCCAGCATTCGCGAACCTCCGTGCCGCTCATACGCTCGGCCGCGTCTATGGCCGCCTCTATAGCGTCCCTTGTAGCCTCCATGTTAATGACCGCGCCTTTGCGCAAGCCGGCACAGGGACTTTCCCCAACCCCTGTAATTTCGAGAATACCTTGCTCGTTTTGTTCGCCTATCGCGGCGCAAACCTTTGTCGTGCCAATATCCAGCCCGACAACAACCCCGTCATTGGCCAGAGTGAGCCTCCTTGTAAGCGGCCTTTGTCAAACACATTTTTTCCATAATATCACACATCCCCGCACCTTGCTCATACCCCTTCGCACCTCTTTTGCCCCACTTTGCCCCACTTTGCCCCTGCTTGCACCCCTTCGCACCCCGTTATAGCCGGTAAGTGCCCACCCCCGACCTAAAGTCAATTTCCTGCGGCCTTGGGAAACGGGTTTCAAACACGTCAAGCATCAAAAGCACATACCTAAGAGTGCTTTCCGACAACTGCCTTTCAACACGCACCCTGATCGAACTGTGGACAGGGAAAAGAATAAGGTCGAAATCGTCGCCCGCCGTGCGGTTCAGCCTAATCTCGGAAATTGCAGCAAGCAACTCAGGAGAATTATCCAATATTCTTGAAATATCTTCAAGCAGGGGCAGAAAGGCACGCGGCATCTCCATACCCGCCTGCGGATTGTGAAAGACAATCCCCGAAAGCACCGGCACCGTAAAAGAGCCGGCCGGCGCCGCCCCCGTGCGCATGACAACCCCGTGCCGGTCGATAAAAACAGGAGTCGGCCTGCCGCCGGCCTCGGCAAGAGAGACAGCCACAGCCCTGCGCGGCTCAAGAAAAATGGAAAGCCTGTTTGGAAAATGCTTAATCACCCGCGCCGACTCCACCAAGGGATAGGCGGCAAGACGAGCCTCAGCCTGGGCTACATTGAGCGAGAAAAACGAAGCGTTTTCGCCAATGCCGGCGACAGCAAGCACAGTCGCGCCCTCAAAGCCGTCAAAACCGCGCACCTCCAGTCTGGAAAAAGGAATCAAGGGGGTTATGACAAAAAACCACAATAGATGGGCGGCAAGCGCGACAGCCGCGATAAGCAGAATGCGCTTAAGCCCCTTTTCAATCTTGCCCGAAGCCGCCGGACGGGAATCCCCCCCGGCATCGGGCGACGGGCGGACAGTCGCCCCGGCATCTGCCGCCCCGGCACTGGCCGCGCTTTCCGGGCGCCCGGCCGAGTACCAATATTCATAACCGAAATTACCTGACATCCTGTCCCTCCAATGCGCTGTAGCCGCCGTTCAAACCGCGACCCAAGCCTCCGCTCCCCCCCGTAAAACCAAATTTTTCGTTTAACTCTTCTGCGGCGTTAGTTTTCAAAACGCCGCTCCTTGCAACATTTACAATAAGACCGGCGCAAACCAGCGTCGTTAAAATTGAAGAACCGCCCGCCGAAAAGAAAGGCAAAGGAACCCCCGTAGCCGGAAGCGTGCCGGAAGTTACCGCAATGTTAAGAAGCGCCTGCGTTACGATAATCGTCGTAAGGCCGGCCGCAAGCAAAAACTTAAAAGCCGAAGGCGCGCGCGCGGCCGCCCTGTAGCCCAAAAAGGCGAAAGCGGCAAAAAGCGCGAAAAAAAGAAGCACGCCGAAAAAACCCGCTTCCTCGGCAAAGGCGGCAAAAATAAAATCCGAGTGTACTTCCGGGACGCTGGCCACCTTGCGCGTCCCCTGCCCTATGCCCGTCCCCCAAAGCCCGCCGGAAACCATCGTAAGCCGGCTGGCGTTCACCTGAAAACCCGCCCCCAGTGGGTCCCATTCGGGGCGCAGGAAGCTGGCAAAACGCCTTACCCGGTGCTCGGCGGTAAAAAGCAAAAGCGTCGAGATAGGCAGAAAGATAATGACCGCCGAAATAAAATAGCTGTATTTAAGCCCGGCAAGAAAAAACAGAATAAGCGCGTTAAGGGTTACGAAGGTGGCCGTGGAAAAATTGTTCTGCAAGTAGATAAGGGCGAAAAAAAGCCCGATTATAAGCATGGGCGGCAGAACGCCGGTAACAAAAGAGTTTATGCTGTCCTTTTTTTTGTCAAAAATATGCGCCAAGTACAGGGGCAAGACGAACTTTACCATTTCGGAAGGCTGGTAAGTGTTGCCCCCGATCTGTATCCAGCGAGCCGCCCCGTGAAGCTCCACCCCGATTCCGGGAACCAGGGTCAGGGCGCACAGGGCCGCCGCGATAAAGACAAGGGGCATGACCAGCCGCCTTAAAACCTCCAGATTGATGACGGAGGCCGCGAAAAAAAGAGCCAGCCCCACGCCGGCAAAGATCGACTGGCGTATGACAAAGTGATACCTGTTCATGAAAACGCGCTCGGCAAACCAGTAAGAGGACGAGTACAAGGTAACAAGCCCCACGCCCGTAAGCAAAAGGGTGCAGGCGCACAAAAGGTGCACTATGCGGCTATTATAAGCTTTGTCCTCATCAAACTGATACATGAAACCCTCTTACTGAATCTTTAGCGTCGAAAGCGCGATAATGGCGAAAAGCCCGCCGAGTATCCAAAAACGGATAACGACCTTGGACTCTGGCCAGCCGGATTTTTCAAAATGATGATGAATGGGGGTCATTTTAAAGACCCGCTTTCCCCGCAATTTGAAAGAGACAACCTGAATGACCACCGAAGCGATTTCCAAAACAAAAACCCCGCCTATTATGAAGATAAGCACTTCTTTTTTGATGATGAGCGACAGCACAGCGATAACCCCGCCAAGGGAAAGGCTGCCGACATCGCCCATGAAAACCTCCGCAGGGTGGGAATTGAACCACAAAAAGCCCACGCAGGCGCCGACCACGGCAAGGGAGAACACGGTAAGTTCCCCCGCCCCCGGTATAAAGGGAATGCCCAAAAATTCGGAAAAGTCCACCCGGCCTGTAATGTAGGCAAGAATGGCCAAAGTGCCGAAAACCAAAATCAAAAGCCCGGCGGCAAGCCCGTCAAGCCCGTCGGTAAGGTTTACCGCGTTGGACGAACCCACCACAAGCAAAATGCCGAAGGGAATCCAAGCCCTGCCCATGTCAAATACCGGGTCCCAAACAAAGGGGACATACAGGTAAGTGATCCCCTCGCCGCCGTTGCGGTAAAGGTAAATTACCACGACGCTGGCAATGGCGAACTGCCCCAAAAGTTTGCCAAAGGCGGTAAGCCCGTCGGAGTTCCGCCGGCGCAGTTTCAAGTAATCGTCCAAAAAACCCAGCGCCCCGAAGGCGACGAAAGAAGCCAGCGTAAGCACAACCATAGGACTGCGCAAGTTCCCCCAGAACAGCATGGAAAGCACCACCGACAAGATGATAAAAATCCCGCCCATTGTGGGAGTGCCGCTTTTTACCAAGTGCGTGTCCGGGCCGTCCGCGCGGATTGACTGGCCGACCTTCAGCCGCCTTAACCCTTCGATAATTTTAGGCCCGAAGATAAAGCACAGGAACATCGTCGTTATGGCCGCGTAAGCGGTGCGGAAGGTAAGGTAGCTGAAAACGTTGAAGGGCGTAAAATAAATTACAAGCGGGTAAATGAACTCAAGCGCCATTGTGCGCCCCCGGCAAGTTCCCCCCGCCCTCCCCCGTTAAAATTCCGCTTAACCGCTCCAACGCGCACCCCCTTGAGCCTTTCAGCAAAACAAGTTCCCGCTGCGGCGACGAGTTTTCCAAAGCGGCAGACACCTGCCGGTAAAGCTCGTCAAAATCGCCCGTGTAAAAAAAGCCCCTGCCGGCTTCTTCCAAAACCTGCGCCGCAAAGGCCGTCTCTTTCCCGAAAAGGAAAATGTCCCCGGCCTTAGATTCCAGAAGCCTGCGTCCTAATTCCGCGTGCGCCTCTTTCGACTGGCCGCCCAGCTCCAGCATATCGGCCATTATGTAAATGCGCCTGCCCGGCCATTCCAAATTATCGGCAAAATCCAGCGCCTTCCCAACGGACTCAGGCGAGGCATTGTAACAGTCGCGGATTACCGTAGCCCTGCCGGTAAAAACCTCCGTGCGGCCAAACATGGGACGCACCGATTCCACGCCCTGTTTTATCGCTTCCGCGCTTATCCCGGCCTCCTTTGCGATAGCGGCGGCCGCGAACATATTGGCAAGGCTGTGCCTGCCGGGCAGGGAAAAGCGCATGGTCTGCCCCGCCCAGCCGACTTCGCTGCCAAAAAGCCCCAGCGATTTTACGCCTTCGTACTCTGCAAAGCTCTCCGCGCCGTAAAAGCGCACAATGCCGGCGGTGTCCCGCGCCAGAAAATCCCTGTAGCCGTCATCATTGGGGATAAGGGCTATATCCTTGTCGCTTAAATAGGAAAAAATGCATTTTTTCTCGAAGGCGATTGCATCTTGGCTGCCCAAAAGCCCGATATGCGCCCGGCCTATGTTCGTTATAAGGGCGATGTTCGGGCGCAAAATTCTGGCCAGCGCTTCCATTTCGCCCTTGTGGTTCATGGCAAGCTCGAAAACGCCCGCCTCGTGCTCGTTTCGCACGGTAAAAATCGAAAGGGGAAGGCCAGTCTCGGAGTTCAGGTTCCCGGCGCTCATTACCGTGTTTTTTTCTAGGCCGATAATTGCCGCGGCGATTTCCTTGGTGGTGGTCTTGCCCGCCGAGCCTGTAATGCCGATTTTTAACAGGCGGGGGAACTTTTGCAAATAGACCCTTGCCGCCTCTTGCAGGGCAAAAAGCGAATCCTGCACGGCGATTACCGAGGCGCCGGCTTTTTCGCACATTTTTAACACGCCGTGCTTTTCCAGCTTGGGGACTTGCGCAATTACGCCGGCGGCGCCGGCTTTCAAGGCGGCTTCTATGTACAGGTGGCCGTCGGTGGCCTCCCCGCTTAGGGCGACAAAAAGGCCGCCTTCTTCAACCTTGCGCGAGTCCACGCTTACGGACGAAAAGCCCCCCTCCTTGGAAAAAGAGTGAAGCTCCGCCCCGGGGCTGCCTGGCGGGGAATCCGCTTGCAAGGCGGCTACAAGGTGCGAAAAGTTCATAAGATATTCTTTAGTTGCCATGCGGGCTGTCCCCTTCTATTACTATCTGCATTATGTCTTCCGGTTGTATCCTTACTAGATTAAGTTCGTTTGCCGCCACGCTTTCTATGCGCGGCGCGGATGAATAAAAAGCTATGTCGGCCATGAGCATCTGGTTCTGTCTTATAATATCGGCCTGGACTGCTTCCAGCCGCCTTGTTTCGTTGTGCAGGTTGGCGTATCTTTTTGCCTGCCAGACGTTAAGGCCGAGAAAAAAAGGTATGGTTATGGCTATGGCGTAAAAAAGCGCAAGCCGTTTTATTGACATTTTCATTAAAGTTTTTCCGCTACTCTGAGCCTTGCGCTTCTAGAAGGAGGGTTGCGTACAAGCTCTTCCCGGCAGGGGGTTATCCCTTTGGGGGTTAGAATTTTTACGCTGCGGCGTCCATTGCACTTACAAATAGGCGCTTCGGGAGGACAGGTGCAGTTTTTGCTTTTTTCTTTTATAAAAACTTTGACCAACCTGTCCTCCAGCGAATGAAAACTGATAACCCCGAGCCTTCCCCCAGGCTCGAGTACCCTAAGCGCCCCCTCAAGGAGTGAATGGAGCCTTGAAAGCTCCCCGTTTACGGCTATCCGCAGGGCCATGAAGGTCCTGGTAGCCGGATGAATGGGCCCGTGCCTGTAAGCTGCCGGCACCGCCTGCGCGACTAGCGCGGCTAAAGCCCCCGTCGTTGTAATTGTCCCTTTTTGCCTGGCTTTCACAATCACATTGGCAATCCTCCTTGAATAGCGCTCTTGAGCATTGTTGTGCAAAAGGTCGGCAAGTTCCCTTTCGGAAATCCTGCCTAAAATATCTGCGGCCGATACGCCTTCCTTGGCGTTCAGCCTCATATCCAATTTTTCATCGATCCTAAAGCTAAAGCCCCTGCCACTTTTTTCATAGTGGTAAAGACTCACCCCCAGATCGATCAGTATCGTGTCGGGCTTTTTATGCGCCGGCGGGTAGTCGGAAAAAAAATCCTGTGCCCACTGCGTGTAAAAATGCACCCGGCCGCCAAAAGGCTCAAGCCTTTTTTTGGCAAGCTCCTGTATCCCGCTGTCCGCATCCACCCCGATAACTTTTATGTTATCAAATCTTGACAAAAAAGCAAAGCTGTGCCCGCCTTCGCCAAGGGTGGCATCTACCATAAGATGCTCCCCCTCTTTCGGCGCCAGATACTCCAAGGTTTCCTCTAGAAGTACCGGCGTGTGAAGGGCGCTCAACTGCCCTGCCCTTCCGGCTGGAAAAAGCCCTGCGGCCCCAGCTTTTTCATGGCCTCCTTTGCCGTTTGCTGGATTTCCTGCATATGGGCGCGGTAGCTGTCCGCGTTCCAGATTTCCAGCCGGCCGTTTATGCAAAGAACAAGACAGTCCCTGGAAAGGTCGGCGTAAGTCCTTATAGCCGCCGGCACAGGAATACGCCCCGTTTTTTTGTCGATCTCTGTAACCCGTGCCGGTGCCTCGAACTGGTACTGGTACGCGGTGTATTCTTCCACGGAAGATGCCGATTTTTTAAGGGCGGCGATAAAGTTTTCGTAGTCGCCGGCGGTCATTATCCAGACGAAGCTATCCTTGCCTTGGGTGATTACGAGATCGCCCTCGTAACGTTCCCGCAAGGGGGCCGGTATTACAAGCCGCCCCTTGTCGTCTAAGGTGCTTTCAAATGTCCCCGTCAACAACTTAAATGCCACATCTTTCCCTAAAAAAACAGTTTTTTACACCAAATTACACTTTAATTATTATATTTTACGCGGGGAAAAATCAAGGGGTATGCGACTCTTTTTTTATTTATTTATTTTTTTTCCGTCTCCGCTATACGCACGTATAGTTGTATGCCGGATAGCGCGGGCTAACTTGACCTTTGCCCCTGCCGGCCGCAAAGCGACGAGTTTCCACCACGGAGTTCCACGTCTTCAAGGGCCTATGGCGGAAAGGGGGGTTGCCGTGGTAAAATCTTGGTAAAAGAAACTTAAGGAGAAGCTGTTTTATGGAAAACGAAAATGTAAAGGCGAGCGGCTTCGCGCTTATTCCCTTCATGTCGTTCATCGCGATTTTTTTAGGCGCGGGGATCATTCTGGAGCGGCAGGGCGTGGCTATGGCCTTTTACCAGTTCCCGGCGCCTGTGGCCGTTCTTATCGGCGTGATTTTGGCCTTCATCGTCCTGAAGGGCACGATAGCGGACAAAATGAAGACCTTTTTCAAGGGCTGCGGCGATGAAAACATTCAGGTAATGTGCATGATCTTCCTGCTTGCCGGAGCCTTCGACTTTGTCGCCACGGCATCCGGCGGGCGATCCTCCCTTGTGTATCTGGGGCTTACCTTTGTCCCGCCGCACTTCATGGCTGCCGGCATCTTTCTGCTTTGCTGTTTTATGTCGATTTCGATAGGGACGTCGATGGGCACGATAGCGGCGCTGGGGCCAATCGCCCTGGGCATCGCAAGCGCGGCCGGGCTTAATCTGCCCCTTATGGCGGCGGCCGTCGTGGGCGGCGCGATGTTCGGCGACAATCTGGGGATTATTTCCGACACCACAATCGCGGCGACGCGGGGGCTGGGCGTGCAGATGCGGGACAAGTTTCGCATGAATCTTGTAATTGCCGTTCCCGCCGCGGTTATCACCGTCATTCTGCTTTTGATTTTCGGCCGCCCGGAAACGGCATACCCCGTGGAGCTTGGCGACTTTAACGTTATCAAGGTTGTCCCCTATGTGGCCATTCTGGTTGCCGCCATTGCCGGGGTGAACGTCTTTGTCGTCCTTGTGGGCGGCATTGCGATGGCGGGCATTATCGGGCTTAGCTACGGGATGTTCGCCCAGGGGCTTCTTACCCTGGCGCAAACGATTTACAGCGGGATGCTGAGCATGATTGCCGTGTTTTTTACATCGCTTTTCATTGGCGGCCTTGCCGCGCTTACAAGAAAGGCCGGCGGGCTTCAGTTCCTTGTGGACAGCGTGCAGAAAACAATCAAAGGCCCCAAGTCGGCAGAGCTTGGCATTGCCGGCCTTATCAGCGTTACCGATGCGGCTGTTGCGAACAACACGGTGGCCTGCATTATCTCGGCTCCCATCGCCAAAGACCTGGCATACAAATACCGGGTCGATCCGCGAAGGGCCTGCTCCATCATGGACATCTTCTGCTGTGTCATGCAGGGCGCGCTTCCTTACGGCGCTCAAATCCTGCTGATTATCGGCCTGTCCGGCGGGGCTGTAAGCGCGGTGCAGATTATCCCGCTTTTGTGGTATCAGTGGCTGCTCGGCGCGTTTGCGATTCTTTCTATTTTTGTGCCTTACGCCAACCATATAATGAAAAAAGACCCCTGGGACTGGGATCACAAAATGGAAAGCAGTCTTGCGCGAAAAATGAAGAGCGAAGGAAAGATTTAGCCACTGGCGAGATTGCGCATCCCGTGTTAGAATTTTCATAACGGGGCTGTTCCGGGACACTGGTTTCGGGGCAGCCCAAAATACTTATGGAGGTTCTTGGAATGAAAGATTACAAAAATGCGGGCTTTGCCACCCGGGCGATTCACGCGGGAAACATTAGGAAGCAGCACGGGCCGCTTGCCATGCCGATTTACCAAAGCTCGACCTTTGTTTTTGAAACCACCCAGCAGGGCGGCAACCGCTTTGCCGGCGAAGAGGGCGGCTACATTTACACCCGCCTTGGCAACCCGACCACATCGGTTCTGGAAGCGAAGCTCGCCGCGCTGGAAGGCTCACAGGCCTGCGTCGCCTTCAGCTCCGGCATGGGGGCGATTACCTCGGTATTGTGGACGGTCTGTAAAAAGGGTTCGCACATTATTGCCGACATTACTCTTTACGGCTGTACCTTTGTCTATCTGTCCAGCGGCATGACAAAATACGGCGTGGAGGTCAGTTTTGTTGACACTTGCGACATCAATGCTGTAAAAAACGCCTTAAAAGAAAACACCGAGGTTGTCTTGTTTGAAAGCCCGGCAAACCCCAATCTAAAAGTAATTGACATAAAAGCCCTTGCGGATGCCGCCCATTCGCACAATCCGAACATTAAAGTAATTTGCGATAACACCTTTGCCACGCCCATGCTCCAAAAGCCTCTCGACCTTGGTTGCGACATTGTTGTCCACTCGGCGACAAAGTATCTTAACGGCCACGGCGATGTTATTGCCGGCTTTGCCTGCGGCAACGAGGACGTTATGACCGAGCTTCGCATGGTGGGTCTTAAAGACATGACCGGCGCGGTTCTTGGGCCTTTCGACGCTTTTTTGATTTTGCGCGGGCTTAAAACGCTGGAAATTCGTATGCAGAGGCACTGCGAAAACGCGATGAAGCTTGCCGAATATCTTAAAGCGCATCCCAAGGTGGAAAGGGTGCATTTTCCCGGGCTTAAGAGCGACCGTTTCCACGAGGTTGCGGCCAAGCAGATGAACGCCTGCGGCTATCCCGCTTTCGGAGGCATGGTGGCTTTTGAGGTGAAGGGGGGAAGGCAGGCGGGCGCGAAGCTTTTGGACAATATGCAGATGTGCGTGATTGCGGTAAGCCTTGGTGATGCCGAAACGCTCGTGCAGCACCCGGCGACGATGACGCATTCTGTCTACGACGCGGCCTCTCTCGCAGAGGCGGGCATCGCCGAGGGGCTTGTGCGCGTGTCTGCCGGGCTGGAAAACATCCAAGACATTATCGCCGACTTTGACCAGAGTTTTACGAAGATTTAGCCGGCCGGCTCCCGCTTTTTGCACACAAAGGCACGGAGGAGAAAGGCGCGGCTTTATCAAAATCCGCCCCGAACTCCGTGCCTTTGTGTGAGCTTTTTCGATGAGTCAACGCGGCCGCTTGCAAAAGCGGGCTTTTTCGTTTATTATAGAAGCAAATGGCGAATGATGAAAGCATAAAATTGAGCGGCAAAAAGCCACCCGGCAGGGT
>WRKI01000344.1 GCA_009778155.1 Spirochaetota bacterium
CTACAGCAACCGTGGATGGGCATATGCCGCCCTGAAACGGTATGACGAGGCGATAAAAGACTTAAGCGAAGCAATCAGGCTGAACCCGAATGAGAGCCAACTCTACAACATCCGAGGGGGTGCATATTTATTTTTGAAACGGCATGAAGAAGCGATAAAAGACTTCAGCGAAGCCATCAGGCTGAACTCGAATGAGAGCGTTCTATACAGCCTATACAACCTCCGAGGGAACGCATATTGTGGTCTACGCCAGTATTCCAACGCTATCAATGATTACAGCCAAGCAATCAGGCTCAACCCTAACGATTCCGTTCTCTATCAAAACCGAGCAATTGCATATTGGCAGATGTATCGAAATAATGAAGCAATACGAGATTTGGAAATGGCTAGCAGATTGAATCCAAACAATCAAGAGGCAACAAGGCTATTAAGGGAATGGAGGAGGTATTGATAAAAAGAGAGGCAAATGACGTATTTACAAGCCGGGAAGACCATCCAGACGGAAAATAGCAAGGGTGAAATTCTAAAAAACCGATTTAACGTCTTCAAGGGCTTTGTCCTCGCGCTGCATTTCCCGCAGGCGTTCAACGCTAATGCCCTTGCCTTTCAGAATCCCCCTAAAAGATTTTTCCGGTTTAGCCGGCTCGCCGTCGCTTCCAAAGCCTGCGGGGATAGTTATAGAAACATGAACCTTTGCCCCCACCGGGGCAGAGCGTGGCAGTTCAAAGGATATGCGGTAATCCGGCGGTATTGTAATAGTTTGTTCAATAGTCATGCGCAAAATGTAGCATGAACAAGGTAAAATAACAAGCCGGCGGCATCGAAGTTTCGGATCGAAGTTTCGGGCAAAGGCTACTAAACAGCGGCTAAAAACAGGAGGCGCGCTAATGGCAGGGCCGTTAAATGCAAAAGTAATTTTGGAAAGATGTTCAAAACACAAAAAAAGTTTCGGCAACCGCATTGAACAGCGTGAAGGCGACTGGGTTAGCACATGGGCCTTCCCCATTGACGAGCAAAAGGGAAAACGGGAAGGCTTTGACGCAAATATTGTGATCGGCTCTCTTAAACCTGTGGATGGTTATCCGGGATGCCCATATTGCGGGTCAACAGGCACTTTTCTATGCGGTTGCCAAAAAGTTAGCTGTGATGGCGGAATCGCTAACCATCGCGGTTTTGCGGAAATAGTCTGCCCTTGGTGCGATCAACCATCCGGCAGATTGCAATATGTCGAAAGCATAGAAGTTTCGGGCAAAGGCTACTAATCAAAGGAGAAGTAAATGGCAGATTTACAAGCTGGGTATACAATCCAGACGGAAAACGGCAAAAAAGCTGTGGTAAAAGAAAAAATCGGCGAAGGCGGCCAGGGCACGGTGTACCGGGTCGATTACGGCGGGCAGGACAAGGCGTTAAAATGGTATTCCGGCAGAAAGCTAAAAGCCCCGGAAAAATTTTACGCAAACCTACATAACAACATCAAAAAGGGCACGCCCGCCCCGGCCTTCCTGTGGCCGCAAGATTTAACAAAACACGAGGGCACGGCTTTTGGTTACATCATGGATTTGCGCCCAAGCGACTACAAGGACTTTAGCCGCTTCCTTCGTGGGAAAGAAAGCTTTGCCAGCATTACGGCAATGACCAATGCGGCATTGCACATAACGGCGGCTTTCCGGGAACTTCACCTAAAAGGTTACAGCTACCAAGATTTGAACGACGGCAACTTTTTCATTAACCCAAAAACAGGCGGCGTGCTTATTTGCGACAATGACAATGTTTCACCCCACGGCGAAAACTCCGGCATTGCGGGAAAAGCCCGCTACATGGCCCCGGAAATCGTGGCAAAGGGAGCCAAGCCCAGCGTCGAAACAGACCTTTTTTCACTTACGGTCGTATTGTTTTTGCTATGGACAAACAACCACCCGCTGGAAGGAAAGGCCGCCACCCCTGTTTGCATGGACGCAAAACACGAAAAGAAAATCTACGGCGAGGCCCCCCTGTTTATTTTCGATCCGGGCGATAAATCAAACGTTCCCGTGCAGGGGCTGCACACGGGGGCGATAAAACGCTGGCCTTTACTGCCGGCTTACCTACAGGAAAAGTTTGTACAGGCATTCAGCCAAGATGTTCTTAAAAAACCGGAAAACCGAATAATCGAGCGGGATTGGCTGCGCCTGTTTATACGCATGAGATCAGAAGTTTACAAGTGTTCCTGCGGCACGGTGTATTTTGCCGACCCGGTAGCTCAAAACGCCTGCCCATCCTGCCGTACAAAAAATACATTTTCGTACATTAAAACCCACAGGTACAACCTGCCGCTTCACCAGCGGACAAAGCTTTACGCCTGCCACAGCGAAAAAGATTCCGATGACTACGAAACCTTGACAGGCGAGGTTTCGGCAAAGGACGGAAACTTTGAACTGAAAAACCTGTCGGGGAAAAGCTGGACACAGGCGGCGGAGGGCATTGCGCCTAACGGAAGCGTCGTTCTTAAAAAAGGCATGGAAATTAGTTTCGGCGAAGGAAAGGCCGAAATCATTTAATATAGAAGGAGAAAAAGTATGTCGTTACTAGACAATGTGGAAATCCCAAGAAGGACTATGGTGCTGTTTTTTGTCGTAGACACATCCGGCAGCATGGGCGGCGAAAAAATCGGGGCGGTGAATGCCGCCATACAAGAAGTTGTCCCTGACATTCGCGAAGTGTCAGATGAAAATGCCGACGCGCAAATAAAAATCGCGGCTTTGGAGTTTTCCTCCGGCGCAACTTGGAAAACGCCGGGCGGCCCCATTGAAGCCGAAAAATATCGCTGGGACAATTTGAATGCCGACGGCGTTACCGATCTTGGCGCGGCCTGCAAAGCCTTGAACGAAAAACTTTCCACCAAGGGTTTTATGCAGGAAGCCACCGGTTCCTTTGCCCCCGCGATAATCCTGCTTTCAGACGGCGGGCCTACGGACAACTGGGAAAAAGAATTGTCGGCGTTAAAGCAAAACAACTGGTTCAAGGCCGGCATAAAGGTCGCTATCGCCATTGGCAATGACGCTAACAAAGACGTGTTAAAGGAGTTTACCGGCAGCATAGAATCGGTTTTGGAAGTCCACAACAAGGCGATGTTAAAAAAGATGATACGCTTTGTCAGCGTTAGCGCATCGCGCATTGCCAGCAAGAGTTCCAATGTCGGCGGCGGTGCTGCGGATATGGGCGACGAGCAAAAACAGCAAGACTTTAACGAGGCCGCGCAGGAATTCAAAGTCGATGCTGCCGCCGCGCCGGACAACGATCAACAAGAATGGTAGCAAAATGAACATATACCAATCTTTCGCGCACAGCGTTACGGGCATAAGCCACACAAAGCAGGGCAAGGCCTGCCAGGATGCCATTTTCAAACATTACTCTGAAAACCTTGCCATTGCCGTTGTCGCCGACGGGCACGGCGATGACAATTGTTTTCGCAGCGACCGGGGCGCAAAGTTTGCGGCAGAGTGCGCCGCCAGGGGCCTAAAAAGTTTTGCCGCATACATAAACGACTCGCAAGAAAACCCGCAGGCGGCCTTGCGCGAAAGGCTTATCGAGCAGGGCATAATCCCGGCATGGTACGGCCTTGTCGCCCAAGACTTTGCAAAGTTTCCCCTAACGGCTCAGGATATTCAAAACACAGGCGAAAAATACCGCAGGCAGTATATGGCAGGCGAAAACCTGCACCACGCTTACGGAACTACGCTTATCGCCGCCGCCATTACAAAAGATTTCTGGTTTGCCATTCACATTGGCGACGGCCGCCTGTCCGCGCTTTACCCGGACGGCAGTTTTGACCAGCCCGTGCCTTGGGACGAAAAGTGTTTTCTAAATGTTACAACTTCTATCTGCGATCCCGATGCCGCCGAACGCGCCCGCTGTTACTTTTCCTTTCACCGGGAAAAACCGCCGCCTGCCGCCGTGTTTCTTTGCACGGACGGCATCGACGACAACTACCCCGTGGAAGGCAACGAAAAACATCTTTACAAGCTCTACCGCGCTGTCGCCCTTACCTTTGCCGAGGACGGTTTTGAAAAAACCTGCGATCAGTTGGAAAAACTTGCAGGCCGTTTCGCCAACGAAGGCAAGGGCGACGACACCAGCATAGCCGGCTTTGTCGATATGCAGGCGGTAAAAAAAGCCGCCGAAATTTGGCAGAAAGAAGTTGCCGCAGAGGAACAAGCCGCACAAGCTGCAACACAGGTGGCCGCGCCAGCAGCGGCGGGGGCAGAGACGCAGGCTGCGGCACAGGCCGCGGCACAGGCCGAGGCACAGGCCGCCATTGAAGCCTACGGAAAAACGGCCAAACCCGAAGCCGCCCCGCCGGAAAAGCCCGCGCCGGACAAGCCCGAGGAGCAGGCCGGCGGGAGCAAGCCGGGTTTGATTGCAAAGGTTTTTGGGGGGATTTTGGCATTGTTCAAATCTGGAAAATAGCCCCCGGCATTTTGAAAAGCCGGAGGTTTTAGAGCGGCCGCGCTGTTAGCGACTTTGCGAGCTATTGTCCAGCGCGGCCGCATTGCTTTTTTTGAAAAAAAACTCCCCCCGTCCCCCGTGGTGAAAATTCTTCTTCAGTTTGGCAAACAGAAACCCGCACCGGGGTAAAGCCCGCAAGTCTTACCCCGGTGCGGGCGCGCCATGTTACAGACGCTTGGCGTTTTTCTTCATGTCAAAGTAGACCGCAAGAATTATGATAATACCCTGCACAAGAAGCTGGAAATGCGGGTTTATAGCCATGAAACTCATGCCAAAGCGGATAAGCCCCATTGTGAAAAGCCCGACAATCATACCGCCGACAGTGCCCACGCCGCCGGAATGCGAAATACCCCCCACGGTAACAGCCGCAATAGCGTCAAGCTCCATACCACTAGCAGTCAAAGCATTGGCAAGAGCAAGACGGCTGGAAATAAGCACGCCGGCAATACCGTAAAGAATACCCGCGTACAAATACACACAAACAAGATTTTTTTCGACGTTAATACCCGAAACACGCGCCGCGTTGACATTCCCGCCAATCGCGTAAAAATTGCTGCCCTGCCGCGTGTGCCGCATAAGAATCCATACAGCGCCGGTAATCACAATCATGTAAATACCCAAAATCGGGAAACGAATGTTTTCACCTAACGTCGTCTGAGCGATAGCCCTGTAAGGAGCCGTAAGAGAACTAACAATAGCCGCCCTTGTGTAGATAAGCTGAAGCCCACGCGCAATAACCATCGTGCCCAACGTGGCGATAAAAGCCGGCAGCTTGCCGTATGCAACCAACACCCCGTTAAAAAGCCCGCAAAGAGCGCCCACGGTAATGCCCGCAAGAACGGGAACAAACAAGGGAAAACTAATCCCCGGAAAAATGGCCGTGGCAAGGCCGGGGTCTTGGGCGAAAGAAGCGGCAACAGAGGCCGAAAGGCTGACCACCGCGCCCACGGAAAGATCGATCCCCCGCGTTATGATGATCATGCCGACACCCAACGCGGCAAATGCGCGCGAAGACTCGGCAATAAGAAGGGACCTAATAGAATCCCACGAGAGAACGCGCCCCTGGGTTAAAACACCCAAGACAAAAATCAAAACCACAAAAGTAACAAGACTTGAGTGCCGGCTTAAAAGTTCCTTCCCTTTGGCAAGGTTCGTGTTCATAAATCCCCCTTTACATTTTGCTGGAAAATTGTGTCGCATAACGCATAATCGCTTCCTGATTAAGATGCGCTTTTTCTAAAGTTCCCGTAAGAATGCCTTCGCATAACACAAGCACCCGGTGGCTCATACCCATAAGTTCGGGCATTTCACTTGAAACCATAATAATCGACTTGCCCTGTTTTGCAAGCTCCGCCATGATAAGATAAATCTCGTACTTCGCCCCCACATCAATCCCCCTGGTCGGCTCGTCCATGATAAGAATGTCAGGCATAGTCATAAGCCACCGGCTTATAATCACTTTTTGCTGGTTGCCGCCGGAAAGATTTTGAATAAAAGTTTCCATGGAAGCTGTTTTGGTTTTCAACTGCTGGTTCTGCTCCCTAGCCGCCTTCAGCATAGCCCGGTGGTTAAGAAGCCCGATTTTGTTCGTGTACTTTCCCATAGAAGGAATGGTCGTGTTTACCGTGATGTTAAGAAGCGGGAAGATACCCGTGTTGCGCCTGTCCTCGGTAACAAGCCCAAGGCCGGCTTCGATTGCATCGCGCGGCCGGATTTTTTTCATAGGCTTGCCCTTTATTACGACTTCCCCGGATGCGATACCGCGCAGGCCGAAAATCGCTTCGACAAGTTCCGTGCGCTGCGACCCGACAAGGCCGCCAATGCCTAAGATTTCGCCCTTGCGAAGCTCGAAAGAAACATTTTTGAACGATTTCGGGTTTGACGCTGTCAAGTTTTTTACCTCAAGACAAACATCGCCGGCCACCGATTCCACAGGCGGAAAACGCTGGGTAAGGTCGCGGCCGACCATAAGCGAAATAACCTTGTCGTCCGTCATGTCCTTTATCGGATAAGTTCCGATAAACTTTCCGTCCCGCAGAACGGTAATGTCATCGGCGATTTTGAAAAGCTCTTCCATTTTGTGCGTTATGTAAATAATCGCCACACCCTTCGATTTAAGCTCGCCGATTATGTTAAAAAGATGCGACACCTCGTTTTCCGTAAGCGAGGAAGTCGGCTCGTCCATCACCACGACGCTGGCGTTACACGAAACCGCACGCGCAATTTCGCAGCCCTGCTGCTGGCTTATCGACAGGCTGGATATTCGCACATTGGGATCAAAATGATAGTTAAGCTCTTGCAAAAGTTTTTTTGTGTCCCGCCTCATTTTTTCGTGATCGATCAGGCGGAACTTGTTTCTGGGTTCCCGGCCCAGCCAAAGATTTTGCGCGACCGTGCGCTCGGGAACATTGGAAAGCTCTTGGTGAATCATCGACACGCCGGCGGCCATAGCGTCCGCCGCGCTATTAAAACGCCTTTCCTTGCCGTCAAAAAAAATCTGCCCCGCGTCCATTTTGTACATACCAAAAAGACACTTCATAAGGGTAGACTTCCCCGCGCCGTTTTCCCCCATTAAAGCGTGGACGCTGCCCTTCCTTACCGAGAAGGAAATATCGTCAAGCGCCAATACGCCGGGGAACTTTTTCGTAACGCCGCGCATTTCAAGAACATTGTCTGCCATTACCTCCTCCTTATTAAGACGCGCAGCCTTGGGAAGCCCCCCTCCCCCCAAGACTGCACGCCGCCAAACATTAGAAGTTCAAGAAAATGGGCGAAGCCCTGTCAACAGGAGCGAAGGGAACCAAGTAAATCTGGCTAAGGATAGCCGGATCGTTGGCAGGCTCTTCGTCAATAGCCGCAGTCGCCGGGGTTATGCCGCCAGCGGCGTTGCCGGGGCTGAAAGCGCCGGTGGCCATCTGGT
Source organism: Spirochaetota bacterium (assembly GCA_009778155.1). Classification (GTDB taxonomy): domain Bacteria; phylum Spirochaetota; class Spirochaetia; order Treponematales; family Breznakiellaceae; genus WQXQ01. The sequence goes on from WRKI01000344.1 coordinate 7,406, forward strand.
ACATAAGATCAAAAGCCGTCGTGGACTGGCCAATCGCATCTTGCAGAACGGTGGCGTAAAGCTCGTACCTGCCCATCGAGGCAAGCGCGTCCGCCGTAGCGTCAATCCCAAGAACCGGCACCGTAAGGAAGGTTCCGGAGGAATTATCGGCGGTAACAAGCCCGTTCATCATCATCGACTGGACTGCGCCCAGCGCCATGCCGTCATTTTGAGCGGCGACCACGTTGAACTGCCCGCTGAAAGCCGCAATCCAGGCGTTCATAAGCTCGTTGGCCTCATCCGGCGCCCAGTTCGCAGTGCCTTCGGCGACAATGTTCAAGGTAAAACCGCGGGCGGCAAGACCTGCCAAAAGACCGGCGCGCCTGTGCACCTGCGCCGGATGCCCAATCTGCCCGTTGATCAAGAGCATATTCACAACCTGGCCCGGCGCCCGCTCGGGATGCCTTTCAAAGAAGTTGGCAATCAAGTCGGCCTGAATCTGCCCGCCTACAAATTCCGGGGAAGAAGCGAAGAAGAAGTGGGGGCCAATCCTAAGCGAGGATGTCGTGGGCGCGGTGTTGGAAAAAGCAGCCGCCCCGCCGCGCATCTGGATTTCCTGATTCATCGCATCGGCAAGCGCGGGAACGGTCGGGATGATTACAAAGTACCTGTAGCCTTGGTTAAGAAGCATGATAAGCTGGTCCATCTGGGTTCCGCTGTCGCCCAAAGCGTCCTGCAAGTTGACTGCAACCCCGCGAGCGCCGGCCAAGGCCTGGACGTTTGTCGCGTAGTCCATAAGGAACTGCTCATTCGTGTTTCTCATCAAAAGCCCGATACGCAGTTGATCGTCTGCCCTTCGCCCGCCGGCAAAGGCGGCGGATGTTACCGCCATCAATACAACTAAAAGCAATGCAATTTTTTTCATCTTTATCTCCTACACAAAACATATTGCAAGGGCCGGCTCAAACGAGCCGTGCCCCCAAGATACGGTTTGACAAACCGTAAATCTCACTAACTGGAGCAATTATAAAATCCCATCGAGGATTTTATAATTGCTTCTTACCCGTATTTTGCACAATGAAATGAGCAAATACAGAGTGAAATGCTGATTAGCTTCGAGTTAATCAGCATTTCACTTTTTCCCCTGCCCTACTTGTACATTGGCCCCAGCGCCGCGCAAGCCCGGTAGTCCGCGCCTTCCTTGTCCATGCCGAAGGAATTCCAGTAACTCGGGCGGAAAACCTGATCCTCCGGCACATTGTGCATACAGACGGGGATTCTGAGAATCGAGCAGAGCGAGATCAAGTCCGCGCCGATATGGCCGTAGGAAATCGAGCCGTGGTTCGCGCCCCAATTGTTCATAACATCGTAGGCGCTTTTGAACGCGCCCGAGCCGGTAACACGCGGGGCGAACCAAGTGCAGGGCCAAGTGTAGTTCGTGCGCTTCCACAGAGCGTCGGACACATCTTCCGGCAGGTTCACCGTCCAGCCCTCGGCGATTTGAAGCACCGGGCCTACGCCCTTTACAAGATTCAGGCGCGACATGGTTACCGGCATCTCCGCCCTTGTAAGAAAGCGCGAGGAAAAACCGCCGCCACGGAAGTAGCCGAAGTCGGCCGCGTTCCAAGTGGTCGCCCCGATGCAGGCCTTCCAGTCAGCCTCGTTCATTTCCCAGAAGGGCTTGATCATGCCCTTGCCGTCCGCGCCCTTCATTTCCCCGGATGCGTCCACACAGGCCGCCCCCGAATTGATCAAATGGATGAAGCCGCCAGCTTCCTTTGCCGCGCCGGAAAGCTCGTAGCCGGCGGCGCGTTTGACAGCCTCCGGACTCCAGTAGGTGCGCACGTCGGCGAAAATCTGCGCCGTTCCGGTGAGCAGTTTCCCAAAGAGCATTCCCACGCCGTTCAGCGTGTCGTTTTCGGTGGCCAGAATGTACGGTTCGCGCGGCCCTTCCCAGTCGAAGGACGAACACATCAGCGATTCGGGAAAGTCGGCGTTGGGGTAAAAATCCGTCCACTGCCGCTGGCCTTGGAAGCCGCCGGCGATGGCGTTGTGGCCAAGGCGTTCTTCCTCGCAACCTTCCGGCAGGTTCGGGTTGCCGTCGAAAAGGTCTTTGATGATGCACATCATCTTCACGACAAACTCCCAGGCCTTGTCCTGCTCTTCGCGCCCGCGCTGCAGTTCGGGCGGGTTTGTGTCAAAGCCCTCTTTGCAGTACTGCTTCGTCCAAGCAAGAGCCTTCTGGAACTCCTTCTCGTCGTAAATCCCGTTTTCCATGCGCCGGATAACCTCGACTTCATCGACGCTTTCAACCCTCATCCCAAGGTATTCCTCGAAAAACTCCGGGTTGATGATCGAGCCTGCAATGCCCATGCAGATCGAGCCGATTTGCAGGTAGCTTTTGCCCCTCATCGTAGCCGCCGCCAGAGCCGCCCTGCCGAAGCGCAGGATTTTTTCCTGAACGTCCGCCGGTATCGAGGCATCGCCCGCATCCTGCACGTCCCGCCCGTAGATGCCGAAGGCCGGCAGGCCCTTTTGCGCGTGGGCGGCCAAGACCGAAGCCAAATAGACAGCGCCGGGACGCTCCGTGCCGTTAAAGCCCCACACGCCTTTTATGGTGTAGGGGTCCATGTCCATCGTCTCCGACCCGTAGCACCAGCAGGGGGTAAGAGTCAGGGTGATGTCCACGCCCTCGCGCCGGAACTTGTGGGCGCAGGCGGCGGCCTCCGGCACCCGGCCGATTGTTTTGTCGGCGATGACGACCTGCACGCTCTCCCCGTTTGAGTAGCGCAGGTTTTTCTCCAGAAGCTCCTTGGCGGCGCGCGCCATGTTCATTGTCTGCTCTTCCAGCGACTGGCGCACTTTTAGCGAGCCTTGTCTTGCATCGATGGTCGGGCGCAGGCCGATTTTTGGATACTCGCCCGCGAAACGCTTGTTTGCCATTACTTTCCTCCATTAATAGCCGTCCCGCAGGCGGCACGGCTTATGATTACCGGCAGGCGGATTACCTTTTCGGCATTTTTTCCGCCCCCGTTTTTTATACTCTCGGCACTCCCCTCTTTCTTCTCCCGGATTTTTTCGACAATCCGGCTGCCCGCTTTCTCCCCCATGCCCACGGCATCCTGGGAGGCCGTGTAACGGCAGGCCGGCAGAAAGGGCGAATACAGCGCCTTGTCAAAGCCGGCGATGACAAGGGGCGGGGCCTGCCCCCTCATCTCCAAAAGGCATCTTTCCATGCCCAAGTGAACCAGAATGTTCACCGCGACCGCCGCATCCGGCGGGTTTTTCTTTTTCAAAAGGCCCGCCAAAAGGCTATAGCCGTCTTCCACGTCCATGCCGCCCCTGCAAATCCAGCTTGCCGGCGGGCTTATCTGGGCTTGAAGCATCGCGTTCAAGTAGCCGTTAAGCCGCTCCTGCGCCGAAGATATGCCGCGCTGGCCGCCAACAAAGGCAATGCGCCTGTAGCCGTCCGCCAAAAGCGCCTGCGTCAGGCTGAACGCGCCTTCCTCGTTGTCCGAAACCACGGCCTCCAACCCGGTTCCCTCGGCGATGCGGTCTACCATGATCATGGGCATCCCCTGCTGGGAAATCTCCGCCAAGTGCCCGCCCTGCGCGCCCGCCGGGACAATCAGTATGCCGTCAACCATGCGCTCGGCCAGCATGGAGATGCGCCGCTTCTCCTCCTCCAGCGAGTTGCGCGATGACGAAAGCAGCATGGTGTAGCCGCTTTTGTGAATCTCGCGCTCAATGCCCTTGGCCACATCCAGAAAAAACTCGTTTGCCAGCTCCGGGAAAACCACGCCTATCGTCATGGTCGCCTGAAGTTTAAGGCTCCGCGCCGCATAATTTACCCGAAAGCCAAGCTCTTCGGCCGCCGTCATTACGCGCGCCCTTGTCGCCTCTCTTACTACCACGGGGTTTTCCGGGGCCAAAACCCTGGAAACTGTCGCTGTAGACACGCCTGCGGCAACCGCCACGTCTTTAATCGTCTTTCCCATAAGCCGCAAAATGTAATCGATTACATTTTTATCCTAACGGAATAACCCCCTTTTTCAGTATAATATTCCCGTATTTTGCAGTTTCGCCTGTCATTACCACGGCGTAGGCCTTTTTCGCCCGCTCGTAAAAGGCGAATCGTTCCACGCGCTCGACGGCCGGCGTGCCGGGCCAGCGTCTGTCAATGACCGCCCGGTACGACCTTTCCACGTTTTCGTCCAGCGCATCCCCGGCTGCCGGGGCCATCATGGCCACTGGCCGCTCGACATAGCTGTCCAAGTTGACCAGCGCGAGTATGCCGTCCAATAGCGCCGGGATTTTTATGCCGTCCGCCCGTATCACGTTTGCGTTCATGGATGCGCCCGGAAAAAAAGCGTCTGCCAGCACGATTTCGTCGCCGTGTCCCATTTTGAACAGGGCGTTAAGCAGGTCGGGGCTGATTACTGGGTTTATTCCGATTAGCATTGCGTTTTCCTCATATTAATTCATTATAGCTGCATTGCCCGCCCTTTGTCAACACTAATTTTCGCCTCTTTTGCGGGAAGATTTTCACATAAGGCAAGCTCCAAAAACTGAAGTCTTTAGAGGTTGCCTTAACACGGCTCAGGGGAAGAACGGGAAGAAAACCGGCAGCAACAGCAAAACGACGACACTGCCGACAGCGATGAAGGGCAGACCCGCTCTTACATAATCGACAAACTTGTAACCGCCGGCAGTAAGAACCATCGTGTTCGGCGGAGATCCAATCGGCGTGGCAAAAGCCATTGACGCTCCAAGCACGACCGACATTACCGCCGCCCTGGGATCGGCCCCCATTGCCATTGCAATCTGTATGGCCAAGGGCGCAAGAAGCGCGGCGGCGGCAGTGTTGGAAATAAAATTAGTCAAGACAACGGTAACAAAGTAGATTTGCAGCATCATTAAAAAGGGAGTAACGTTTTCGCCGAAAAGATTTATCGCGTTATGCGCGATCATAGACCCGGCACCGGAAACCTCAAGGGCGGTGGCCAAGGGAAGAACGCCGCCGAACAAAAATACCACGCGCAAATCTATCGCCTTGTAAGCCTGGCTTTCGGTCAGCACCCGGCTTGCGACAAGAAGTATCGCCCCTATGCACGCGCTTACATGGAGCGGTATGCCGATAGCGTTTTCCATAGCCATCGCCGCGATAGTGCCCAAAAGCACCGTAACGGCGAACACCTGCTTCCACTTTGGCGCGTCAACAGCCTTGTCATCGTCTTCTTTCGTCGCGTCAGCCGCGGCTTTTTGCGGGCCGCTGCCTTTGGGGAACAGTTTCGGCCCCAATAAAACAAAGTACAAAATGCCGACAACAAACAGCGGAATGCCTACGTATGCAAATTCAAAAAAGCCGAAGCGCATATCGACCAATTCCAAGGCCCCTTGGGCGATCATGTTTGGCGGCGTGCCGACAAGGGTTAGGTTGCCGCCCAAGGTGCTGGCAAAAGCCATCGGCATTAACAGCCTTGCGCGTGAAAAACCGGCGTGATCGGCAATGCCTATCGTAACGGGAATAAGAACCGCCGCCGTCCCGGTGTTGGACAAGACGCTGGACAAAAGCCCCGAAACCAGCATCGTGGATACAATCACCTGGCGTTCCGTCTTGGCAAACTTCGTTACCATGCTGCCGACTTTTTTTGCCATTCCCGTTTCAAAAAATGCGTGCCCGATGACGAACATGGCGACAAACAAAATCACCACGGAATTGACATAGCCGGCAAATGCCATTGCCGGGGTCAATACGCCGGTTAGCGTCAAGGCCACCGAAACGATTACCGCTGTAAGCGCCAGGGGGATTTTTTCCCACACAAACATAACCACTGCAAACCCCAGGATTATAAGGGTGATCGTCGAATGTTCCATCAAGCTCTCCTCTTCAATAATGTCTTCCTATAACATAGATCGATTTTCGCCTTCTGTCAACATTGAAGGCTTCTTAAAAGCCCCCTGTTTTTCCATTTGCTTGATAAGGGCAAGCATATCGCGGGGGAAGGGAGCCGTCAAGCTGCAGCCAAGAGCGTCTTCCGGCAGGGAAAGCTCCAAGGCGTGCAACCCCAGGCGGGACAACAGGGGCTTTTCCGCCAGCAAATCGCCGCGCCAGCCCCGCTTGAAAGATGAAAGCAGCACCGGCTCCACCCTTCCGTACAAGCTGTCGCAAACAACCGGAAAACCAAGCTCTGCGGCGTGAACCCTTATCTGGTGGGTTCTGCCTGTTTTTGGCCGGGCTTCAAGAACGCTGTAGTTCCCGGCGCTGCCCAGCAGGGTAAAGTGCGTAAGGGATTTTTTGCCGCGATACTTGTCAACAATTGTTTTGTGCTGTTTGTTCCCGTCCGGAACCAAGGCAAGACTGCAGGTGGTTTCCTCCCAGGCCGGCCGGCCGTGGACAACGGCAATGTAACGCTTGCCGACCTGCCTTTCCTCGAAGGCGCGGGAAAGCAGCTTGTGGCTTTGCTCGTCCTTGGCAAAAAGCACCAGCCCCGATGTATCCTTGTCTATGCGGTGGACGGTAAAAAGCCTTGCGCAACCCAAGTCGCGCAAAAGCAGCTTGTCCAGCCTTTCCGCCGGGATTCCCCCCGCCGCCCCTGCCGGCGCCGCCCCAGGCGCAACCTCCCAGCGTTGCCCCCCGACGGTTATTCCCGGAGCCTTGTTTACCGCGACAATTTTTTCCGATTCAAAAACCACTGTGTAAAAATGCTTTTTCAGTTGATCTCTTCCTTTAATTGCTCCCCTGCCGGCACTACGAGCTTGAAGGCTTTAACAGGTTGGACATATTTTTAATTTTGTTGTATTTTTCCAGACCCCTTTGCGGCTTAGTCTGCTTGATCAGCCTTATGGGCAGCTCTTTTAGCAAGACCTCGTTCACCCTGCAAAACAGCTCCTCGTCCTGCATGGATAGATCGGCAATTTCGATCAGGTTTTCCCACATATCCAGCTTTACGGTTTTGTAATACTCGACGTGCTCGCAGGCGATAACCAGCCTTGCGCTTTCGTTTTCAAGAACCACCGACCGCCTTTTTATGTCGGCGTTAAGAACCGGGTCTTTTTCGACCGCGATGCCAAGCCCCAGATTGTGCAAAAAAGCTGCGAATGATTCGCTTGCCTCGGAGCGGCTTTCTTTGTACAAGTCGTAAGGTTTGTCCGGCTTGTTAAAATACTGCTTGTAGAAGAAAAAAAAAGTCGCGTTGTCGTGCTCGGCATTCTTCATGCTCCGCAAAACATTGCCTTTTTTAATAATCGACAAGTCCGGGTCGTCGTAATAGGCTTCAACCTTGGTCGTCCCCTTCATTCTGTCCCTTGCAAGTTTAAAGTCGAACTTTTCAAGCATCTTTACGGCATTTTTAAGAAGATTTACATGGCTTATGTTGCCATATTCATTCACATAGTTAAGCTCGCGCTCCATATTTATACTTTTGTTTCTCATGATGGCATCAAATCATACTGTAAAACCGATAAAATGTCAACATACCGGAAAAGATGCCCAGTCCTCCGTGGTGAATTTTCCTCCTTGCTCTGTTAAATGTTGCTGCCCGGCGGCTTGACCCAAGCGAAAAAAAATGCTACGATTATACCCGTGGAAACAGGCGCAAACCCGATGGACGTATACGGGGAAAAATTAAACAACGACGCAAATATCGCTAAATTTAGCGGGGTGTTAAAGGCAATTCTGCAAGACGAATTGAAGGCGGGCAATGCGGTAGCCGACTCCACAATCGCAAATGACGGCACGGTTATTATAGCCCTGAAACATCAATTCAAAACGCCCGTGCGACATTTTGATAACATCGAATTTAACATTGTGGAGAAGAGCGACATTTGGCACTCGGAATACTACGACAAGGCCAAAAACCTGATGCTTGTTTGCTACAGCGAACAGCCATCACCGGCAAAAGGAGATAACAATGGAACTTTACGATCAAAAACTGATTGAAATGTTTGGCGGCATTGCCAAAGAAAAACAACTGTTTTTTTGCCATTACTGTTTGCAGAACGATTTGGACTGCAGGATAGAAGGCGAAGGCAAGGTATACTTTGGCAACGAAACGGATCACCCCATGCAAGTTTTGGGGGCCTATTCCAACGCGTCAAAAAACTGGAGCTGGGAGTGGGCAAAGGCCGAGTCTTCCCTGCCGGAGTATTTAAGCGAGCAGTCCAAGCAGATAAAAGCCTACGGGGAAAAACACGGTTTCGGCATTTTTACAACGGAACAGTTTCCGATAGAAAAGGACGACCTGCACTATATCGGGCTGGCCGCTCTGGGGATTTCCGATTCAAGCGGTTACTGCCTGGCCGATTACCCCGCCGGGACTATGTGCATAACGGTCAATGCAAGCGACATTAACAAAAAGTTCCCAAACGATCACGAGTCTATTTTTACGGTTTTCCCCGGACTGGTTTCGGAATACGAATTTAACCACAGGGAGGCCTTTGTCAACTATCTGCTGAAAAAGCATTACAAAGTGGACAAAAAAAAGAGCGAGGTGATCGGCACAAAGGGCAAACACAAAGTCAAGGCCCTTTTTGACGATTCCGACCGGCTGGCGGAACTGCAATAGCGCCGCAAACCGCGCGTAATGCGGCGGTGGCAATGAAACTAACAATACTTTCATTGCCGCGCCAGCCGCTCGCTTCGGTACTCTGCCAGTTCTTTTTTACAGTCAAAATCGGCGGGCAATGCTCCCTTATACTGCATAAAGCGTTGGAACGCCCCTTGTTTTTTGACATTCGCGACAGCCAACTCATCAGGCTTTTCTTCCTCTATTAAAACCGTAACCTTCTGCTTCTGCGGCAGCGAAACAGGCGTGTCCGGGATAAAACGCTCGTTTTCAAAGATGCCCGTTATAACCAACATCGTTTTTCTCCTTCTTATTGCTTTCCGTGCCAAAACGCCGGTATGCCTTGCCATTATAGCCTTTCGTAGCGGGGAAAATCAAGGGCGAATGGGCGGCTATACACGACAAACGCATCAAAGGTCAGCGGTTATGAATTTACCCCCCATTTAACTCACACAAAGGCACCAAGACACAAAGGCACAAAGTTAAGATAAGGGGAAAACGCCGCTTTATCATACTTTATGCCCTTTTTGTGCTATATTGAGGCAAGAAGAAGACTCAGGCGTATCATAGTTCCGCCCGAACCTTTGTACCTTTGCGCCTTTGTGCCTTTGTGTGATTAAAATGGGAGTAAATTCCGAAGCTCGAGCATTCATGCCTTTGTCGTAGCCGGCATCTTAACATTTTTGCCCCTTTGGGTTACTATGTTTATAGTATGAATTGGCAAAACACGCTATACGCCCTTCCGGGCATACTTATAGGGCTTACAATACACGAATGTTGCCATGCCTTTGCCGCGTGGAAACTGGGGGACAGCACCGCCAAGGATCAAGGCAGGATAACGCTGAACCCGCTCAAACACATCGATCCGATCGGTTTTTTGTTCATCGTGCTTGCCGGCTTCGGCTGGGCAAAGCCGGTGCAGTTTAACCCGGAGCGCCTGCGCTACCCGCGAAGGGACAAAGCCATAATCGCCGCCGCCGGGCCGCTTTCCAATCTGGTCTTGGGCATACTCTTTGTGCAGGCGTTAAGGTTCATGCTCGCCAGCCCCTGGTTCGATATGGCGGCTCACGAAAATTTGGTTTTAATTGTTTTTTTTGCCGCCGCCATAAACTTCGGCCTGTTTATCTTCAACCTAATCCCCATTCCGCCTTTGGACGGCAGCCACATTGTTTTTTCCGGGCTTAACATAAGCTGGGAAGTCCAAATGCGTTTTATGAAAATCGGTATGCCGCTTTTGTTTGTCATTCTGATTGCCCAAAGATTCACCGACCTTACGATCCTGCCCATAGGCAGGCTAGCGCACAATCTTTTGTTTTTCTTTCTGGGGGGCGGGTGAACTACAAACAAGCCGGCGTTGACATAGAAGAGGGCTACCGGGCGGTAAGCAAGTACAAGGAATTCTCCAAGCAAACGGCCGGCGGCGCGGGCGGCGCGAACAACGTGTTAGGCAGTATCGGCGGTTTTGCCGCGATGTATTCCATGAAGGATTTTATGTCTATGGAAGAGCCGGTGCTGGTAAGCGGCACGGACGGCGTGGGGACAAAGCTGGATGTCGCCTTTAAGATGAAGAAATACGACACGGTGGGCATTGACTGCGTGGCCATGTGCGTCAACGACGTGCTCTGCTGCGGCGCGCGCCCGCTGTTTTTTCTGGACTATCTTGCCTGCGGAAAACTTGACGCGGATGTCGCCGCCGAAATTGTCAAGGGCGTGGCTGTCGGCTGCCGAGAAAGCGGAGCCGCGCTGATTGGCGGCGAAACTGCCGAGATGCCGGGCTTTTACGATGAGGGAAAATACGACATTGCCGGTTTTTCCGTGGGCGTGGTTGACAGAAAAAAAATCGTGGACGGCTCGAAAATTAGCGCCGGCGATGCCATTGTCGGCATAGCCTCCAGCGGTGTGCATTCCAACGGCTTCAGCCTTGTGCGGCGGGTTCTGCCGGACTTGCACGAGGACTTTGGCGGCGCGCCTGTCGGCCTGGTTTTGCTGGAGCCGACGCGCCTGTATGTTAAGCCGGTTTTAAGCCTTATGGAAAAAATCGAAGTCCACGGGATGGCGCACATTACCGGCGGCGGTTTTTACGAGAATATTCCGCGCATTTTCCAGCGCGGCGGCGCGGGCGGCCAGCCGGGCGGCGGCCTCGCGGCGGAAATAACCGAGGGAAGCTGGACTGTCCCGCCAATTTTTGCGCGGGTGGCCGCCGGCTGTAAAAATGAAAAAACCTCCGGTGCGGAGGCGCAAAAAATCGGGGCAGAGCTGATTAAAACAGATGCGCAGTTAAGGCGGGATATGTTCGGCACTTTTAACATGGGAATCGGTTTTGTGCTTGTCCTTTCGCCGGAAAACGTCAAAACGGCGATCCAGCATTTGGACGGCATTGGCTTTCCCGCTTGGGAGATAGGCCGCATAAAGGCCGGCGACGGGGGGCTTATTTTTGTCTGAAGCCGCATCCCAAGTAAAAATCATGGTATTGGTTTCCGGCAGCGGCTCCAACCTTCAGGTTTTGCATAACGCGGAAGTCGCGGGGCAGCTTGGCGAGGGGAAAATATCGCTGGTCGTTTCGGATCGCCCCGATGTTTATGCTTTGCAACGTGCAAAGGCCTACGGGCTGGCCGCCTGCACGGAACAGCCCGACAAAAAACTGCCGGCGGGGGAAGCCCGCAGGGAGTTGTCCGGGCGCATCTTGCGCATAGCGAAAGACAACGGCATTGACATAATCGTGCTTGCCGGCTTTCTTTCCATTTTAACAGGGGAGCTTCTTGAGCAGTATTCCGGCAGGATAATCAACCTTCACCCAAGCCTTTTGCCAAAGTTCGGCGGGGAGGGAATGTACGGCGAGCGCGTGCACCGGGCAGTGCTGCAAGCCGGGGAAACAGAAAGCGGTTGCACTGTGCATTTTGTTGACGAAGGAACCGACACCGGCACCATTTTGCTGCAACGGAAGGTTCCCGTGCAAAAAGACGACACGCCGGCCTCCCTTGCAAAACGCGTCCAAGAGCAGGAACACATCGCCATTGTCCAAGCCGTAAAAACCCTCACCTGCAACCTTGCCACAAAAAACACGACAAATTCATGAAAGATCAGTGGCTGTGAAATTACTCCCAATTAAACTCACACAAAGGCACAAAGGCACAAAGGCACAAAGTACAGATTAGAAAGCCGCTGTTTAATCCCTACTTTACCTCCTTTTTGTACTCTGTTAAGGCAAGAATGAAGACGCAGAACTATCATAATCCCGCCTACCCTCTTAACCTTTGTGCCTTCGTGCCTTGGTGTGAGATACTTCCGAGGTTCGTGTCGTTCATGCGTTTGTCGTGTATGGCAAAGCCCTAAAAAGTGCAAGACAATTGCGAGAACCCAACGGCAAAAAGCACTTTTCATGACAAAGCAGTTTTTAGGGCAAAGCCCTAAAAAGTGCGAGACAAATGCGAGAACCCACCGGGTTCTCGCATTTGTCCCTATTCCAAAACTTTTAGAATGGACAGCTTGTTTACAACACCCAAAAGCATCCCGTTGTGGCTTACCACAGGAAGCGGATAAGGAGTTTCCAAGGCAAGGGGAATTATCTCCATAATTTTGGCATCCGAATATATCGTAACAGGCGGCTCAATCTCTCCGTTGTACACACCGTCTTCGCAGTCCCGCGCCGGAATTACACCGGTAAGCTTGGCCTCTTCATCCAAAATATAAATGTACAATACACCCGCCTCGCCTGCAGCCTTTGCCGCCTCCTGCAACTCTTCCCTGCCCCCGCCGTTAGTTGTAACCGCCGCCGGCTGCATGATAAGACCAACCTGCAAAATCGCCGCCTTGTTGGAATTGCCGATAAAGTTTTTGACATACTCCTCCGCCGGACTTGTCAAAAGATACTGCGGCGTTCCCACCTGAATCATTTTGCCGTCCCGCATAATGGCCACCCGGTCGCCCAGCTTGAAAGCCTCGTTTATATCGTGCGTTATAAAAATGATCGTCTTGCCTATTTTTTTCTGAATCGCGATCAACTCGTCCTGCAAACTGGAACGCACAAGCGGATCGAGCGCGGAAAAAGGCTCGTCCATTAAAAGCACATCCGGGTCGTTGCAAAGAGCGCGGGCAAGACCGACCCTCTGCTTCATGCCGCCGGAAAGCTCGCTTATCGCGCTTTTTTCCAAGCCTTTAAGCCCGACAAGCTCGATGTATTCCATCGCCTTTTCTTCGCGCTCGATTTTCGGAAGCCCGCGCACCTCCAGCCCGTAGGAAACATTTGCCAGAACCGACCGGTGAGTAAAAAGCCCGAAACTTTGAAACACCATCGATATTTTCGTGCGGCGCAAATCCCTAAGCTCTTTTTTTTCCATTTGGTTGATCGACTTGCCTTCAAACCGGACATGGCCGTCTGTCGGGGTAACAAGGCTGTTGAAACAGCGCACAAGAGTAGATTTTCCCGAACCAGAAAGCCCGATTATGACAAAAATCTCGCCCCGCGTTACCATAAAAGAAACGTCGGAAAGAGCGACCGTGCAGCCGGTTTTTTCGAATATTTCGTCCTTGCCAAAACCCTGTTCCATAAGCTCTTTTGCAAGAACACTCTGTTTTGGGCGGCCGAAAATCTTTGTAACGTGCTGCGCGTCAAGAATCGCGCCGCTTTGCAAACTTTCAAACATTTTTCTTTCCCGCGCCCGCATTCCGCTTTACGGCGTATTGGGTGAGCCTGTCCAAAATAATGGCGACAATAACGATGCTTACGCCCGGCAGCAAGGCGCGCCCCATCTCCACGCGGTTTGTGGCAAGCAGGATTTCCATGCCAAGCCCGTTTGCGCCGATCAACGCGCTGGTTACAACCATCGCAACCGCCATCATTATCGTCTGGTTAATCCCGGTCATGATTGTCGGCATGGCCTGGGGAATCTGCACCTTGACAAGCGTCTGGATGCGGGTGGAACCGAAAGCGTAGGCGGCCTCCAGCATTTCCTTGTCTACATAAACCAGCCCGTGGCTTGTAAGGCGAATAATCGGCACGATTGCATAAATCGTCGTGGCGATCAAGGCCGGGGTTATGCCCACGCTAAAGAGCATTACGGCGGGCACAAGATACACCCACGACGGCATGGTCTGCATGGTGTCAAGAACTGGGCGGATAATGCTGTTTACCCGGGCGTTCATGGCAAGAAGCACCCCCATTGGGAAGCCCAAGATGATGCAGAGCAAGACGCTCGTAATAACCAGACTGAGCGTCTGCAGCATTTGCGGCCAAAGGCCGGCAAAACCCACAAACGAAAGCAACGCGCCAAAGGCCAGCCCGGTGTACCATTTTCGGGAAAGCCACCAGCCCAGCGCGGCCACGGCAATGACGAGCACGATCCAAGGCACAGCTTGCAAAACGGAATGGATGCCGTTGATTGCGCCTATCACCGCGCTCCTTACGGCGCGAAGCTCTTCTTGGTTTGTCCGGGAAAACTCTCTTACGGCATCGTCTACTGTAGACCCCAAATTGATTTGCCAGCTTTGGGGAAAGTTCAAAATGTAATAATCGATAAAATTCATGTCAGCTCTTCTGTCCTTTATGCCTTCAGATTTGCGAAATAAAGCTTCTAAGCCTTTGCGCGTTTTCTGAAGGCAGCCATGCGTCAATAAGCGAATCATGGGTTAGTAAAAACCAGATAGCCGCTTGCTCATGCGTGGCTCTAGTCTCTTCCAGAAACGCCAAGGCTTCTGAAACAAGCGTGTTGCCGGTTGCAAAACGGCGTAAAAAGTCGGCTACCCCCGGCGCCCTTGCCGGAAAATAGCGGCTGCTTACAATCATAAGCGGCTGCTCCGGGAAGTTGGTTCTGCCTTCGACAAAGCCCGCCGGCTCAAAGGGGGCGCTTTCCAGCAGAACCAAGTCCAGCCGGCTGGAAATCCGAGAAGGCTCGTAGATGTAGCCCACCCAGCCCTGCCCCATGTTATAGGCGGCTTCAAGCGATTCGAAGATGGCAGTCTCGCTGCCCGGCTGCGCCAGATTAAAGTAAGCGTCCAGCCCGTTGTGTAAAAATTTCCTGTGCAAAATTGCATTGGCGTGCCAGCCGGAAACAGCCCCCACTACCCTGCCCCTGCCGGGGTCATCTGTGTCCGGGAACACATGGGGGTATCTGAGCAAGTCTTCGATTCTTGCCAAGGTCGGAGCCATTGGCGCGATTCCCCGCCAGGGGTCGCCCTGTATGACAAAACGCGGCACAAACAGCCCCTGGCGACTGCCTTCCAAAAGCGTGCCAAGGGGGATAATTGCCCCGGCGGCCACATCGGCGTGAAACCTTGGATTGTTTTCCGTCCAGGCCTCAACCTCGAAATCGACATTGCCGTTTACCATTGACTGCACATTGGCAAGTGCCGATGCCGTGGAATTCACCAAGCGGTAGCCGTCGAAAGCGTTTTCGATTACAAGCCGCGCCAAGGCTATGTGGAAAAGCTGGCTGTCCCTGCCGTTGTCCGCAACGACAAGGGTAACAGTGCCGTCATCCACAGTGCTGCACGAAATGCCTGTCCCGGCTGCTATCACGACGGCGATTAACAATAGAAAGGATTTTTTTTTGCGGGTTTTCATTTTCTACTCCTCTAGCCGCATGAAAAAAATTTACGGCTAGACTTTCTCAAAACCTCATTTGAAAAAGTATGTCTGGTTTTTGAACCGGCCTTACAGCCGATCCGCAAAGCCCTTCCAAAGCCCGGCCAAAAGCCAAACCTTGAAAAACACCTTATGTAGGGAAGAGCCGATTAACTTACCGCTAATCAGTTCTTCCCTACGCATTCGCCCCTTTCATTGGGCAAATGCTGGCAAGAGCGAAGGTAAAATCCCCGATGAGATTTAACCTTAGCCCCCTTCTATCCATTTTAGCACGATTTCCCAAACATGGGAACCTTTTTCGCCCGCCATTGCAAGCATTTTTGCACTTTTTTTTGGAAAAAAAAAGTGCAAAAACCGGCCGGCAAGCCCTGGCAGGCCTGCCGGCCGTTTTTTTACGGAAAATCAGCCCCTCATTTAGGCTTGACGATAACCTCGGCCAGCTTGGGATTCTTTTCCAGCTCGCTTTTCAAGCCTTCGGCGCGCCCCTTGTTCACATAATCCTTGCTTTGGAAGGTGTAAGTAAACTCGGTATGCACCTTGTAAGTCCCGGCCATAAGCGCGTAGGCATCCTCGGTCATTACAAGCTCCTCGTCGGTGGGGATTATGTAAATGGGGATTTTCGATTCCGGCTTGCTGATCAGCGTTTCCGCATTGCGCGTGCGGGCAATCTCGTTCTTCGCAGGGTCGTAAACAATGCCAATGTCCTGCAGCCCGTCCAGAATTTTCTTGCGGATAAACGCGGCAAACTCGCCGACCCCGGCGGTAAGCACCAGCGCGTCAACCCTTCCCAACGCCGCCTGATACGCGCCAATGTATTTTTTCACCCTGTAGGCTTCCATGTCCTGGGACAAAAGCGCCCGCTTGTCCCCCTTTTCCGTGGCCGCCGCCTGAATGTCGCGCCTGTCGGTAAGCCCGCCTGTGATGCCGGAAAGCCCTGACTTTTTGTTAAGGGCGCTTTCGACCTCTTCGGCGCTCATGCCCGTTTTGCGCATTATATAGAAGGGAAGCGCCGGGTCCATGTCGCCGGAGCGGGTTCCCATGACAAGGCCTTCCAAGGGGGTTATGCCCATCGAGGTATCAAAAGAACAGCCGTTTTTGACGGCGTTCACCGAGGAACCGTTCCCAAGGTGCGCGATGATAAGATTGGTTTCAAAGGGATTTTTCCCCAAAAGCGCCGCCGCCCGCTTGGCCGTGTAAAGAAAGCTCGTGCCGTGGAAGCCGTAGCGACGCACGGAGTATTTTTCGAACCATTCGTAAGGAACCGCATAAAGATAGGATTCCGGGGGCATGGTCTGGTGCCAAGCCGTGTCCATTATCGAGCAGTGCGGCACGTTTGGTAGCACCTTTTGCGCCGCCTGAATGCCCATAATGTTCGCCGGGTTGTGCAGGGGGCTCATGTCCTTCATTTCGTTAAAGGTCGCGATGGCCGCCTCGTCAACGATAAGGCTTTTTGTAAACCTGTCCCCGCCGTGTACAGTCCTGTGGCCGACGGCCTTGATGACCGACATATCGGGAATGCAGCCCTTTTCTTTGTCGGTAAGCGTCTTGATAATCAAGTCCACTGCCTCAAGATGGGACGGGCAGTCGTGTTTGAACTCGATCTGCTCTTTGCCTTTTACCTTGTGGGTGATGAAAGAGCCGCTCATTGTTACCTTTTCCACAACGCCGACGGCTAGGACATCCTTGTTGTCCCAGTCGTAAACCTGATACTTTGCCGATGAAGAACCGCAGTTCAATGTTAAAATTACCATAAATCCCCCTGTTCGTTGAATTGTTTTGCTTCTATTTTATACCATTTCGCCGCAATGGGCAAGCGGCCGGCGAGAAAGCCCCACGACAAACGCATGAATGTTCGAGCCTCTGAATTTACTCCCATTTTTATCACACAAAGGCACAAAGGCGCATCGAACCTCTGGTTCGCGGCACAAAGCACTGATTAGAAAGCCCTGCTTCATTCCTACTTCTCCTTCCGCTCTTATGTTCGATAATGATGCAAAAGGAAGACGCGGGCTTACCGTAGCTCAATCCTAACCTTTGTGCCGCGAACCTTTGGTTCGATGCGCCTCCGTGCCTTTGTGTGCGCATAGCCAGGCGCCGGCTACTTCGTCTTAAAGCGGGACACTTCGCCGGTCAGGTTGTCGGAGCTTTTTTCTATTTCGGCAATCAGGCCGGTAATGCGGGTGGACTGATCTTCGATCTGGCCGGTTACCTTGTCCAGATGCGAAATAAAATCGATAATTTCCCGCGTTACAGCATCCAGCGACTTGCTTTCTTTTATCATGCTGCCGGAGCAGACGCTCATCTCCTTCGTGCCGCTTTCCACCTTGTGCGTTATCTCGTTCAACTCGCTAATCGCATCCAGAACCTGCTTGCTCCCGTGCCCCTGCTCTTCCATCGCCCGCAGAATGTCTTCCTCTTGGCCGGCCACCGTCTTTACACCGCTGTCAATCGCCTCGAACCTGTCAAGAACCGTGTTTGCCGAGCCGGTAATCTTGTCTATCGACGTTTTGATCTTTTTCAAAACCGTGCCAATCGACCTTGACTGAACACCGGAAGACTCGGCAAGCTTGCGTATTTCCCCGGCCACCACGGCAAAACCCTTGCCGGCATCGCCGGCGTGGGCGGCCTGTATCGCCGCGTTCATCGAAAGCAAGTTCGTCTGCCCGGCAATGTTTTCCATGACGGCGTTTATCTCCAAAAGCCCCTCGGACTCTTTCGTAATTTCCCGAATGTCCGTGGCCACGTTTTGCAACCCCGCCCGCCCCGCGTCCGAGGCAAGGGTAAGCCCTTGGACATTGCCGGCGTTTTTAACCAGCGTGTCCGTTACCGAGCGAATGTTGGCAAGCATCTCCTCGATTGCCGACGAAGAACGGCTTACCACGGAGCCTTGGGCTTCCACATAGCCGGCAAGATTGCGGACATTGCCCGAAAGCGTGCCGGTGCCGCTGCCGACCGCGTCAAGGCTCGCATTCTGCTCGCTGATCTTGCCGCGAATCGCCCGCACGTCGTCGGCTGTTTTTTTAATCAAAACGGAGGTGTCCTTCATGTTGGCGGCAAGCCCGCCGGTAACCCCCTTCAAGGCCGCCGCCTCTTTTTTTATGGCGATGATGAGTTTTTCGATTTTTTCCAAGGTAAGGTTGAAGTAGTAGGCCATGTCGCCTATTTCGTCCTTGCTTGACACGTTGAGCGTCTTGGTAAGATCGCCGTCCCCTTCGGAAATCGTCTTTAGCATTTCCACCGCCGGCTTAATCGGCTTTAAGACATAGTGCCAACTGCCGAACAGGTTCAAGGCCGTCGTCGCCAAGAGTATGACGATAGCAATGATGATGATTTGCCTTGTGCGCCGGTACATATTGGCCTGATAGGTGGCGTAGACTTCCTGCCGGCTTATGCCCAAAAAAAGAATGCCGATTACCTGATTCGTGCCCGGCGTAAAAATGGGGCGGTAAAGGACGATGAACTGCTCGCCCAGAACGGGGGCAAAGCCGCTGAAGGGCCTGCCGGCGCTTACTTCCGGGAAGGCCGGGCTTGCCCTGTCCAAAAGTGTGTCAATGGCGCGTACGCCGTCGGTAAAAATGCTGGAGGCGATTCTGTTAAAGTCGTCGCCGACTCTGACGAAGATTGTGGCGTGGGCGCCCATTCCCTGCGCAAGCTGGTCGATGTGGGCAAAGTTGTAGGATTCGTATACTTCCCGGATGGATTGGCCGTGTTCGTTCAGAAGCTGGCCGTCAGCCATGCTTATTACGCCGTGTCTCTGCTCCAAAATATACTCGAAGATGTTCATGTTCCGGGAAATATGGTCTTGGGCGACAGAGATTCCGGTTTCCTCTCCCAAATAAAGCAGGGAGTTTATGGCGATGACCGAGAGCAGAACAAGCGATACAAATGTGAAAAAAGAAGGGATGCCGGCAACTTTTAACAGCAGCCCCCCGCCGGCCTTTCTTGAGACCCCCGAACCCAAACGCATAAACACCTCCCTAAAAAACGTGCAGATGCTTCAATTATAAGCCCGATTTGCCGGCAATTCAAGGGGAAAGGCACGAAGTTCAGCTATTGGCTTTTTTCCTTCGCGGCACGAAACTTGAAGGGTCTTTTTCGTATTCCCTTACCCTTTTGTCGATCATGGCGGATTCTTCCGGGCTGGCCGGCTCTATTACCGGCTTCCAATAGTCATCCGCAAGATGAGTTAACAGCGGTTTCAATGCCGGAAGGCTGCTGTCCGGTATCTCGTCAATTATGCCGTGTATTTCTTTCCTTAAAACCGCCGCTGTCATCTTTTCTTCCCCTTATTCTTTTTTTTGTATGCCTGCCCTCGCGGGTCAATGTGCGTTACTAATACAACATTATCTGTTATCCGGTATAAAAGCCGAAAATTCCCCGCTCTTACCCTGAAACACCCAGGCGAACCTGCCAGCGGCATTATATCCCCTTTTGGCGGTTCTTTTTCAAGGTCATCTAACGCCCCGTCTATACGCTCCTTGTCAGATTGGTTCAAGCGCTCATAATATTTATCAGCGGCGCGGTGAAGCAACACTTTCATTGCTGTGGCCTTTTATCGCTCATGCCTTAACTATACCCGCTTTGCCGCCGGCTGTCTAGAGCCGGCAGAGACTTTCTCCCCAGGCAGGGGTTCGCAAAAACCAACCGCTGTGCCCCCGCCCGTCTAGCCCCGGCGCGGCCGCGCTCCGCCCAGCCTTGCCGGGGCATTTCGCTTGGCTTGCCCGGCTAGACTTTAGCTGTCAAGCTAGGGGCGGACAAGACGCAAGCCCAGATTAGCGATCCGAGTGAACGGAGCGTGGCCGTAGCGCGATGCCGACCGGGCGAACCTCGCCGGATGGGACCAACCTCCCCCGCGATTCACGCGGACATCCCCCGAAGACGCGCCTGCCGGATCGGCCTGCGCCTGGGCCGGATACTCGCCATACCTGTCCCAGCACCACTCCCACACGTTCCCGTGCATATCGTATAAGCCCCAGGGGTTGGCCTGCTTCTTGCCGGCCTCGTGCGTCATATTCCCGGAGTTGACCGGCTCCAATATCTCCTCCACCACCTCATCATCATCATCATCATACACCTCTGGTGGAAACATTCCCCTCCCGGTGCGTGCCTCGTGCGTCCTTGCCCCAAAGAACCCGCCCCCGGCGCTCGCCTCCCGCATCATCCTCTCTGAGTCAGTTTCAAACCAGCCTATGCTCTCTATCGAGGCGTTGTCTTCCCAGTCCGTAGCCCCGTTGCTAAAGG
Source organism: Spirochaetota bacterium (assembly GCA_009778155.1). Taxonomy (GTDB): domain Bacteria; phylum Spirochaetota; class Spirochaetia; order Treponematales; family Breznakiellaceae; genus WQXQ01. Next base: position 27,773 of record WRKI01000344.1, read on the forward strand.
CCGTTACCGTCCCGGCGCGGGCGGCGTACTCCCACTGCGCCTCCGTCGGCAGCCGCCACCCGTCAGAGCCTTCAACTATCTCCGCCGCGTCCCATTTCTTGTCCTGGCCTGCCGGCGCTGTGCCCCAGTCGTCGGGGTTTGTACTGCCATCTATTCTATACGCGGGGCTTAACCCTTCCATTATGCTCAGCCGGTTGGCGCACTCTATCGCGTCATACCAGCTTACGTTTTCCACAGGCCGCCTTCCTTGCGCTTCCCCTTCTGCCGGGTTCGCGTTAAACTCGCTGGGGTTGCCCAGCATTATGCGCGACCACTCTTCCTGCGTTACCGGGCACGCGCAGATCCAAAAGCCGCTGGAAATCGTTACCCGCCGCTGGGGGCCTTCGTCGTCGCTCCTGCCTTTTTCAGCCTGCGGGCTGCCCATAAGGAAGGCCCCGGGGGGTATCCACGCGGTTTTTATCCCGCTCTTCGACTCCGCCGTTTCCCCGGCCTGCCTGTTCTGTTTCTCTGCCTGCTTCGCTTGGGGCGGCGGCTTTCCGGGCGCTTTCGCGCCTTCTGAAGGGCTGTCTTCCTTTTTGGGGTCGGGCTTCAGATTATGCAAAACCGAGCGTTTGCCCCGCGTTTCGCCTTGCTCGGCAGCCTCCCCGCCCGCGCCCGGCGCGGCTTCTACCTTCGCGCCGCATTTGCCGCAAAATCTTGTGTCGCTCTGTATTTCCGCGTTGCAACTGAAGCATCTCAGATCGGATTTCTCGCCGCACTTCGCGCCGCACATGGGGCAGAATCTAAATTCGTCAGCAAATTCGTTGGAACATTTTTCGCATTTCATTGCGGTTTATCCTCTTTTTGTCGTTTTGTTATATTCTAGCAGAAAACTGCCCTTCGGGGAAGCGGCGGCAGGCGGCGTTTGCGAGAAGTTTGCTTGGCCGCCCGCAAAACAAACCTCCCGTGCCCCCGTGTGCGCCCCTCCCCGGCCAGCCCCCGCGCTAGACACCCGGCGCGTTTTCCAGCAGGAAGGCCTCTGCCTCCGCGCTCCACAGCTGGTTGTGCCGGGCGCAAATCTCCGCAAGCCTTGCGAAAAAGGGATCGCCCTGACCCTTTTGCGCAAAATCGGCAATCGCCGTAAGAGGCATCCTCTTGTGCGTGTAGATCAGCTTTTTGCCGCCGGGAATCTTGTCCAAGTCGATAGTCGCCTGTGCCGCGCAATCCAAACCGCCAATGTGCGTAATCATGAACACCGGATTCAGCTTGCCGCCGGCCATCATTTCAAGGGACTCCTTCATGTCGTCCGTGTTGCCGCCGGAAGTGCCCACAATGTGGTGCGACTCGTAATGCACATTGTAAAAATTAAGCCCGGCGGAAAACCCCGTGTCCGTAGGGCCTGCGAAAAAGTTCAGACAACCATCCCTGCCCAGAAGATGCCCGCCAAGCTCCACCAAGGGCTTCACCGGGGCAAAAACAAAAACATCGTCAAAAAGCGCGCCCCCGTTCAAAGCCTTCAAGTGGGACACCGGGTCTGCCACATCCTTGGTGTTCACATAACAAAGCTCAACCCCGTTTTTGGCCGCCTCCGCCGGCGTTAAAAGCTGCGCCGCGCGAGAGAGCCGCGCCTCGTCAATATCGGTAACAAACAGACGAGCGGGCCTGCGTGGGCAGTGAATCGCGTAATCAATCGCGCCCAAACCCATAGGGCCAGCGCCGGCAAGAAGCGCCATAGAGCCGCCTTCGACAATGCCCATGTTGTGAACGTAGGAGCCGTTCACCGTGTGATACTGCGCGTGGAAAGCCCCCACAATGCAGGATACCGGCTCGGCCAGCGACCCCATGTAAAAATTGTCGCCGGAGTATTCCAAGAGACAGTCCATCTCCATAACGTCGGCCGGGATAATAATGTAGGTCGCATCGCCGCCGCAAAATTCGTAGGAATAGCCCGGCGCCCACAGCGTAGGCTCGCCGGCAGCGTCGGGGTAATTCAGCGCGGGCTGTATGGCGAACTTGTCCCCCGCCTTGAACCTGCCCGCCCACTTTGCGCCGACTTTTTCGATAAGCCCGCAGAACTCGTGGCCGATCATCGGCTGCTGCCGGGACAGGTCGTGGCGCACCCGCTTGTGCCCCCCCCCCAGC
>WRKI01000345.1 GCA_009778155.1 Spirochaetota bacterium
GAGGATTTAATCATCGTTCTTACCCGCATTTTGCGCAATGAAATGAGCAAATGCAGGGGAACCACTGATTAGCGTCGAGTTAATCAGTGGTTCCCTAACAACCAATGCGTGTGCCGGGCTAGGTTCGCCCGGCTAAAGAAAGGAGTATTTGATGAATCGTGTAGCAAAATTTGCTATTTCCGTTGTATTGATTGTCGGCTTAATTATAAGCTGGGGTGCCGCTTCGAGAATGGACTTTAACGCCACTCAAGACCAGGGCAGGCAACAGCAGGAATTAACCAGAAGGATAACAGAGGTGTTGCGTGTCTGGGCGGGCGTTAGGGCTGCCAGCGGCGCTATTTCTATCATACAAACCATACAAGTAGAAGGCAGTGTTCCGCTCGTAGGCGGGGCGGCAGTATCCGTACAACCTTTGGGCTGGGCAGATGTTGTGAATAATACCCTGGACAAAATTTCAAACATTTTGCTTTGGGCGGTAGGGGCCTTGACCATACAAAAATTGTTGCTGGCTATATCAATGTGGGTTTCGTTTAGAATAATCGTCCCAATTTGCCTTATCTTGATTCTTCTTCTCCTATGGAACAAAAAATACGCGGAACAGCTAAAAAAAACTATCGCCGGGGTAATAGTCATTACTGTTGCAATATGTGTTGCCGTGCCTTTGTCGTTGGAATTGGCCACTGTCGTAGAATCTAACATTTTACACAACCACATAAATCAAACGGTAAGCGAAGTCGAAGGTTTAGCCGGAGAACTTGAGGGAGCCGGCGGCCAAGTGGAAAACCTGGGCTTTCTTAGGGGGCTTCTTGGCGGAATAACCAATTTCTTTGCCGCCCTGGTACAGCGTTTTTGGGATTTAATCGATCGCACCATAAACTTTATCATGGTGTTTATTGTTGTAAACATACTAATCCCAATCGGCACACTTTTTCTGCTAAAATGGCTGGTGGTTACCATGTTAAGCTACATCGGTTTTTCCATAGCCCACAGCACCCCTCCGTTGCTGGAAAAAAAGGCAATCCCCATCGAAGATGACGAGCCAAAAATAAGAACGCGATCCTCCAAGTAAGCCCCCATGCCCCCTCAGTTTAACAGGAACATATTTTCTTGAGGGGGAATGGAGTTGCTTTCCGCGCTGTCCTTGCTCGCAAAGTCAAAAAACGAAAGCTGTGCCGCCGGGTCAATCTCAAAAAGCTCGGCGGCGGCAGTTTTTACGGCTATAATGTATTGCTCATTCGGGCTAAAGGCGCGGCAAGCCGGGCAATTGCACCACATATACTCGCTTCCAATGCTTGGCAACAGATGAAACACCTTGGGGGCGCTAAGGCTCCCGGCCACACTGTTAAATAAATCGCGGCACTTTTTCATAACGGCGCTTATTGTTTTTGGATTGGTAGGGCAAAAATTATACCTTGGCGTGCGCCGCCCCTTTTCCATGCGAAACATACCGGGGCTTAAAACAAACAAAACCCTTGGCAAAAGCAAGGGCAAATCCTTTCCGCCGGCTTCGATTACAAAGGCAAACTTTTTCGCGCCATACATAGTGCCGCTGCTTGCCCAAAAGGATTTTTCCGCCATAGAAAAAACAAGGGCATCGTACTTGTTCCGGGCAGCCCATTTTACCAGCTCTTCCTTTTCGCCCCTGCCCATTTTTTTGTCGATAAAAAGCCGGCGGCGCAGTCGCGCCCGTTCCCCTGCGTCCTCCTGCATGGAAAAACTTGAAGGGCAATTTTCGCTAGCTTTGCTCAGGGCATAAAACAAGGAATCCGAGCCGCTGGAGTCAGCCGCTTGCGGCAACTCTTCCTGCCCGGCCGCCGGCCACTTAAACCCCAGGGCAGACAAAAAGTCAAACAACCCGTTCCACAAGCCCCTGGGGGAGTCGCCGGATATTTTAATTTTATCCCCGCTAAAATTCCATGAAAAACCGTTTTTGTCGGGGCTTTCGGCGGCGGCCTTCATTACAATAACCGGCATGGAATTATGCAAAACGGAGTGCTCGGTTCCCTGCAACTCGTAGATCGGCGGCGAAAGAGCCTTTGCCCCGGCATTTTTCCGCAGGCAACTAATGCACAAAGCCAACTCTTCTGCCGCCTGCCGTTCTAACAAGTTTGCATAAATAATCCAGTTTTTAGAAAGGTCTAAAGCCTGCGTCATAAAAGCCTCTTACACAAACGAGCACACACGCACAGGCGATCTGTTACCGGTTGCTCTTTGGCGGCCCTAAAATTTCGGCCATAATTACCGCCTGCTTCAAGTGGGAAAGATGGGCTATATTGGGAAAGCCCCCCTGCTTTTTTGGCACAGCCGCATTTACCGGCCTTGGCGGCGCAAAAGAAGGAGCCAAAACAGGCTGATTTTGAATGCCCGCACCGCCTGCCGGTGCGCCACCGCCCAGTGCGCCGCTTGCCACCGCACCGCCCCCCGCCCTTGCCGCCGCATAAGAAGAAGGCAAAGCCCCTCCAATTGCCGGAGTCGCATGGACTGGCGCGGCCGGCGCTTCAAGCGAGGCCGCCGCAAGCGGCGTTATGGAAGCCGCCTCGTGAAAGCTGGGCGACAAAGAGAAGTCTTCATCGACCGCCTGCTTTTCTTGCGCGGCGGCAATTTTTTCCCTTTGCCTGGCCGACCTTTCCCAATGGGGAATATCGTCATCGTCATCCGCATCGACCTCTGCCGCCGCTCTTTGTTGTTGCTGCAACTGCTGTTGCAATTGCTGTAACTGTTGCCTAGGCGCTCTAAGCCAGTGGGGTAAATGCTCGTTGCCGTCTTCTTCGTCAAACTCATCGTCTTGTTGAGCTTGCGCTACAGGCGTTGGCGGGGCATTTCGAGCCGCATCAGCCCTTTCCCGCCGGCTCTTTGCCATAAGAACGGCGCGGCCAATAAAAATCCCCAAGGGAATGAGAATAACCACCAAGTTAAGAAGCCCGTCTATCATGAGTTCCTCCGGCTGTACGCTTTGCGAATCAGTGCATGGCAACCCCACAGCCGGGGGGTGCCACCACCTGCCGCATTGATTAAGACGATGTTACCGGCGCGTTTGGCGGAGTCGCACCGCTGGAGCCGCCGCCTAGTGAATCGCCGCCAATGGATGTCCGCATATCCGTATCGGCCTGAAGGTTCCGTATCCGGTAGTAGTCCATAACCCCAAGATGCCCCAGCTTGAACGCCTCGGCAATGGCCAGCGGAATTTCCGCCTCGGCAAGAACGACTTTGGCGCGGTTTTCCTGAACCTTTGCAATCATCTCCTGTTCTTGCGCCTGAGCCGCCGCCCTGCGCTTTTCCGCCTCGGCTTGGAAACGCCGCTTGTCCGCCTCTGCCTGATCCGCCTGAAGCTTCGCACCAACGTTCTGCCCGACATCAATGTCGGCAATATCTATGGAAAGAATCTCAAAGGCAGTGCCGGCATCAAGACCCTTTTCCAATACCGTCTTGGAAATTTTGTCCGGGTGCTCAAGCACCGCCTTGTAGGTTTCCGACGAGCCGATAGTCGTTACAATGCCTTCGCCAACACGCGCTATGATTGTGTCTTCAGTCGCGCCGCCGACAAGCCGTTCAATGTTGGAGCGCACGGTAACCCTGGCCTTTACGCGAAGCTGAATCCCGTCCCTTGCAACCGCGTCAATCGTCGTTTTGCCCTTGGTCGAATCGGGGCAGTCGATAACCTTGGGGTTTACGCTGGTTCGCACCGCTTCGTAAACATCGCGCCCGGCAAGGTCGATGGCGCAAGAACGCTGGAAGGGAAGCGCAATATTGGCTTTATCTGCCGCGACAAGGGCGCGGCTAACCTTTCGTATATCGCCCCGGGCAAGAAAGTGCGTTTCCAGCATATCGCTGGCGACATCAATGCCCGCCTTGGTAAGCATGATGCGCGAATCTACGATTACCGTAGGGTCTACACGACGTATCCACATACCGATAATCCGCCCCATGCCTACATGAGCGCCGGACAAAAGCGCCCGGAACCACAACCCAAAGAAGCGGAAAAACAGCAACAGAAAACCAAGTGCTATTAAACCGATAACGCCGAAAAGAATGTACTGCATAAACTCCATTTTTGATACTCCTAAAAATAAAAACTCGCCCTAAGGCGGTATTGCCACTTGAAAATCCCCCGGTTCATTGCTTTCTTACAATAATCCTATTGCCGCGCACGCGGATAACGGCGACGCTACTGCCGGCCTCCACAAATTCGTTGTCGGCTTCTACTATATAAGTGTGCCCGTCGATCACCGCCTTGCCGGAAGGCCGCAAAACGCCAGCCGTCCCCGTTTTTCCCACCAAGGCGGAAAGGTCTTCGTCATCCTCCACAGGAGGGGCAGGCTCCACCGCGCCGGTTTTGCCGACCGGGGAGTCCGGGTCTGGCCCGCCGGCGGTGCCGGTTATCTTGGCCTTGAGCATAATCCGGTCGAAAATTTTTATTTTCGGACTAAGCAGAGCGATGACGGCAATAACCACAAGCGACGCTAAAAGGCTGGAAAACACAACCCCGACGGTGCGCCACACAAGAGACCATTCCACATCCGCCATCAAGTCCATCCACTACCCCCGCCCCCGGTTCACAGCTTTTTTACAATAATCCTGTTGCCCCGCACGCGGGTAACGGCAATACTGCTGCCGGCCTCCACAAACTCATTGTCGGCTTCTACTATATAAGACTGCCCGTCAATCATCGCCTTGCCGGAAGGCCGCAAGACAGAAGCCGTTCCCGTTTTTCCAACCAAGGCGGAAAGGTCTTCGTCGTCCTCCAGAGGAAGAGCAGGTTCCACGACGATGGTCTTGCCGATCAAGGAATCGGGGTCTGGGCCGCCGGCGGTTCCCGTGATCTGCGCCTTGAGCATGATTCTGTCGAAAATTCGAATTTTCGGGCTAAGAAGCGCGATGACGGCGATGCCCACAACCGATGCCAAAAGGCTGGAAAACACAACCGAAATGTTGCGCCACAAAAGCGTCCATTCCCAGTCAATCTGCGGAACGACAAAATCCTGCATGGACAAAACGAGGGAAGCCCCAACCAAAATAAACCCGCCAATGCCTATGATGCCAAAGCCCGGCAGGATAAAAATCTCGACAACCAAAAGTGCCATGCCAATCAAGAAAAGGAGTATCTCCAAGGAGCCGACCCGGCCGAGCATTGCCCCCGAACCAAAAACCACAATAAAACAAAGAACCCCGATTACACCCGGAACGCCAAAGCCCGGCGACTGGAACTCTAAAAAAATCATGACAAGGGCCAGCAGAATCAAAATTGTCTGCATCGGCCCCGAAGTAAGAAGCGACACAAGGCCGTCCGCCGTACTGGGGGCGGACTCTGTAATCTGGGTTATGCCCAGCGTGTAAAAAAGCTCCTGCCTGTCCCCCGGAAGCCCAGAGGTCAAACCATAGGAGAGAGCCTCGCCAGCGGTGAGAGAGAGCAGACTGCCCACGGGAGAGATAACATTGACCCGCTCCACACTCCCGGCGCCGCGCTCAAGGCGTTCAAGCTCCTGCACTGTAATGGCGGCGGTGTTGCCGTTGACAAGGGCTTCCCACAGTTCCACGCGGGTATCGACCATTGCAAGGGCGATGCCCACCGGGTGCCCGTTGCGTTCCGCCAGCGCCGCCGTCTGAGCGCGGATTGCCGACAGAGCCTTTTCGCCCGCGTCATCCATGCCGCCCGGCCCCGCGATAACGGGGGCGGCCGCCCCAATCGAGGTTCCCGGAGCCATGTAGATTTCGGAGGTGGCAAAGGCGATTAGCGCGCCAGCCGACCAGCTTACCCCCAGGGTCGCCTCGGAATTGTTTATCCAAGCGACTGTGCGGGCGCCGGTTATCGACGTTATAAAGGAAGTAATTTGCAAAGCCGCATCCACCCGACCGCCAAAGGTATCGATCTCGAAGATGATGTAGTCAACCCCGAAATTCTGTGCCGCGCGGGCTTCCCGGCGCACAAAGGCGGCTAGGGACGGCGTTATATTTCCGTGAATGGGAATAATCCAGGCAGTTCCCCCGTCGTCGTAGTCCGCAACGACAGAGTGTTCCTCCTGCGCCATTACCGGAGAAATGAGCAAAGCACAGAAAACCAGACAAAGTGCAAACCTAGAATATTGTAAACGCTTCATATCTGGATTATAACACTTTTTGCCAAGATTGAAAAGCCCCCGGCGACGTAAAATCGCATAAAATAAGAACAAAAAACGATTTTGACATTATTCTTTGCCAGCCGCCAGTTGGCCGCACGCGCTCATTATCCCCCGGCCCTTGCTGATTCGCTTGGTTACTTTCAGGTTAAGCTCTTCAAGGTGGCCGGCAAATCGCTCGATTTCCTGCTCACCCGCTTTTCGCAAAGGGTGTCCCTCGAAGGTCAGCCCGGCGACGGGGTTCCACGGAATCAGATTCACCACGCTGTCAAGCCCTTTTGCAAACCGGGCGATTAGGCCTGCATCTTTTTTCCCGGTGTTGATGCCGCCAAGCAGGACGATCTCCAAGGTTACGCGCCCGCCGCCCCTCTCTTGAAAATAAACGAGCGCGTCTTTTATCTGGGCAAGGCTGCCCTTAAAGGCGGGCATGAGTCTTTGGCGCAAGTCTTCATCGGCACTCACTAGCGACAGCGCGAGTCTTACCGGCGGGCCGCTGTCGGCCAGATCGACTAGCCCCGCGCTTATGCCGCTTGTGGAAAGGGTTATCCGGCGTTTGGAAAAATTGATTCCCTGCGGGTCTGTGATTATTCCGATTGCCCGGCGCAACTGGGGCAGGTTAAGCAGGGGTTCGCCCATGCCCATAAAAACGATGTTGTCGATTCCGCGGCCGCCGGTGCCGCCGGCTTCCCACGCGGCACTGCGCAGTCGCAAAAACTGCTCGACTATTTCGCCGCTGGTTAAGTCGCGGATAAGGCCGCCGGAGCCTGTTTTGCAAAAGACGCATCCCAGGGGGCAGCCGGCTTGTGTGGAAAGACAGGCTGTTACGCGCCCTTTGCCGTCCCACAAAAGCACCGCCTCGATTTTTACTCCGTCGGGGAGGCTGTAAAGGGCTTTTAGGCTGTCTTTGCATTGGGTGCGTTCTTCTTCTTTGCCGGCTAACACTTCAAACTTTTGTTCCAGTTCTTCGCGCAGGGCGGCGGGTATGTCTGTCATCTGTCTTATGTCAAAAACGCCGCGTGCGATCCACTTGAAGATTTGGGCGGCTCGGAAGCGCGGCAGGGGGGCTAGCCGGGCGCAAAGTTCGTCAAGGGGGATGCCGCAAAGGGCTTCGCGTGGCTCGTTTCCGCCGGCCATTTACTGTTTTCCCGTTTCGCTGTCTTTTACCATGCCTTTTAGGATGTTTGCAAGTTGTTCTAACAGGGGTTCTAATTTTCGGCGGTTGGGGGCTGTCCAATACATTTGAAATGCTTCCATTATCATGTTTTTTGACATATAGTAATCCCCCACTCTGGATATTCCGTCTGAATAACCGGTGGTTAAAAAAACGCGGCGGGCTTTTTCGATTTCGCCGCTGTTAAAAAGCACGTTGCCTTTGCGGTTCAGTTCCGCTTTTTGGCCTTTGTCCATTGGCGGCCGCGCTCCAGTTTTAACAAAGGCTTCGTTTGGGGGAAACTTATCAATAGTTTTTTTTGCCTTGTCAATAGCCTTGGCATTGCCCGTAGCAACACTGCTGGCGATGCCACTGGCACCGGGTGCCAAAGAGGATGTTTTTATGAATGCGCCATGCTGTTGCGCCAGCTTTTCAAGCGCTTTTTTCCGATCCATACTTTATATAAACAAATCCTACCCCCACATTGTATCACTTTTTTGAAAAAAAACAAGTGCCGGCGAAGGAAAAACGCATGAATTAAAGTGATAACTCCTCAATGCCTTTGCCGCGTCTTGACGCGAAAGGGCAAAACGGGTATTCTTAAATCGTGAGTAGACATAAAAAACAGAAGCCTAACAGGAAACACAAAAGCAGCGTTTTTTCGCTTCTTTTCAGCGACGAAGCCGCTGTCCGGGAATTGTACTACGCGATTACCGGAAAGAAGCTGCCCGCAGACACGCCGATAGAAATAAACACGTTGACGAATCTTTTTTACATGGGCATCGGAAACGATTTGTCTTTCGTGGTTGACGGCCGCTTGGTCGTTCTGATTGAACACCAGAGCACTATAAGCGAGAATATGCCCACGCGCTGCTTGCTGTACATTTCGGATATATACCTAGGGATGGTGAAAGGCAAGGCGCTTTACCGTGAAAAAGGCGTAAAAATGCCCGCGCCTGTTTTCATAGTCCTGTACAACGGCGCAGATTCGTACCCAGACCATAAGGTTCTGCTGCTGTCCGACCTGTTCGAGGCCGCCGGCGACCTGTTGCCCGGCGAAAAAAGCCCCCCTTCGCTTGAGGTTCGGGTGGACGTGTACAACATAAACGAGGGGCGCAACTCCGAAATGATGGCAAGGAGCGGTTTGTTGAGCGGGTACGCCTCTTTTGTGGGGAAAATTCGCGAGAACGGCAGGTTTATGCCTAAAAAAGAAGCCTTGGATGCCGCAGTGAAGCACTGCATAGAGAAGGGCATATTGAAAAGTTTTTTCGAGAAACACGGTTCGGAGGTAATTAAAATGTTGCTTGGAAAATGGAACATGGAAGACGCGCTGGCCGAAGCCCGAGAGGAAGGCTGGGAAGAAGGCCGTGAAGAAGGCCGTGAAGAAGGCCGTGAAGAAGGCCGTGAGGAAGGCCGTGAGGAAGGCCGTGAGGAAGGCCGTTGGGAAGGTCGTGAAGAAGGTCTTGGGGAAGGCAAAGCGATGGGCTTGGAAAGCGCCGCAAGGAACGCTCTGGCGCAAGGCCTTCCGGCAGAAATGGTAAGCAAGATTACCGGGCTTGACATTGAAACCGTAAACAGCTTCTCGCCCGCCTGACCGGGCAGGTTCTTGCGGTTTGCCGTGAGTGCCGGTGAAAGAGAATTTTCCCTCGGAACGGAACATCGCAGTCAATCGCCGCGTTTTTTTCTTGCCAGTACCATAAGCAGGGCAATGTCCCCTTGGCGTAGGCCGGGAATGCGTGCGGCCTGGCCTATCGTGAGGGGGCGCACTGTTTTTAATTTTTCCTTGGCCTCCACCGAAAGGCTTACCACCGCGTCATAATCCATGTCGGGGGCCAGCTTGATTGCGTCCAGCTTGGCAGACTTTGCGGCAAAACGTTTTTCCTTTTCGATATAGCCGGCATATTTTAAGTCGAGCATTACGCGCTCGATCAAATCGGGGGGGTAACCGGACAAATCTTGCGGCTGTTTCCGCTGGGAAAGCAGGGCGGTAATTTCATCGATTTTGCGGCTTTTTTCAAGAAAACGCTCCCAGCGAGCATCGCTTATAAGCCCGCTCTGCCGGCCGATAGGCGTAAGCCGGCTGTCCGCAGAATCGTGGCGCAGCATCAGCCGGTGTTCGGCGCGGCTTGTAAACATACGATACGGCTCCTTCGTTCCCAAGGTCGTAAGATCGTCGATAAGCACTCCGATATAGGCCTCGGCGCGGCCGATTATAACCGGGGGGCGGCCTTGCATTTTCATTACCGCGTTAAGTCCCGCCATAAGCCCCTGGGCGGCGGCCTCCTCGTAGCCGGAACTGCCGTTGGTTTGGCCGGCAACAAAAAAGCCGGACATCATTTTGGATTCAAGCGAGGGGAAGAGGCCTTGCGGGTCAAGATAATCGTACTCGACAGCATAACCGGGGCGCACAATGCGGGCGTTTTCCAAGCCCGCAATACTGCGGATAAAATCCCGCTGGACATCCTCCGGCATGGAAGTCGGAATGCCGTTCAGGTACATCTCGTTTGTGGAAAGCCCCTCCGGCTCTATAAAAACATGGTGGCGGTCGCGCTCTGGAAATCGTACAACTTTGTCTTCGATAGAGGGGCAGTACCGGGCCCCCGCCCCTTTAATTTTTCCCCCGTAAAGCGGCGACCGGTGAATGCTAGTCCGTATAATTTCGTGCGTTTTTTCATTCGTATAAGTTATCCAACAGGGGAGGGAGGGGCGGCGGCTAACAGCGTCGTCGGCATCGGGGTCAAAAGTGAACGAAGCCATTTCTTCGCCGTCCTGCCTTTCCACCTGCGAGTAGTCAACGGAATCGCCGGCGATTCTGGCGGGCGTTCCTGTTTTAAGCCGCCCGACGGGAAAGCCCAGGGCGGCAAGTCTTTCACCTAACCCCAGGGCGGCTTCTTCCCCCAGGCGGCCTTCGCGCGATTCGTATTCGCCGATAAAGATTTTACCTTCCAGAAAAGTTCCGGCGGCAAGTATCACGGTTTTAGCCGAAATGCTGTGCCCCCTGCGGGTGATTACACCGGCAATTTTCGCGCCGGCGAATTCTGCCGTCCCGGTTTTTTCGACAATTATATCCGTTACCGTATCCATAAAAATCGCAAGATTTTTTTGTTTTTCCAAAACAGCCCGGGCGCACCGCTGGTATTCGTGTTTGTCTGCCTGCGAGCGCGGCGATTGAACGGCAGAGCCGCGAGACCGGTTAAGAACGCGGTACTGTATCATTGTCAAGTCGGCAAGACGCGCCATTTCGCCGCCCAGCGCGTCAATTTCCCGGACAAGGTTGCCCTTGGAAAGCCCGCCAATGGCCGGGTTGCACGAGAGCAGGCCTATCCTGTCCGGATTTTGAGTAACAAGAAGAGTGGAAAAACCCAAGCGGCTGACAGCCAGAGACGCTTCGATCCCGGCGTGCCCACCGCCAATTACAATGCAATCGTAGTCCATGCCATTGAAACAAGCAAAGAGAGGAGCTTGTCCGGGAAACACGTTCCCGAACAGGTTCCGCTTCTAATTTTCGGTAAGTTTTTTTTGAATGCTGTTCAAAAACCCGCAAATCCACCTGTTTAGCGCTGGGTTGATCGTAGTTTCATCGTCATGCACCGCGAATGTCGTGCTTATGTCCGCCATGTCGTAGAAATAAAGCATATCCACATGGCGCAGAACATCGAGCAAAAATGATGTGAATACGATTTCCGGCGGAAGATTGCCATCCAGCGTTATTATGTCAAAAAGATCAGGCCTTGTGCGAAGCTCCGCCATTACCGACGGATGCAGGTTGTTGTGGTCTGCATGGCGCTTGTACACAATCGCAAGGTTGTCGTCCGAGCGTTGTCTTGCAAGAAGCCGCTCGATTATTTTTTCCATGCGGCAGTGCATATCCACGACAAGCACGCGCCAGTTGCACTCTTTGGCAAAGCGAATAAGATCGATGGTCTGCTGGCGGTTCCGGGGGAAGCCGTCGATAAGCCCTGGTGTGTTTTCCACGGCAAATTCGCGGAAGATGCGGCAGGCAATATCGTCGCCTACAAGTATGCCCTTTTCGGTTAAATCCTTGATTTCAGGATCGGTCGCAAACTTTTTGCGGAAAATATCCCCCATGCTTGCCGAATTCAAATTAGGCAGCCAGTACTTCAACATACTTTGCACCAAAGTACCTTTCCCGCTGCCGGATTCCCCCAGCAGAACAATAAAATCCCATTTTTCAAGCAATAATGGCTTTCGGCTCATTTTCAAACTCCCGCGCTTGTATTCTCTCCAACCGGTTTCCCCGCACGGCCTCCGTACGGCTCCCAAACCTTGTCCATATAGTTTACAGCTTTTTTCTTATTCGGTCAATAGCGCAATCGAAGTTTTTTGCGGAAGCACGCCATTGGCGCGTGTCCGCAGCTTTAAACCCGGCGCGGGCGGCGTTTTGCCATGTTGACAGTCTCTTCAACGCCGTAATCGCCGGCGCCCCATTTTTCAGCGGCTTCGCTGTCATAATAATCGCGGGGGTCAAAATTGTCAAGGATTGCAAAACCGCATTTTTCGTAGGCGCGAATGGCGCGGCGGTTTTTTGCCCCGGGGCGCATTATAAAGGTTTCAATCGAGTATTCCCTGTGCAGGTAGTCGGTGAGCAAAACAAGCGTTTGCGAGCCTAAGCCCTTGCCCAAAAACTTTTTGGAGCGCAGCCAAATGTCAAGTTCCATGTTTTCGATTTTTGCCGCATTGTAGCTATGCGAAACGCTCCCGATAATTTCCCCGGCGTGCGCAATCAGCAAATAATTGTTTTTACCCTTTGCGCCCGTGTAAAATTCGCTTTCGTCATCTTCATATTCGTCCCAAGTTTGCGGCCGGCTTTCGCCGTAAAACATGGAATCGAAAACTTCTTTGTCTTCCATGCCCATCATGTCAAAGACCAGTTTTTGATCCTGCCTTGTTGCAAAGTAAAGCGATATGTCGCTGTCGCCGCAACACAACAACCTTCCGTCCATAAAGCCCCCGGCTTAATCTTCCGTCATAGTAAACCTGAAGCTGTGCCCTGCTTGCGTCATGATCATTTCGCCGGCTTCGGGCAGAAACTGTATGTGAATGTGCGCGGTTTCAAACACAAAGTTATATTCATCGACAGCATCCAGCGGGAAGGCCGACTGGCCTGTAGCTTGAGCCATTAAAATTCCGTCTTCGATAAATACCGTTATGAGAAACGGAAAATCGGGGCTTGCATAAACGCCGGCATATCTTTGCAGAACTTCTGCGGGGAGCAACAGGGCATCTTCAAAAACGGGCATTTCAAAAGTTTCGGCAAAAGCGATGCTTAAAACTCCTATCAAAATGTCATTTATCGGAAACCTTAGCGCGTTTGTCGCATAAGATACGAGCACCCCTTCATCTGGGAAATAAAGCGTGATGGCATTAAAGCCCGGCATTCCCCCCGTGTGCCCCAAGGCCTGCCGGCCGTAAAAAGGAATTTCAAACAGCCCCAGCCCGAATGTGCCTTCTATGTTTTTCATCTCGTTAAGCGAGTTTTCCGACACAAGGGTTCCGTTGAACAAATTGTAAAAAAACACGTTAAGCTCGTAAGGCGTAGAAACTATATCCCCGGCACCAAACAAAACAGAGGGATGAATGGCTGTTATTTCAAGCCAGTGGCCTACAAAAAGATACGGCAAGGCCTCGTTTCTAAGAGGCTCGACTGTATCGCCTACATGGGTTCTTTTCAAACCAAGAGGATTTGCAATACGATTGTATATAACCATGTCATAAGATGCGGAATCTGTTTTTTCGGCTATGAGTGCCAGCAAAAAATAGTTCGAGTTTGAATAGTTTTCTTGGGTTCCCGGCTCGAAAAGGCTTTCGTATTCTGTTATGCGCTGTAACAAACTTGCCCGGTTTTGATTTGCCTGCATCCACTCCGGGAAGGTTTCATCGTCTGTAAGATTGAATATGCCGCTTCGGTGCTGGAGCATTTGCCTTATGGTGATGTTTTGCGAGTTTGCAACTTCGGGGAAAAAATTGTCCAGCCTTGTTTCCAGCGAAAGGCGGCCTTCTTCTACCATTTGCATAATCACTGCCGCCAAAAATGTTTTGGAAATAGAGCCTACCCTAAACTCTGTGTCTCTGTCGTGATAATGCCCGGCAGAAATATCCCTAAAGCCTATCTGCCTTGAGTAGACTTCCCGGCCGTTTTCAAAAATGGATATGCTGCCCATAGCCCTGTCGTTTTCTTCCAGCATCGAAAAAAAACTGTCCATTGTTTCCGTGTTAAAACTTGCTTGAAGCGCGGCATTTTCCCTTGTTTGAATGCAGTTGGTTATAACTATTGCCGATACTGCTGTTAAGGCGATTAGAACTTTTATTACAACTTCGCGCCTTTGCATTTTTAGAAGTCTGTAATGCCCTAATTTTATACCCACAGGTTTTTCCACGATAGTTTTCTCCATAATAGTAGTCATGGCGTACGCCCCGGCAAACTTGTTCGCCGGGGCTTTGCGCCGGCCGCCTTACAGGGCAGACACTCCGTTAATATACACTTTTAATACCTTTGTGTCAATCTCGAAAGGACAGCCGTCGGTGATTACAAAGTCGGCATCCTTGCCTTTTTCCAATGTGCCCACCCTGTCTTGAATTTCCAAGTGTCTGGCCGGGTTAATCGTTATGGCTTTTAAGGCCTCGAACTTGTCCATGCCGCTTTTTATCGCCAGAGCCGCGCACAGGGTTAGGTACTGCTGGGGAATAACCGGCGCGTCTGTTATGATCGAAACCTCGCAGCCGGCTTTTGCCAGTATGCCCGGCGTTTCAAAGGATTTATTGCGTAACTCGATCTTTGTCGCGTGTCCCAGGGATGGGCCTACGGAAATTGGCACGTTTTCTTTTGCCAAATAATCGGCGATTAAATGGCCTTCCGTGCAATGTTCCAGCGTTATGCGCACATCCATTTCGTTGGCTACTCGCAGGGCTGTAAATATGTCGTCGGCTCTATGCGCATGAGCCTTAAAGGGGATTTCCTTTGTTACGACCGGGATCATGGCTTCCAGTTTTTCATCGTAGGCGGGTATCTTTGAAACATCCCCGGCGGCTGCTTCTTTTTTTGCCATGTATTCTTTTGTTTTGCGTAACATCGTCCGCAATTTTGCCGCAACCGCCATGCGGGTACAGGTGTCTTTTTCCTTGTATTGAAACTTGGGGTTTTCGCCAAAGGCGCACTTCATGGCGACCTTGCGTTTGACGATCATGTCGTCAACACGCGTGCCGGCGGTTTTTACCGCGATAAAAGTTCCGCCAATGACATTCGCGCTGCCAGGCCCCGTACCAACCGTTGTTACGCCGCCTTCGATTGCCATTTTTACGGATTCGTCTTGCGGGTTAAATGAATCGATGGCCTCCATGTGGGGGGTCATGCTGTCGGTTAGTTCGTTAAAGTCCATGCCCTCGAAACGCATTGCATAGCCGGCAAGGCCTAGGTGGCTGTGGGCATCGACAAAGCCGGGGAAGACGAACAAGCCGGTCGCATCGATTACTTCATCGGCTTTGCCGCTAAGGTTTTGGCCAATTTCTACGATTTTGCCGTCTTTTACCAACATATCTCCGACAAATTCCTGTTGTTGGGCTACCGTGAAGATAGTCCCGTTTTTTACACATAACATAGTTTGCTCCTTATATGCGATGCAGTTTTTAAACCGATAAGCTCCCGGTCAAGACTGCTATCGCCAATTGTATCAAGCCTGTGATAATTGTTATCAGCAAGCCTAAAAAAAGAAACTCGTTGCTTTTTTGCTGTTTTTCCATGTACTGCTCTGATACACGCTCGCTAAAGTTGGAGTGATCGCTAAGTTTGTCAAACCGTATAAAAACGAATGAAAAAAAGCGCAACATAACAGCAACAGCGATAATAATCGCGCCAAGCAAAAAGTTCGCGTTAAAAACATAGGCAAGGGTAAAAGACCCGCGTGTTATAAACCCATATATTATCGACAATACAGCCATTACGAGTATTACCTGCAATGAAATAACAAAAGTCTTTTTAATACGCGCCTGCCTTAGTTTACCGTGCAAGGAATTGCCATAATTTCTTGCACGGCAAATCGAATTAACGATGGTATAACGCCCCGTCCTTTTCAAAGGTCGAAGCTGTTGCTTCACCGTCAACCAAATGGCAGGCGCAAAACCTGCCGTCGGCAACTTTTTTAAGTTCCGGCGTTGTGTCTTTGCACATATCCTTGCGAACAAAACATCGCCCGTAAAACCGGCAACCCGGCGGCGGGTTGATCGGGCTGGGCACATCGCCTTCCAGAATTATGCGCTCCTGTTGTTCATCCGGGTCGGGCACGGGAATGGCGGATAACAAGGCCTTTGTGTAAGGGTGCAAGGGATCGGCAAACAGGGATTTATAATCGGAAAACTCCACCATTTTGCCAAGATACATTACGACAATGTTATCGCTAACGTGTTTTATAACACTCAAATCGTGCGAAATAAAAAGATACGTCAACCCAAGTTCTTTTTGCAAGTTGCTCATCAAGTTTAGTATCTGCGCTTGAATGGAAACATCCAAGGCCGACACAGGTTCATCTTGCACGATAAACTTCGGGCGCAAAGCCAGCGCGCGCGCAATGCCTATGCGCTGTCGCCGGCCCCCGTCAAGCTCGTGGGGGTATGCGTTTTCAAGACGCGCCGCAAGCCCGACTGTTTCCATAAGGGATTGCACCATGCTGTAAAGCTCCGATCTGTTTTTTGCCTTTTTGTTAATTTGCAACGGCTCGGCGATTATTTCAAAAACACTCATCCGGGGGTTTAGCGATGCAAAGGGGTCTTGAAAAACAATTTGCATATTTTCCCGCATTTCGCGCATTTTCGCCCTGTTGTATTCCAAAATGTTTTCGCCGTTGAACAAAATTTCGCCGCCAGTGGCCTCGATTAAACGCAACACAACCCGGCCTATGGTAGATTTTCCGCAACCCGATTCGCCGACAAGCCCAAGGGTTTCCCCTTTGTTGATATGGAAATTAACACCGTCTACAGCATGAAGCGGCCCTCTTTTGGTGCTGTAGTATTTCTTGAGATTTCTTACTTCAAGCAGTTTTTCGCTCATCTTATCACCTTCTATATTTGCTGATTTTTGCCGAGGTTTTTACAGGACTGTCCGGGAACGTGCAACTGCAAGTTGCTCTGCAATCGCACTGCAACCGCACAGTCCCGGACAGCCCTTCAAAACTTTACTTTTCAAACAACAAGCATCTTACGCTGTGGTTCCCGCCAACACCGACATTCTGCGGAACTTTTTTCGAGCATTCATCTTGAACCTTGTCGCAACGCGGGTGAAAAGGACATCCCGGCGGCAGATCAAAAGGATCGGGCATAAGCCCCTTGATAGGCTTCAAACTGCCTTCGTCTTTTTTAAGATCGGGCAACGAATTGAAAAGCCCTATCGTATAAGGATGTTTGGGGTTTTTGAACAGCTCGCGTTTTTCCGCATACTCCACGACATTGCCGGCATACATTATCGCGACTTTGTCGCAAATATCCGCCACTATGCCAAGATCGTGGGTTATCATAATCATCGATGTTTGCAGTTCCGTTTTAAGCTTTCGCATTAGCTGCAACACCTGCGCTTGAATCGTTACATCCAAGGCCGTGGTCGGCTCGTCGGCGATTAAAAGCTCCGGGTTACAGGCCAGCGCGATTGCAATAACAACACGCTGGCGCATACCGCCGGAAAACTGATGCGGAAATTCCTTTGCCCGCTCTGGCCGTATACCTACCAGCATGAGCATATCCTCGGCTTTTTTGAATGCTTCGGCGGCTGACAGTTTTTCGTGTAACAAAATTACCTCGGCAATTTGGTCGTTGACAGGTATAACCGGGTTAAGGCTCGTCATGGGGTCTTGAAAGATCATGGAAACCTTGCGGCCACGAACTTTTCGCATATCCGCTTCCGACAAAGCCGTAATGTTTTCCCCGGCCAGCCAAACCTCGCCGGCTACGATTTTCCCCGGCGGGTCTGGAACAAGGCGCATAATGCCCAGCGCCGTTGTTGTTTTACCGGCGCCGGTTTCACCTACCAAGCCAAGGGTTTCGCCCTTGTTCAGCGACAAGTTTAGATCGTTTACCGCATGGACAACGCCGTCATCTGTTATGTAACGCACGTTTAGGTTTTTAATGTCAAGCAGCGTTTTGCTTTTTTCGTCCAAGATTTTTCCCCCCTATTTTTTTAGCTTCGGATCCAAAGCGTCGCGCAAGCCGTCGCCGACAAGGTTAAAGGCTAACACAACGGTAACAATGGCAAGCCCGGGGAATACGGTTAAGAACCAATGATCCCTTATAAAACGCCTGCCGACATTGAGCATGGAACCCCATTCCGGAGTCGGCGGCATTATGCCAAGGCCGATAAAGCTCAAGCCCGCCGCGCTCAGTATCGCGCCCGCCAAACCCAATGTAACCTGCACAATGATAGGAGCCATACAGTTAGGCAAAACATGGCGCATAATGATCCGGGTGTCGCTTCCGCCCATCGCTCTGGCGGCTTCGATAAACTCCTGCTCGCGCACGGACAGTGCCGCGCTTCGCACAATTCTAGCGTAACTTGGTATCGCGCTTATCCCTACCGCAATCATAAGATTGGTCATCCCCGTGCCAAGAGCCGATGCGATTGCTATCGCCAAAAGTATCCCCGGTATTGCTAACAAAATGTCAACAAATCGCATAATAATGTTGTCCACCTTGCCGCCGAAGAACCCGGCAATTGCGCCGATTAACGAACCGATTACCATCGCAATACTAACGGCGACAAAGCCGACTTGCAAAGAAGTTCTGGTTCCGAAAATTATCCTTGAAAACTGATCCCGCCCAAGGTTGTCCGTCCCCATAAGATGTTCCCTGCTGGGCGGCTGGAAGGTTCTGGTTAAGTTTTGCTCGTCAAAGCCTTCCGGCGCTATCACATTTGCGAATATGGCCGACAAAACTAGGATGGTTATTACGATTAGCCCGCTCATTGCCGCCTTGTTTTTGCGGAACCGTTTCCAAACATCATGCCACTGGCTTTTTTTCTTTCGCGTTTGAATCTCGTTTATCACGTTTTCCCCCTTATTTGTACTGCGACCTGATTCTGGGGTCTACAAAGCCGTAGATGATATCCACAAGCAGGTTTACAAAACTGAATACAAAGGCAATTAACAAAACGCCGCCTTGTACAACAGGTGTGTCCCTTGTTCCTATGGACTGAACCATAAAGTTACCTATGCCGGGTATGGCGAAAACTGTTTCTGTCAGAATCGCGCCGCCAAGAAGCCCGCCAAACTGAAGGCCGACAACCGTGATAACCGGAATAAGCGCGTTTTTAAGCGCGTGTTTCAAAATTATAACAGATTCCTTCTGCCCCTTTGCCCGGGCAGTTCTGGTATAATCCTGTCGTATAACTTCTAACATTGATGCTCGTGTAAAACGTATTATCGTGCCCGATCCAGAAAGCCCAATTGTCAAAGAGGGCAAAATCCAGTGAGCAGGCGTGGCGAACCCCGATGCCGGCAGCCAGCCTAGGTTTACAGAGAAAAGCAAGATTAGCATTAGTCCTAGCCAGAAGTTTGGAATTGATAACGCGACAAGCCCCAGCGTTGATATTGCCCCGTCAAAAATTGTGTTTTGTTTTGTCGCACATATTATGCCGAAAGGAATGCCCACAACAACAGCGATAATAACGCTCCAAAGCGCAAGCGAGAACGTTGTGGGAAACCGGTCGGCAATTTCATCAAACACGGCACGTCTGGAAGCAAAGGAAATCCCTAAATCAAGCTGCGCTACATTTATTACATAGCTGCCAAACTGAATCAAGAACGGCCTGTCCAAACCCATTTCGCTACGCAATGCCGCGACATCTTCCGGCAAGGCGGCCTCGCCAAGCAGCAAAGAAGCGGCATCACCCGGGGTTATGTACATAAGCGTAAAGATTATGAACATAACGCCAATCAGAACGGGAATCATCATCGCAAAACGTCGTAAAATAAACTTGTGCAAAGTATTTACCCCCTTAGTTGTTGTAAACTTTTACACGCCGAATGAAGCGCAGATTAACTTGACGTTAATCAACGCTTCATTTCGCATTTGCTCATTTTATTGCGCAAAATGCGGGGAAGAAGCAAATCTAAAATCCCCGATTGGATTTTAGATTTGCCCGATAAATACCCTGCCCGGCCCCCCAAGGGAACCACGGCAGGATAACGCCATTATATCACCTAGCCTGCTTAAAGTAAACAGACCAGTTGTTTCACTAGCCGGTAAAAGAAAGCGTCCAGAATTTGTGGCGCTGGTTAGGAGCCACCCTAAAACCCTGAACATTGTTTCTTATGCCGATAATTTCCGAACCCGCCGACTGGAAAATCCACGGGGATTCATCGCGAATAATTCTTTGGACTTGGTAGTAAATTTCCGCCCGTGCCGCCGGGTCGGTTTCCCGCCTGCCGGCTTCAAGAAGAGCGTCCACTTGCGCGTTCACAAAAAAAGCGCGATTGCCGCCGGCCCCCAAGTTCGAGCTGTGAAAGTTTGCCCACAAGCCGTGGTCGGGATCGCCGGTCGAAGTAACCCAGCCAATCATTAAAATATCCGGCTCGCCCCTGTCGGAAGCATCCAAAAATGCGCCCCATTCCAGAATTTGCACAGCCATATCGATACCGACATCGCGTAACATATTTTGCATAATTTCCCCGGTGTCGGCCCGCTGGGGGTTACCTTGGTTTGTAAAAAACACGGTAGAGAACCCGTTGGGGAAACCGGCTTCAGCTAACAGCTCCCTTGCCCGCTCCGGGTTAAATGCAAAAGGCTCCAGCCTGTCCGTTGCCGATGCCCACACCCTTGAGTTGATCGGCCCCGTCGTGGGAGCCAGCGCGCCCAAGTACACGGCCTGCACCATCGCGTCCAAGTCTATCGCGTACTGCACGGCATGGCGCACACGGACATCATCGAAAGGCGGCCTTGAAGTGTTAAAAGCGATGTAATTGGTCGAAAAGTTTTCTTCGTGGAAAAGCGTCAACTCCGGGTGGCCGGCAATGCGGGACATATCCGTGGGAGGCACGCCCAGCATTATGTCAATTTCGCCAGTTTCAAGCGCGATAAGCCGGGTAGAAGCATCCGCAAGAACACGCACTATAAGGTTTTCTACGATTGCAGGCTCGCCCCAAAAATAGTCCCAACGCACAAACTCCACGCGGTCGCCTGTTACAATGTTTGTTAGCCGAAACGGGCCAGTGCCAACCGGGGCCTGACTGTGAGCGGCCTCGCCAATTTCGGTAATCACCCTTTCGTTCACGATAGAAAGCGCGGTATGCCCCAGAAAGTTTACGAAAGGCACAAAGGGAAACTCCAGCGTGATCAAAACTTCGTGATCGTTTACAACAGAAACATTCTGGATCATGCTTGCAATACCGCCGATAATCGGAGCTACCGAAGCCCTGTTAAGAGAAAACGCAACATCACTTGCCGTAAGCTCGTCGCCGTTGTGGAAAAGCACACCCTGGCGCAGGAAAACCCTAAGCTGATCGGGGTTTGCCGGGTCAACCCATTCCCAGCTTGTCGCAAGATTCGGCCTTGGCATCATGTCATAATCGACATACACCAAAGTATCGTAAATATGGAAGATAAGAGTGGCCGTCGGTATGTCATTCGACAAAGTCGGATCAAGGTTTGTAGGCATAGCCCCCTGCGCCACAATTAAGGTATCTGTGCGGGCGACAACACCGCCGCCGCACCCGGTAAACACCAGTGCCAATGACAACGCCAACGCGCCGGCCGCTAGTCGCAACCTCGCTTTTAAGCCTGTTTCCGCCCAAAGCATTTTTCTCATCATGATTACTCTATCTCCTCGCTACTATAATATTAGTTGTTCGGAAACTTCAGTTTCAGAACAACTTCCGCTTAAAAAGCACTTTTTTTGGGCTTTTGCCCCAAAAAAGTGCGAGACTTGTTCGAGAACCATCGGGTTCTCGAACAAGTCCAATTTTGGGCTGTCCCAAAAGGCACAGCCCATTTTACCTTCATCAGCCGCCCAAAGAGACACCCCAGAACCGGTGAATCTCATTCGGGGCGGTTCTAAAACCTTGAACGTTGTTTCTTACGCCCGTCTGCTCCATGCCCTGCGCAAGGAAAAGCCAAGGCGCTTCGTCGCGGATAATCCGCTGAACTTGATAGTACGTTTCCGCCCGGGTTACAGGGTTTGTGTCCACCCTTCCCGCTTCCAAAAGCCTGTCAACTTCCGGGTGGCTAAACCATGCGCGGTTGCCGCCAGCCCCCCAGTTGGAACTGTGGAAGGGGCCGAACAACCCGTGGTCGGGGTCGCCGGTTACCGTTACCCAAGCCAGCGTAATAATATCCGTTTCGCCCATGTTAGAAGCGTTCAAAAAAGCGCCCCATTCCAAAATCTGAATGGAAATATCAACACCCACAGCCGCTAACATATTTTGTACGATTTCCGCAGTGTCTTGGCTTGTGGCCGCCTGGCTGGAGAAAAATGTCGCGGAAAAACCGTCCGGGAACCCGGCCTCGGCCAAAAGCTCGCGCGCCCGCTCCGGGTTAAAGGGGAAGGGATCGAGCCTGTCCGCCGCAGAAGCCCACACCCTTTCGTTGATAGGCCCGGTTGCCAATGGGTTGGCCCCCATCCATACAGCCTGCACCAGCGCCTCTGTGTCTATCGCGTACTGCATCGCATGGCGCACACGCACATCGTCGAAAGGCGGCCGGGAAGAATTAAACGCGGCATAAGTTGTCGTAACAGTCCCCCCGCTGTGCAAGGTCAAATCCGGATGCCCCTGAACAAGGGAGCGGTCGTGGGCGGGAACAACCAGCATGATGTCTATTTCGCCGGTTTCAAGAGCGATAAGCCTTGTCGCGGTGTCTGTCAAAACGCGGATTGTCAAGTATTCTACCTGAGCGGGCGTACCCCAGTATTGATCCCAGCGGGCAAGCTCCACGCGGTCGCCGGCGAAAATGTTCGTCAGCCGGAAAGGGCCAGTGCCGACAGGGGCCTGACTGTGTGCATCCTGCCCCATTTCGGTAACAGCCCGCTCGTTCACGATAGCCAAACCCTGAACACCCAAAGAGTTAATGAAAGGCACAAAGGGAAAGTCCAGCGTAATCAACACTTCGTGATCGTTTACGACAGTCGCGTTTTGAATCATCCCTGCATTGCCGGCAACCTGCGGCGATGTTGAAGCCCTGTTAAGCGAAAACGCGACATCGCTTGCGGTAAGCACATCCCCGTTATGGAACAAAACACCCTCTCGTATAAAAACCCTAAGCTGAGTGGGGTTTGCCGGATCGATCCACTCCCAGCCTGTTGCAAGGTTGGGCTGCGGAATCATGTTGTCATCAAGATAAACCAAGGTGTCGTAAACATGAATAATAATCCTGGCCGAAGCAATGTCGTTTTGCAAAATCGGGTCAAGATTGACGTGCATTGTGGGCACGCCCACGATTAAATGATCTGTGCGGGCAACATAACCGCCGCCGCACCCGGCAAAAACCAGCGCGGTTGAAACCAACGCCGCCACAAACATTTTTTTCACCATACTTTTTCTCCTTGCATATTGAACAATAGGGCAAGCCCCATGTTTACTCAGTTAAGGGAAACACCCCAAAACCTGTGAATCGTGCTTGGGGCTGTGGTGAACCCCTGAACATTATTCCTTACGCCCGTATGCTCCATGCCTTGCGCCAAGAAAATCCACGGGGCTTCATCGCGGATTACCCTTTGAAGCTGATAGTAAATTTCCGCACGCAGGACGGGATCGGTTTCCAGCCTGCCGGCTTCAAGAAGAGCATCCACCTGCGGGTTGTTAAAGTGCGCATGATTGCCCACCCCGCTTGAAGTGCTGTGAAAAGGGCCAAACAAGCCTTGATCCGGGTCGCCCGTCGTGGGAACCCAGGCAAGCGTTACAAGATTGGGTTCGCCCCGGTTAGAGGCTTCCAAAAAAGCGCCCCATTCCAGAACCTGCACGGACATATCGATACCGACATCGCGCAACATATTCTGCATAATTTCGGCAGTGTCCAAACCCGTGGCCGCCCCTTGGCTTACAAAAAACACAACGGAAAACCCGTCGGAATAGCCGGCCTCGGCCAAAAGCTCCCGCGCCCGCGCCGGGTTAAACGGGAAAGGATCGAGCCTGTCCGCCGCAGAAGCCCAAACCATAGAATTGATAGGCCCGGTCGCTTGCGGCTGGCCGCCCATGAATACTGCCTGCACCAAAGCCTCTGTGTCAACAGCGTATTGCATTGCATGACGCACACGGACATCGTTAAAAGGCGGCCGGGAAGTGTTAAATGCAATATAAGTAGTTGCCACAGTGCTTGCGCTGTGCAAAGTCAAGTCCGGATGCCCCTGCACCACGGACAAATCGTTAGCCGGAACCGTCAGCATTATGTCAATCTCGCCTGTTTCAAGGGCGATAAGCCGAGTGGCAGTGTCTGCCAGCAAACGGATTACCAAGTTTTCCACAAGAGCAGGCTCGCCCCAGTATTGATCCCAGCGGGTAAGCTCCACGCGGTCGCCGGCCACTATGTTGGTTAGCCTAAACGGGCCAGTGCCGATTGGAGCTTGGCTGTGGGCATCCTGCCCCATTTCGGTAACAGCCCGCTCGCTCACAATAGACATCCCTTGGTGTCCAAGAAAACTAATGAAAGGCACAAAGGGAAAGTCCAGATTGATTAGAATTTCGCTGTCGCTAACAATATCCACACTCTGAATCATACCCGCAACGGCTGCTATCGTTGGCGATTGCGAAGCGCGCATAAGAGAGAAGGCAACATCCCCGGCGGTAAGCGGGTCGCCGTTATGGAACAACACACCCTGACGCAGGAAGACCCTAAGCTGATCCGGACTTTCCGGGTTGACCCATTCCCAACTTGTCGCAAGATTGGGCTGAGGAGTCATGTCGAAATCCATGTATACCAAGGTGTCGTAAACATGGTAGATAATACGCATCGAAGCGATGTTGTTTTGCAAAATCGGATCGAGGTTGGTGTGCATTGCCGGCACACCCACGATTAAAGTATCCGTGCGAGCAATCTGCCCGCCGCCGCACCCGGAAAAAACCAGCGCGATAGAAACCAAGACCGCGCCAAGTGCGGATTTTACTCTCAAACTTTTCTTCATGATAACTCGTCCTCCTTTAGGGAAACGCTGATTAACTTGAAGCCAATCAGTGTTTCCCCTTACATCTGCTCGTTAACTAAAAGAAACTGTCCAGAACCTGGGCAGCGAGTTCGGGGCCGGTCTAAAACCCTGAACATTGTTTCTTACGCCGGTAATCTCCGCGCCAGTCGCCATAAAAATCCAGGGCGATTCGGCGTGAATAATCCTTTGGGCTTGATAGTAAATCTGGGCGCGGACAGCCGGGTCGGATTCCCGCCTGCCGGCCTCTAAAAGACTGTCAACCTCCGGGTGGCTAAAGAAGGCGCGATTGCCCCCCGGCCCCCAAGTGGAAGAATGAAAGGTGGCGAAAAGACCGTTGTCCGGGTCGCCCGTGGTGGGAACCCAGGCGATCATAAGCGCGTCCGGCTCGCCCCGGTCGGAGGCATCCAAGAATGCGCCCCATTCCAGAATTTGCACCGACATATCGATACCCACTTCGCGCAGCATATTCTGCATAATTTCGCCCGTGTCGGCACGCTGGGGGTTGCCTTGGTTTGTCATGAATGTAATGGAAAAACCGTCGGGGAAGCCGGCCTCGGCCAGAAGCTCCCGCGCCCGCTCCGGGTTAAAGGGGAAGGGAGCAAGATTTTCCGATGCCGAAGCCCACACCCTGGGGCTGATAGGCCCGGTTGCCGGGGAGAACGCGCCCATGAAAACCGCGTTTACCATTGCGTCCAAGTCCAAAGCGTACTGCACCGCATGGCGCACCCGGACATCGTCAAAAGGCGGCCGCTGAACGTTAAATGCAACGTAGTGAGTCGCCACATTTTCTTCGTGATGCAAAGTCAAATCCGAGTGGCCGCGCACGCGGGACATATCCGGCGGCGGCACGTCGATCATAATGTCTATTTCGCCCGTTTCCAAGGCAATCAAGCGAGTGGAAGCGTCGGCCAAAAGGCGGAAGGTCAAGTTTTCGATAGGAGCGGGCGTTCCCCAGTAGTTTTCCCAGCGGACAAGCTCCACGCGGTCGCCTGCCACAATGTTTGTAAGCCGGTAAGGGCCAGTGCCAACCGGCGCGTGGCTGTGGGCGGCAACGCCAAGTTCGGTAACAGCCCTTTCGTTCAGAATGGAAAGACCGCCGTGGCCAAGAAAGTTTATGAAAGGCACAAAGGGATAATCCAAGTGAATAATCACCTCGTGGTCGTTTACAATTTCGGTGCTGCTTATCGCGCTTGCAACCGTGGCAATGTGCGGCGATTGCGAAGCCCTGTCAAGGGAAAACTGAACATCCCGGGCGGTAAGCGGGTCGCCGTTATGGAAGAGCACCCCTTGACGCAGGAAAACGCGAAGAGCCGTGGGATTGGCCGGATCGACCCATTCCCAGCTTTCCGCAAGATTGGGCTGAGGCTCCATGTTGTAATCGACCCAAACCAAGGTGTCAAAAACATGGAAAATAACCCTGGTTGACGGAATGTCGTTTTGCAAAGTCGGGTCAAGATTGGTGTGCATAGCCGGTATGCCCACGATCAAATGATCTGTACGCTCGGCAACACCGCCGCCGCACCCGGAAAAAACCAGCACGGTTGAAAGCAGAGCCACGCCCAGTGCCGTTTTTAGGGCCTTTGCCCCGTTTTTCTTCATCATTATTGCACTCCTCCCAAACGAGGATTAACCGCCAAACCTTTACCGAGTAACACCCGGCCGACATTTCTGCCAAGCTTGGTAAGAAAAAGAAACGGCTGATTAGCTCCAAACCAATCGACGCTTCCCGCAAGCTTTCGCCCGCATCCCCGGCTGACTTAATTTCTGCTTCTATAAGTTTTCCCCAAAAATGCGCTTGCCGTCTACCCATGCGGCAAGCACTTTTATGTCTTTTATTTCCTCATGGGGAATGTTCAAAATATCCCTGTCAAGCAGGATAAAGTCGGCGAACAGCCCGGGGGCTATTCTGCCGGAGCTTTTTTCAAGATGCGCCGCGTAGGCGGCATCCACAGTGTAGGCTCGCAAGGATTCTTCTATTGTAAGGCGTTCCTTCGGGTTCCAGCCCTCGGCCGGGTGCCCGTCGGCACTTGCTCTGGTTACCGCACAGTAGATGCCGTAAAAGGGGCAAAAATGCTCGACAGGGCTGTCCGAACCGGCGGAAGACGAAATGCCCATGTCGCGCATCGTTTTCCACGCATAACTGGCCGCCGCTCTTTCTTCGCCCAGTCGGGAAACCAGAAAAGGGCTGTCGCTTGGCACAAAGGCAGGCTGGATGTCGCAGTGGACGTGCAGTTCCTTCATGCGCTTGAAAATTTTTTCCGTGGTTACCTGGGCGTGAATCACCCTGGGCCGCGCCTTGGGCAAGTCCTCCGCCGGGATAACTTCGGCAAATGCTTCGATAATATCGGTTATCGTTTTATCGCCAATGGCGTGCCCGCAAAGCTGGTAGCCCGCTTTGTGCGCTTCCTTAAAAATGGCCACCATTTGGGCGCGGCTTAAAATCTGCACCCCGTAGTTCCCCGGATCGTCGGAATAAGGCTCGTTGAGCGCGGCCGTTCTGCCGCCCAAGGAGCCGTCGCACATCAGTTTGATTGGGCCGTAGGCGAAGTTTTCCGGGGTTAAATGCGGGCTTTTTTCCTTGTCCTTGCCCGCCCGCCATTCGACAAAGTTTGCCACATCTTGCGGCTTGTCAAAACGAAGCTGATGATTCACCCGCAGGGGCAGGTCCCCGGCCTTCGCGGCGGCAAGGTAGGCGGAATATGTTTTGTCCCAGTCGCTGTTGACAAAGTCGTCGGAATGCGCTGTGGTAATGCCCACGCGGATAAGCTCCCTGGCGGCGTTAACGACAGCGTTTTGCGTGGCTTCGAGGGTGGGGACCGGCAGGACACTCCAGACCAAGGCCATTGCCGTTTCCGCTAGAAAGCCGTTAGGCTCGCCGTCTTTGTCGTAGCCGATTTCGCCGCCGTCAACCTGGCCAAAGCCTTTTTTTACGCCGGCCATTTCCAGCAGTTTGCTGTTGGCGACAACGACATGGCCGCAACCGCGAATGGCCAACACCGGCTGTTCCTGCGACACCTTGTCCAGATCGTGGCGTGTCGGCATTCTTTTTTCGGCAAAATTGTCTTGCAAAAAGCCCCGCCCGATAATCGGCTCTTTGTCTTCGCCCCTTGCCCGGAAACGCTCAATCATTTCGTCTATACTGCGGCAGCCGATCAAGTTTGTTCGTTGCAAAAAATGGCCTGTAAAGAGAAGGTGCATATGGCTGTCGTGAAGCCCCGGCAGCAAACGCCTGCCTTTAAGGTCGGTTGTAACGGCCGATTCGTAGCCGTCGAGAATTTCCTTGGAGGAACCCACCGCCAAAATGCGCCCGCCGGCGACAGCCACGGCGTGTGCCGCTGGGAGCGCGTCGTCGGCAGTCCAAACAAGAGCGTTGTGCAGTATAAAATCGGCAACTGTTTTTTTCATGTTTCCCTTCTCACTTTCGACCTTATCCAAGATATTTATCGAACCAATCGACCATTTCCTTAATTCGGCGCACCCGGTGTTTGGGTTTGCCGCTTCTGGAAAGCTCGTGGTTTTCGCCTTTGAACATACACAGCCGCGACTCCACACCGTGGAATTTTAGCGCGGTGAACATTTGCAGTGCCTCCGGCAGCCAGCACCGATAATCCTCGTCGGAGTGCAGGAAAAGTGTCGGCGTTTTGCACTTGTCGGCATACTTGACCGGGGAGTGCCACCAGATTTTGTCCGGGTCCGACCAGGGGGTGGAGGCCATTTGATCCGCGTTAAAGTAATAGCCAATGTCCGTAGTGCCAAACTTGCTAATCCAGTTGGAGATGCTCCGTTGGGAGGCCGCGCATTTGAAGCGGTCGGTGTGGCAGATCATCCAGTTGGTCATAAAGCCGCCGTAGGAGCCGCCGGTAACGGCGAATCGCTCTTTGTCAATCTGGGGATAGGTTCCCAAGGCTTTGTCGGCAAAGGTCATTAGGTCGTTGTAGTCCACCGTTCCGTACTGGCCGCGCAGGTCGGCAAATTTGCTGCCGCGCCCGTCGCTGCCCCAGGGGTTGCAAAAAACGACAAACCAGCCCTTGGCCGCCCAAACGTGCATTTCGTGAAAGTAGGTGTCGCCAAAGGCCGTTTTTGGGCCGCCGTGAATGTTAAGAATGGCGGGGTACTTTTTCGCCGGGTCAAAGCCGACGGGTTTTAACACAAAGCCTTCTATTGTTTCGCGCTCGCCCTTGGCTTCCAAGTATTCGGGCTTTGTCAGGGTTACTTCGGCGACAAACTTGTCGTTAAACCCGGTGAGTTTTCGCAAGGCTCCGCCTTCCAGCGCATGAAGCTCGTGGAGGGTCGTGGCGGCCAAGCTGCAACAGATGATTTTGTCGCCGGCCAGATCAAAGCCGTCGATAGAGTTAAACCCTTGGAACAATGTTTCGACAGTGCCGTCCGGCTTTACACAGCGCAAAACATTTTGCACATGGTGCGTGGCCGTGTAGTAAATGTTGCCGTTGTCAGCAACCTTCAATGTAAAGCCTGCACCCAGGCGGCTGTCGGAGTTTGTGTAGGTTCCCATGTTTTCGTCGGGGTCGGCAAGCGGCTTCATTTCGCCTTTTTCCGCCACATACAGGGCGGGGTTTTCGGACATACCGGTTTTTTTGCCCTGCGTGGCCTTTGCGACAATTTTGTCGCCGCAAAAGTTTACAAAGCTGACACGCCAGTCGGTTTCCGGCAAAACGGTTCCGGTTGTTTGCCCGGCGACATCGTAAAGCCAAATGCCGGAAACTTGCCGCCGTTTGTCGTGGAAGTCGTGGCCGGTGTAGACGATCTTGCCGTCCTTGGCATTAAAGTCTTCGACATCGAGGCTTTCCGAGGTGATTGGCACCGCTTGTTTTTTTTCGGTGTCGTAAATGTACAGGCGTTTGCGTTTTTTGTTGGTAAAACCGCGACCGTTGCTCCAGAAGGGTATTTCGTCCAACACCTCGTAGTTTTTTTCTTCTTCGATTGTCTGGTAGGCCGCTTTTTTGCCGGCTTCGTCAAGGCTTTCAAAGTCCGGCTCGCCGGGTTTGAACACACAACTTAACACAAGCGCATTCTCCGAAAGTTTTTTGTAGGCTTCCACGGCCTGGGGCACTTTGAGCCAAACATGGGCTTCGCCGCCGTGAATGTTCATTTTGTAGAACACGGTAAGTTTTTCGCCCTTTTGCGTTTTTTCCTTGTCGGCCTTTTCGCGTAACGCCGGGAAGACTATTTCGCTGTCGTTCAGCCAGAAAAAGCCCTTGGCATCGCCCGTGTAGGTAAGCTGGCGGGTTTGCTCTGTCGAGGTGTCCAGCAGGTGAATGTTGTGGTCGTAACCGTTTTCGTCCCAGTTTGCCTGGCTAACCACAAAGGCCGCATGGCGACCCTTGGGAGCGACCTCGAGTTTTGAAATAAAGCGATACTCGACCAAATCCTTAATCTGCAACTTTTTCATTTTATGCTACGCCTCTCCATAACCAATCTCGCCCCCAACTTTTCTCCTTTCTACCTATATTAACCAATCGCGGGTATAATAACAAGCCCGCCGGCCGTTAATCGGCAGTTTTAACTAAAAGACACACCCCAGAACCTGTTGATCAAGTTGGGGGACATTCTAAAGCCTTGAACATTGTTTCTTATGCCAAGGGCCTGAATCCCCTGTGCGAAAAAAATCCAAGGGCTTTCTTCCCTAAGAATCTGCTGAATTTCGTAGTAAATCTGGGCGCGGGCAACAGGATCGGTTTCCACCCTGCCGGCTTCCAAAAGCGCGTCCACCTGCGCGTTGGTAAAGAAGGCCCGGTTGCCGCCCGCCCCGTGCATGGAACTGTGGAAGGTGGCAAACAAACCTTGGTCGGGGTCGCCGGTCGTGGGAACCCACGCAAGGCTTAGAATGTCGGTTTCGCCCCGGTTGCTGGCCTCAAGGAACGCGCCCCATTCCAGAATCTGGACACTAACCTGAATGCCAAAAGGAGCCAGCATATTCTGCACGATTTCGGCAGTGTCAATCGTTACCGTGGCCCCTTGCGGCGCGAAAAAGGTAACCGCAAAACCGTCGGCAAAGCCGGCCTCCGCCAGAAGCTCCGCCGCCCGCGCCGGGTTGTGGGGGAAGGTCGGCAGCCTGTCCGCCGCCGAACCCCACACCAAGCCGCCGATAGGCCCGGTAGCCCTTTGCTGAGTGCCCATGAACACGGTTTGCACGATAGCCTCGATGTCCAATGCGTAATTCATGGCGTGGC